>NZ_DFPI01000027.1:0-63507 GCF_002377215.1 Sphingobacterium sp. UBA3519
AATTTGAGACAGCTTCTTTTTTATCTTTGAGTATCTACAAAACCAATACGAACTTCCAGAAAAAAAATGACAACATTTCCTGTTATAGCTTCTACTCTTTCTGCCAAACAATTAGGCGATTTTGTGATAAATAGATATGGCCTAGACGACAAATACCAATGTTCCTTATTCAGAACAGGAATGAACCATACGTATTTTCTTTCCAACAGCGAAACGAAATACGTTTTGCGCATTTATAGTCATAATTGGCGGTCAAAATCCGAAATTATTGAAGAACTTGAACTTTTGAAATCATTGAAGAAGAATAATTTAAGCGTTTCTTTTCCAATTGAAGATAAAGACGGAGGGTTCATTCAAGAAATAAATGCGCCTGAAGGAATCAGATACGTTGTACTTTTTTCCTTTGCTCAAGGGGAGAAAATTCGATTTATGGACATCGAAACGTGCTTTCGGATAGGTTCTCTAATGGCAAATATCCATAACCATACCGAAAACAAGAACATTAACCGTGTGTCTTACAATAAGAAGTCGCTTATAGAATTACCTTATGCGTATTTACAACAATTCTTCTCAGACAAGTTGCCAGAAATGGAACTCATCAAGGAGTTTGGCAGAAATTTTCAAAATTCAGATTTTGATCATACGAAAACCGGAATTATACATATGGATATCTGGTATGATAATATGGCTGTTACAGACGAGCATGAGATTACCATTTTTGACTTTGACTTTTGTGGAAATGGCTGGCAAATTTTAGACGTTGGATATTTCTGCAAACAGCTGTTTTTCATAGAATCAGATAAAGAGCAGTATGAATTAAAAATCCAAAGTTTCCTGCGTGGATACCAAAGTAATAGACCTTTATCTGAAAAAGAGCTCAGGTTAATACCGAAAGCTGGCGCTGCTATTTTTATTTTTTATCTTGGCGTACAGGCGCAAAGATTTGATTGGTCCAATATATTTTTGACAGAAAACTATCTTAAAATGTTTGTCGGAAGAATTAAAGCTTGGATGGACTATTACGAAAAGAAAGAAGTCACTGTGGTTAAATAAGGCAAGATTAAGGAATATTAATTCGGTTTTACGTTGAAGGCTGGAAAACAACTCTTGCATAAGGGTTGGGTGAAACTATAAACCAATTACAGGTATTTTGTCTTGTTGGTAATTAAAATGTAACGTATTAATTTTACCTTTACTATTCCAAATAATATAATTTTATGAAGGCACATACGTACGAAACACAATCAACAATTACCCCACAAAAGGCATTGGACTTCCTGAAAGAAGGAAACCAGCGCTTTGTTAATAACCTGAAAGCTAACCGCGATCTTCTCGAACAGGTGAACGCCACACGTGAAGGGCAGTGGCCATTCGCCGTGGTGCTAAGCTGCATCGATAGCCGTACTTCAGCTGAGCTTATATTTGATCAGGGACTGGGTGATATCTTCAGTATCCGGATTGCCGGAAATTTTGTCAATCAGGATATTTTGGGATCGATGGAGTTTGGTTGCAATGTGGCCGGTTCTAAACTTGTTGTCGTTTTGGGGCATACCAAATGTGGGGCATTAAAAGGAGGATTGGATGCGGCGCAGATCGAGGGTATGGGAATGGATAACCTAAATCATTTGATTAATCATTTCGACCCGATCATCAATGAAGTGATCGAGCAGGGGGAAGAACGTTCTTCTAAAAATAGTGTACTGCTTGAAAAACTAAATCAACAGAATATTAAACATGCAATCCGTGACATTCGCAAACAGAGTTCAACGCTCCGGAAATTGGAAGAAGAGGGTAAAATTAAAATTGTCGGAGCGAACTATGACGTCGAAACTGGTAGCGTAAGTTGGCTATAAGCCGAAAGAACGTGTACACTGTTTAAGCATAAAAAGCATGACGGTCATTTGCTTGAATCCATGCGAATAGTTCGGTGTCATCTAGCTGTTTCATGATTACCGCAATTTGTGTAACATCCCTAGTTTAATTAGGTTAAATTATAATTGTGGTGTTGAGTTAATATTAAAAACAGAAATATAGTAATGTTTTTTTATCAAACGATTGCACAAAATGCCAGATACTAAAAATCCTGATCTGCTTAAATTTTTGACAAGTAGATCAGGATTTGAAAAAAGACAATTAGAACGGATCTTTATAAGCGGGCATCTACAAATTTTCTGTCGAGTATGCCCTTGATATCAAAAACAACGGATGGGTTCTTTTTTAAATTATTGAGATCTAAATGTAAGAACTCTCGGTGTCCCACAGCCAGAATAACACTGTCATAATCTGCAGATTCGGGAAGATCCGATAATAGTTTTAAATTAAAATGTGATTTCACTTCATCTCTATTGACCCATGGATCATAAATGTCGACTTTTAGACCAAATTCTTGAAGATCCTGAATCATATCTATAACTTTACTATTTCTCATATCAGGACAGTTTTCTTTGAAGGTGATGCCCAATACTAACGCTTTTGCCCCTTCAAATTTGATGTTTTTCTGAATCATCAATTTCACCACTTTTGATGCGATGAAGGAGGCGATCTGATCATTTACTTCTCTTCCAGATAAAATAACATGTGGGTGATAACCTAGTTGAGTTGCTTTTTGAGCGAGGTAGTAGGGGTCTACAGAAATACAATGACCGCCCACTAGTCCTGGTTTAAAACGTAGAAAATTATATTTTGTGCCCGCAGCATCTAACACATCCTGTGTATCTATTCCTACACGGTCGAAGATTAGCGCGAGCTCATTCATAAAGGAGATATTTACATCGCGCTGCGCATTTTCGATCACCTTGGCAGCTTCGGCAACTTTGATTGAGGGCGCCAAATGTGTCCCGGCTTCAATAATATTCTTATAAAGTCCATCTACCACCAATCCTGCCTCAGGTGTACTTCCAGAAGTCACTTTCATGACCTTTTGAAGTGAATTTACTTTATCGCCTGGATTAATACGTTCTGGTGAATAACCAACAAAAAAATCTTGGTTAAATTTTAATCCCGAGCAACTTTCCAAAACAGGTATACACTCTTCTTCAGTACAACCAGGATAGACGGTAGATTCATAAATAACCAAATCGCCCGGATTTAGTAATCCGCCAATCATTTTAGATGCCTCCAGCAATGGTGATAGATCGGGTGAATTATAGCGATCAATAGGAGTTGGTACGGTGACTATATATACGTTTGCATCAGCAATGTCTGCGGTAGAACTACTTGCATTATACCCCTTACTTTGGTTTGATGTGGTAAATAACTCTCTTGCAAGTTCCAGTTCTTTTTTATCAGCTTCCAGTGTACGGTCAACACCGCGCCTAAGTTCATCAATACGTGTTTCATTAATATCAAATCCAATCACGGGGAAATAATCGGAAAACGCTATCGCTAATGGTAATCCCACATACCCTTGACCAATGATGGCAATCTTTTTTACCTTAAAATCTCTCATATATAGCTGTAAATATACGTTCTTTGCGTTAATTTTAACCCCTTGTCAACCAACCTCTGCGTCCAGCTGTCGCTATAGCATACGGTGTAATCCAGAATAAGCTGAAAGCATAAAATATACTGTAACTATAAGCCCAGAAAGCTTCTTTGGCATCCGAGTTTTTGGAAGCAAAGAAATAGGCCTGGACGCTGGAAAATATTAAGATACCGACCAATGTTGAGCTTAAGAACATCAGTGGATAATGAAATACGGTCCATAACATCAGTAACATCATCGGATAAGACAATAACACTTTTTTCCATTGCATAAGCAATAAGATACGTGCTCCCCATTTAGGTCCCTGACGGAAATTCTTAAAGGCAAATTGACTCATCGCAATGTTTTCACGCACGTTGCTTCGTTCCCAACGGATAAACATCTTGTACAGATTTTTGTAACGTACAGGTGTGTCGGTATAAACGTATGCGTTGGATTGAAATAAAACATGATACCCCTGTTTCAGGATCATATTGGTCATCGCGCGATCTTCACCGATATCCGACGGTTGTCCCATAAAAGTCTGGTTAATCCAATCTTCCAAACAGTTCATCACAGCCTCTTTACGATAGCCAGATAATGCTCCTGGTGTACACATTACCGTACCCAACATACTTTGTGCAGAACGTACAAACTCAAAGCTGAATACGAAGCTCACATTTAACATACGCGGTATAATCGCTTTTTTAGTATTCAATACACGCACATTACCCGCAACTGCCCCACATTCCTTGTTTGTTACAAATGGACTCGCCATATTACGTATGGTATCCTTTTTAACAATAGAGTCACTATCAACCGTGATGAAAATCTCTCCCGTACCTAATTTAAATCCACGGTACAAGGCATGTCTCTTACCCATATTCTTGGGCTGCTGATAAATTTCAACACGATCGCCCAATTCCATTTTGGCACGTTGTATCCAAGCAAAGGTATTATCTTTACTACCGTCGTCGATTGCAATAATCTGCAATTTCTTCTCCGGATAATCGCTGCTAGCCAAACTATGTAAGGTATCATAAACTAATTGTCCTTCGTTATAAGCTGGAACGATAATCGTACAAGTTGGTAGCTCATCGTCCGATACAGAAGCAATGGGTTTATATTTACGATGCAGTACAATCAAAAAAATCAAAAAGCTGATAGCAACAACAGCTAGAAATATTCCCAACGCAATTAAAAATGTTCCGCCGATGCTGTCTAAACGTTGGAAACGTAATGCATCAAAATCTGGTTGAAGCATGTATACGCCAAAAACTGACGCAAATAGTATAAAAAAAGTTGCTCCAAAAATACCATATTCTTTTGGACCAAAGTTGCTTTCCTCGTTTTTGCTCACTGTATGATCAGATCGCTTTTCTCCTGCATTTACATCATATACCGCAGGCTTCCATTGTTTGGCCATCTGCTTGGATACGATCGAGTTGTCTTTCATGTAATTCATAACCGTTCTATTTTAGATATACATTCTTTCGTTCAGTGTTTAAAGAGATACCGCTGTCGGCATCTTTTGTAATGAAAATATTACGATTCCATAAACGCAAAAGACATGCCTTTATTTCGTGCCAAAAATAAGCAATCCCATCTAATTGTAACGTTCTTGATACAAATAATAAGTAATTAATCTGTTGATTTGTAGTGTTTTGTGATTTACTTGTAACAGAATTATGCCAAAATATAACGACGATCGATTCAATAGACTTTTAAGGTTTTTTAACATTTGCATGCAGATTGTTAAAAGAAATTGACAGTTTTTGTGACAAACTGTGTAGGAAAGGGGGCAATGTGCAGGTTGAAGAAATTCAGCTTAAGCCAAATAAAAAAAGCAAAGGATAGTACAAAAAAAAGACGCCTCCAAAGGGGGACGTCTTCAATATCATCAAGTTTCGGAATAGTCTTTATCCACCAAATTCCATTAGATAATTTTTTAGAAAATCATTTAGATCACCGTCCAGGACAGCTTGTGTATTGGAGGTTTCGTAATTGGTCCGTAAATCTTTAATTAACTTGTAAGGATGGAGGACATAATTTCGAATTTGGGATCCCCATTCGATTTTCTTTTTGTTTCCTTCAATAGCAGCGGTAGCTTCCTGGCGTTTACGCATTTCAATCTCATATAACTGTGATTTCAATAAGCGCATCGCATTTTCTTTGTTTTGTAATTGCGATCTGGATTCCTGATTTTTAATAATAATGCCAGTAGGTTTGTGGTGTAATCGAACAGCTGTTTCCACTTTATTGACATTCTGACCTCCTGCACCACCCGAGCGGAAAGTATCCCATTCGATTTCTGAATCCTTAACATCAATCTCAATATTATCATCAATCAAAGGATAGACATAAACAGAAGCAAACGAGGTATGGCGTTTTGCATTGGAATCAAATGGAGAAATCCGAACGAGCCTGTGTACACCATTTTCGCCCTTCAGGTAGCCATAAGCAAAATCTCCGGATATCTGTAAAGTTACACTCTTGATACCTGCAACATCACCTTCCTGCGAATCTTGTTCGGTTACCCGGTACCCATTTTTCTCACCCCACATAATATACATCCGCATCAGCATGGCTGCCCAGTCACAGCTTTCAGTGCCGCCGGCACCGGCTGTAATCTGTAAGATCGCATCCAGTTGATCTTCCTCAGCGCTAAGCATGTTTTTGAATTCGAGTTCTTCGACTTTAGCTAGAGCAAGTTTAAATTGGTCGTCCACTTCCTTTTCGTCGGCGTCGCCTGTCTGGAAGAATTCATACATCACATAGGCGTCTTCAACGGCCGCTGCAACTTCGTCGAAGTGGTCTGTCCACACCTTTTGGTTTTTTATGGCCAAGAGTATTTTTTCTGCAGCTTTGGAATCATCCCAAAAGCTTGCTTCAAGCGTAATAGCTTGATCTCTTTCTATTTCTTCTTTGCGTGCATCGATGTCAAAGATGCCTCCTCAGGGAAGTAACACGATCCCTCAAGTCTTGAATTTGTTCTTTTGTCATATCCGCTAAAGTAGAAATTTTAATTAATAAATTCGCGCTTCTAGCTTAATAACTTCGCGTCCTAATAGATGGTCAAATAGAGATAATTTGACCTTTTTTTTTTAGTTTTGGTATTGTCAACAGAATAAACCTTCATTTAAGGATCTACACGATGTGTAACAATGAAATACAGAAGGCTCTTATTGATGTTTAAAACAACTAATTTCAGTAAAAACAGTATGTTCCCAAAAATTAATTTTACAAAGACTGCGGCCTATACGAATCTAGCACAGCATTTTGGTTCTTTATCAGGGCTATCTAACAATAGCGAAAAAAATGATTTACGCACACTTTTCGCCGCAGATCCCGCACGTTTTGAGAAGTTCTCGATCGCTTTTGAAGATATACTTTTGGATTACTCCAAAAATCGGATTACTGCAGAGACAAAAGCGCTCTTGGTACAGCTGGCTAAAGAATGTGGTCTTGAAGAAGCGATAGCGGCTATGTTCTCGGGCGAGCGGATCAACGTGACCGAAAACAGACCGGTGTTACACACCGCTTTGAGAAACCAATCCGGCCAACCCGTATATGTGGATGGAAAGGACGTCATGCCTGATGTTAAACGAGTGTTGGCACACATGAGAACTTTCACCGAAGAGATTCTATCTGGCCAGTGGAAAGGATATACAGGAAAAGAAATTACCGATGTAGTTAATATCGGTATTGGAGGTTCAGATCTCGGCCCTGTGATGGTAACAGAAGCATTAAAAGCTTATAAGACGCGGTTAAATGTCCATTTTGTTTCCAATGTAGACGGTACACACATTGCTGAAACATTGAAAGCTGTGGATCCTGAAACAACGTTGTTTTTGATTGCATCAAAAACTTTCACAACACAGGAAACGATGGCCAATGCCCATACCGCTAAAGATTGGTTTCTGGCCAGTGGTGCCCTTCAGGAAGATGTCGCTAAGCATTTTGCTGCATTGAGCACCAATACAGAAGCAGTACGTGCCTTTGGAATAGATACCCAGAATATGTTTGAGTTTTGGGACTGGGTGGGCGGACGTTATTCCCTGTGGTCTGCAATAGGTCTTTCAATCAGTTTGGCAATAGGCTTCGATAATTTCGAGGAACTGTTGAAAGGTGCCTATGAAGCGGATGTTCATTTTAAGGAAACCTCCTTTGAATCCAATATTCCCGTGATATTGGCTTTGCTTGGTGTATGGTACAATAATTTTTTCCAAGCGGAAAGTCACGCAATTCTTCCTTACGATCAATACCTACACCGTTTTGCCGCTTATTTCCAACAAGGGGATATGGAAAGTAACGGTAAGTATATTGATCGCAATGGTCAACAGGTGGATTATCAGACTGGACCGATTATCTGGGGTGAACCTGGTACGAACGGGCAGCACGCCTTCTATCAGTTGATTCACCAGGGCACCAAGTTGATTCCTTGTGATTTCATTGCACCTGCCAATAGTCTTAATCCGATCGGAAACCACCACCAATTGCTGTTGTCTAACTTTTTTGCGCAGACTGAGGCTTTGATGAATGGCAAAACGGAAGCCGAAGTGGTTGCTGAATTTAAGAAAGCCGGAAAGTCGGACCCGGAAATTGAAGCACTGAAAGCCTATAAAGTTTTTGAAGGTAATCGCCCAACGAATTCCATCCTGTTCAAAAAAATGACGCCACGCACTTTAGGACGACTTATCGCATTGTATGAGCATAAGATTTTTGTCCAGGGTGTGATCTGGAATATTTATAGTTTTGATCAATGGGGTGTCGAGCTCGGTAAACAATTGGCCAATCAAATCCTCCCGGAATTAAGCGACGCCAATCCGGTTACAAGTCATGATTCTTCGACAAATGGATTGATCAATGCGTACAAAGCTTGGCGGGATTAAAATTGCTCTTTGTGATCTAAATTAGATCCGGGATGAAATAGAAGAAACGGGGCTGTTCAACTTTTGGACAGCCCTGCTTTTAGTTAGACTTTTTTCTGCTGGATTCGAATGGCATTTAAAATAGCCAAAAGCGCTACCCCAACATCGGCGATGACGGCTTCCCAGAGTGTTGCAACACCTCCGGCACCAAGAATCAAGACAATGATTTTGATCCCCATCGCGAGAATGACGTTCTGCCAGACAATGCTTCGGGTAATTTTACCGATTTTGATGGCAGACAGGATCTTGTGGGGTTCATCGTTCTGGATCACCACATCAGCCGTTTCGATGGTTGCATCGGCTCCGAGTCCACCCATGGCGATGCCGACCTGCGCCAAGGCTACTACCGGTGCGTCATTTACGCCATCACCGGCAAAGGCAACACGGCGACCTTGATCGATCAGTTGTTGTACATGATTTACCTTATCTTCCGGAAGGAGGTCCCCATAAGCTTTGTCTAGCCCAAGTTCTTTGGCAACTTCATTTACTACCGCTGTTTTATCCCCAGATAGCATGACGGTATATAGACCTTGAGCACGCATGGTTTGGATCACTTCCTTGGCATCGGGCTTAATCCGATCCGCCACAGTGATATAACCCGCATATTGATCTTCGATGGCAAGCAACACAATGGAGTAGGCCACTTGCCTTAGCTCTGCAGGATAGCTGATATTGAATTTGTCCAGTAACTTGCTGTTGCCTGCGAGTGTACGTTTTCCATTAACAGTGGCGAGGAGTCCGTGGCCTGCTATTTCCTGGGTTTTCTCAGCTTGCAATGCGGGCCTGCCGGAATGATAACTGGCGATCGCCTTTGCGATGGGATGTGTTGAATGTGCCTCGACAGCCTTAGCGTAACTCAGTAATTCCGTTGGATCTCCATGGACAGCAAAAACTTCCGTTACTTCAAATACACCCGCTGTAAGTGTACCCGTTTTATCCATGACAATGGTATCGACTGCGGTGATGGCATCGAGGAAGTTCCCGCCCTTAAATAGTATGCCATTTCGGGAGGCTAAACCTATACCACCAAAATACCCCAAGGGAATCGAAACAACCAGGGCACAGGGACAGCTGATCACCAAGAAGACCAAACTCCGGTAGAACCATTCCTTAAAACTATAGTCCTGAACAAAAAATAGGGGTAAAATAAGAACCAAAAGCGCGAGGCCGAAAATAATAGGAACATATATTTTGGCAAATCTGGCAATAAACAATTGTGTTTTGGACTTCCGTGCGGTAGCATCCTGTACCATTTCGAGAATTTTGCTCAATTTGCTATCCTCAAATGTACTGGAAACCTCGATCTCAACAACCGTTTCCAGATTAATCATGCCTGCAAAAACAGCTTCGTCCTTATATTTTGTATCGGGTTTACTCTCTCCAGTCAATGCTGCGGTATTAAATGCAGCTTTCTCCGTTTTCAATTTACCATCCAGCGCCACTTTTTCTCCTGCTTTTACAAGGATAATTTCACCGATTGTGACGGTTTTTGGATTTACCTGCTGCTGTTGCCCGTTGCGCAGCACCGTTACTTTATCGGGACGGATATCCAATAGCGATTTAATTGATTTCTTGGCGTTATCGACGGCAGTATCCTGAAACCACTCTCCGATTTGGTAGAATACCATTACCGCGACACCCTCTTCAAATTCTCCAATGGCGAAAGCACCCAAGGTTGCAACGGTCATTAAAAAAAATTCATTAAAAATATCACCACGGCTTGCCTTGCGAAATGCCATTTGAATAACGGGGATTCCCGCGAGAAGGTAGGCAACGCTATTTAAGGTCAAGCTGATGCCAAAGGGAAGGCTGATCTTAAACGCATATTTCAATAGGAGTAAAGTAAGTAAGATGGTGAGAGCCATGAGGAGCTTACGTTGGGTGATCCACCAAGGCTGTTCCTTTGTTGTAAGACCATGCTCCGGTGTGGCATGGCTATGCTCGTGGTTGTGTTCGCACATATATCAGCGGTTCTTTATGAGAATTAAATTTACCGAATTCTGCCGTAAAAAGCGAGGGAATGGGGATAAACTCATCCATAAAGACGACTATTTTAATGGAATCGGACCGGTAAAAAATATATTTCAACTGATAGGTTATATCAGTGGAGGAATGTGAAAAAGGGCTATCCAATTTTTTGGACAGCCCCTTATACTATTTAATGAATGTACTCTTAATCTTTTGACATACTGCCAATAATCATTTCCAATATGGCAACGACAATGGCAAACAGCGCTGCGGTCCAAAATCCATGTACATCAAATTTGGAACCAAGTAGTGAATCGGTCAACAAGACCATTAATACGGTAATAATAAAGGAAACTAGACCTAAGGTAAGCCAATTCAATGGGAAAGTAAATAACCTTAAAATCGATCCCACAGTGGCGTTGACAAATCCAATGACAAGTCCTGTAACGATAGCCCAACCGAAACCAGCAACTTCAGCACCAGGAACAACCCAGCAAGCAATTGCGACTACCAGACCAGTAAGTAAAAGACTAATAATAAATTTCATAATATGTGCTAATTTATAAAGAATAAATAAAGTAATAATATAATACTTATCGTACAAACCCGATGCCAAACTTTGTTTAGATCATCGCTTTTAAATCTTTGAAGTAGATGGATGGATGGATGGATGGACCGTTAACTGGTATTAGTAAGCGGGGCTGTTTGATAAATAGCAATACTGTAATAAAAAATATATGCAAGCATAGTAAATATTTTGTATATTTATTCAGAAGCTATGCATGCTATAGCCGTATGGTCATCAACGATTATGCGTGTTATGTATGACGATTGCCGATGGTGGAAAAGAATTGAACGACGTACTTACGTCGTTTAAATAAGCGATCGGATCACCAATAGTAGGGAAAATTGAAAGAATTAAGTTCATAAAATAATAGACCCATGAAGAAAATTATGATGTCATTCATAATGCTGCTGACTACAGTGGCATTATTTGCGCAGACCGATCCCATCATCGGAAAGTGGGAAAACCCAAGCGGCGAAGGTCGTGTTGAAATTTACAAGAAAGGCGATAAGTTTTTTGGTAAGCTCTATTGGCTGAAATTTCCAAATAATGAAGCCGGTCAGCCCAAGAAAGATATAAAAAATCCAGATAAAGCATTGCAGGGCAGAAATGTGCAGGGCCTCGAAATCCTGACCAATTTTGATAAGGATGGCAATACCTATGTTGATGGCAAGATCTATGATCCGAAGTCGGGCAAAACGTATAGCTGCAAGATGACCTTAAAAGGAGATAAGCTTGATATCAGGGGTTATGTTGGTGTGAGCCTGCTTGGACGCACCGAGACATGGAAAAGAATTAATTAAGGCAGAAAATGGCCGCAAAATCAACATAATCCGCTTGCATGGATAGGTCAGATTCCATCCAAAAGGCAATTTATTTCTTGGAAGTAAATTGCCTTTTTGGTTTTGTGCTGGAATTACAGTATTTTCATCCCTACAAATTATAAATACCAGCTCTATGGCCGTAAAAATGTCTTATGTTGAAAATGTCAAGCTTGCACTACAGTCCATTGTAGGGAATAAGCTGCGGACATTTTTAACAGCACTGATCATTGCCATAGGAATGATGGCTTTAATAGGAGTATTGACCTCGATCGATGCCATGAAAAACTCGCTAACAGATTCCTTTTCATCCATGGGATCAAATTCCTTCAACATACGCAACAGGGGATTAAATGTCCGGATCGGTAATGAAGGAACTCGCTCAAAAGTCTTTGCTAATATTACCTATGCACAATCTGCAAGATTCAGGCAGGATTTTCACTTTAATGCGCTGACATCGATCAGTGCCAATGTAAGCTGGAATACGACCGCAAAATATCAATCCAAAAAAACAAACCCCAATATCGGCCTGATCGGGACAGATGAAAATTATCTGCAGACATCAGGGTATGTTGTTAGCGAAGGCCGTAATTTTTCTACGCGGGAGGTTGAAACAGGTAGTGGCGTGATCATCATCGGTAGTGAAGTGAGTAAAATGCTATTCAACGAAATTATTGATCCAATAGGGCAGTTTATTACGGTTAACAATATCCGCTATTTGGTGATAGGAGTCTTAAAAAGTAAAGGTTCTTCTGCCGGGATGGGCGGGGATAGGGCCTGCTTTATTCCACTGATCAAGGCCCGGGCAGTGATGCAGGGTACCGAGCCCTCCTATGTGATAACTGTTTCTTCCAATGATCCGATGCGATTGGAAGCCGCAATCGGCGAATCTACCATCGTCTTTCGGAATATCCGCGGATTGACATCGCGGCAGTCCAATGATTTCGAAATCACCAAATCAGATGCGGTTGCCCAGATGCTGATGCAAAATATGGCTATGGTTACTTTGGGAGCGGTCGTGATTGCTTTTATAACCCTTGTGGGAGCTTCAATCGGATTGATGAACATTATGCTAGTCTCGGTTACTGAACGTACCCGGGAGATCGGCATACGCAAGGCGATCGGTGCAACACCGAGTGTTATACGGAAACAATTTTTGATGGAAGCCATCGTGATCTGTATGATCGGAGGTGTGGCCGGAATCTTTATTGGTATCCTGATCGGTAATATCCTGGCGCTACAGCTCGGCACATCCTTTATTATACCTTGGGGAGCGATAATTTTAGGTTTTGCGGTATGTGGACTCGTTGGTATGCTATCGGGCTATTACCCCGCCTCAAAAGCGTCTAAACTGGATCCCGTCGACGCGCTTCGTTACGAGTAAATGACATTGGCCCCCCTATCGCTGTATTTTTACATTCACCCTGCTTGCAGCCCGAAGATGTCTCGCGGTTGTCTCCCTGTTGGTCGCTATCAAAGCAAGAGGAAAAGTAGGGCGATTGAAAAAAGGAATTTTATGCAATCGGTTTAATGTTACCAAATCATTGATTTGGGGTGAATTCTCCGTGAATAGCCCTTTTCTCGAAAGGTAAAGCAACTTATTCCAATGAAAACCATCAATAGCATTGCGAAAAAATTATGCTATTGATCGCTTCATTAGCCATTGAAAAACACATTATCTCAATGAAAAACTGTAATATTGTATAAAAAAATAAAATCGAATTATGTACAATACATTACAACCAGTTTTAGAAAAGGAATTGGAAGCAATCAAAGAAGCGGGATTGTATAAACAAGAGCGTGTAATCGTTACGCCTCAAGGAGCAGACATCAAAGTGAGTACAGGACAGGAAGTTGTCAATTTTTGTGCTAACAATTATTTGGGTCTGTCTTCGCACCCCAAAGTAATCGAAGCAGCTAAGAAAGCGATTGATACACATGGTTATGGAATGTCATCTGTACGTTTCATCTGTGGTACCCAAGATGTGCATAAAGAATTAGAAGCAAAAATTTCAATGTTCCTCGGAACAGAAGATACTATTTTATATGCGGCAGCATTCGACGCGAATGGTGGTGTGTTTGAACCCTTATTTGGTGCTGAAGATGCCATCATTTCCGATGAATTGAATCACGCCTCTATCATTGACGGTGTTCGTTTGTGTAAAGCACAACGTTTCCGTTATAAAAATGCAGATATGGCTGATTTGGAAGCACAATTGCAGGCTGCATCTGGTGCTAGACATAAAATCATTGTTACAGATGGCGCATTTTCGATGGATGGATCTGTAGCTCCATTGGATCAGATCTGTGATCTAGCAGACAAATACCAGGCGCTAGTGATGATCGATGAGTCGCACTGTACTGGATTTATCGGTGCAACGGGACGTGGTACACACGAGCTTTTCGATGTTATCGATCGTGTAGACATTATTACGGGCACTTTGGGCAAAGCCTTAGGCGGTGCTTCTGGTGGTTTCACTTCCGGTAAAAAAGAAATCATCGATTTGTTACGTCAGCGTTCACGTCCATACCTATTTTCGAATACCCTGGCACCAGCAATTGCAGGAGCTTCTGTAGCGGTTTTAGATATGCTGAGTGAGACAACTGCATTGCGCGATAAATTGGAGTCAAATACAACTTATTTCCGTGAAAAAATGACGGCTGCTGGATTTGATATCAAATCAGGTTTCCACCCAATCGTGCCTGTGATGCTTTATGATGCGAAATTGGCACAGGAGTTTGCAGCCAAGATGTTGGACGAGGGAATTTATGTGATTGGTTTCTACTATCCTGTTGTACCTCAGGGAAAAGCCCGTATCCGTGTGCAGATTTCGGCAGGACACGAAGTTGCTCACCTGGATAAAGCAATCGCCGCCTTTACCAAAGTAGGTAAAGAATTAGGTGTAATTAAATAAAATACACATAGTTATAAATTTTATGGTGCAAAATGTTTATCTTTGCACCCTAAAATTTTATAAAAATATTCTTGCTCAATGCAAAACATTAGAAACATTGCGATCATCGCTCACGTCGACCACGGTAAAACTACGCTTGTAGACAAAATTTTATATTTTACCAATCAATTCAGAGAAAATGAAAATGCTGGTGAATTAATCCTAGACAATAATGATTTAGAGCGTGAGCGCGGGATCACTATTGTATCTAAGAACGTATCAGTAACATATAAAGGTGTTAAAATCAACATCATCGATACCCCAGGTCACGCCGATTTCGGTGGTGAAGTAGAGCGTGTATTGAAGATGGCTGATGGAGTAGTGCTATTGGTCGATGCTTTCGAAGGACCAATGCCTCAAACACGTTTCGTTACAGGTAAAGCTTTGGGATTAGGTATCAAACCTATCGTCGTTGTCAATAAAGTCGATAAAGAAAACTGTCGTCCTGAAGAAGTATACGAACATGTTTTTGACCTATTCTTCAACTTAGGTGCTACTGAAGAGCAATTGGACTTCCCAGTATTGTACGGTTCTTCAAAACAAGGATGGATGTCTACAGATTGGAAAAATCGTACTGAAGACTTCACGGACTTGTTGGAAGCCATCATCAAATATATCCCTGCACCAGAAGTATCTGAAGGTACTTTGCAAATGCAGGTAACATCATTGGATTATTCGACGTTCGTAGGACGTATCGCTATCGGTCGTGTTGCTCGTGGTACAATCAAAGAAAACCAACCTGTTTCTTTGGTGAAACGCGATGGTAAAGTTGTGAAATCACGTGTAAAAGAACTACAGGTATTTGAAGGCCTTGGCCGCATCAAAGTGCCTGAAGTAAATGCAGGTGATATCTGTGCCGTAGTAGGTATCGAAGGTTTCGATATCGGTGATACCATTGCAGATTTTGAAAATCCAGAGCAATTGGAAGTTATCAGCATTGATGAACCAACAATGAACATGTTGTTTACCATCAATAACTCTCCTTTCTTCGGTAAAGAAGGTAAATTGGTAACATCACGTAACATCTACGATCGTTTACAAAAAGAGTTGGAGAAAAACTTAGCACTACGTGTAGTTCCTACAGAGTCTCCAGATGCTTGGTTGGTATACGGACGTGGTATCCTTCACTTGTCCGTATTGATCGAAACAATGCGTCGTGAGGGTTATGAGTTGCAAGTAGGCCAGCCACAAGTTATCATCAAAGAAATCGATGGTCAAAAATGTGAACCTATCGAAGAACTTGTTGTTGACGTACCTTCTGATGTGTCAGGAAAAGTAATTGAGTTGGTTACACAACGTAAAGGTGAATTGTTGATTATGGAAGCTAGAGGAGATATGCAACATCTTGAGTTCTCTATCCCTTCTCGCGGTATCATCGGTTTACGTAACAACGTGTTGACAGCAACAGCTGGTGAAGCTGTTATGGCACACCGTTTGAAAGGTTACGAGCCTTGGAAAGGTACAATTCCTGGTCGTTTGGCTGGTGTATTGATCTCTTTGGATACAGGTTCAACAACAGCATACTCCATCGATAAGTTACAAGACCGTGGTCGTTTCTTCGTAGATCCAGGTGTGGATGTATATGAAGGACAAATCCTAGGTGAACACATCCGTGACAATGATTTAACGATCAACGTTACCAAAGGAAAACAGTTGACAAATATGCGTGCTTCTGGTTCTGACGACAACGTACGTATTGCACCAGCAATCAAATTCTCCTTGGAAGAATGTATGGAGTATATTCAAGCTGACGAGTATATTGAGGTGACACCGCAATCAATGCGTCTGCGTAAAATCTATTTGACTGAAAACGAGCGTAAAGTAAACGCGAAGAAATTTCAATAGTCAATAGTTAAAAGCTATATAAAAAAGCCATCGAATCTGATTCGATGGCTTTTTTCGTTATTGATAATTCAAAGCGCGGCCTTAGCAAACATTTGTGGATCTGTTACTTTTAGACCTATTTGTTATCATGTAGGGGCCAATGAACTCACCGAGGGTGGCTAATGGATAGAAAGAATTCGTTATCATTGCTATTGATGCATGCGAGATCATAAACTTTTTTTGAAATTCAGGTGATAGAAAACCGAATTGCTTTTTAATTCGCAGGAATATTATCAGCCAAGAATACGTAACTTTGTGTGAGATAAGGATTATTATGAGTAAACAGGTGGAGCATACTCCAAAAGAATATATTCAGATAAAGGGTGCAAGAGTTAATAACTTAAAGAATATTGACGTTGATATCCCTAAAAATAAATTAGTTGTTATCACTGGAATGTCGGGCTCAGGAAAATCATCCTTAGCTTTTGATACGCTCTATGCCGAAGGACAACGACGTTATGTCGAAAGTCTTTCATCGTACGCACGACAATTTATGGGACGGATGAATAAACCGGAGGTGGATTACATCAAAGGTATTGCTCCAGCGATTGCCATAGAACAACGCGTCATTACGTCCAACCCCCGTTCGACGGTGGGGACATCCACTGAGATCTATGATTATCTGAAATTGTTGTATGCCCGGATCGGCAAGACAATTTCTCCTGTATCAGGCCGCGAGGTGACCAAAGACAGTGTGAGTTCAGTGGTGGATTTTGCGTTGAATTTAGAAGAGGGGACAACGGTGACACTTCTTGCTCCGCTTATACCTTCCCATGGGCGTAAACTTAAGGAAGAACTGTCGCTCCTGTTACAGAAAGGTTTTGTGCGTGTCTTCTATGGTGATAGTATGCAGAAAATCGAAACTATTATCGATGATAAGTCCATCGCCAACAAAGACCTCCAGGATGGTGAAGTACTTATTGTCGTCGACCGGGTTCGCATTGAACAGGACGATGATACTGTCAATCGACTTTCTGACTCGGTCCAAACAGGTTTTTTCGAGGGTAAAGGCGAGCTCTATATGGAGGAAAATGGTCAGCGACATCATTTCTCCCATAAATTTGAACTTGATGGAATAACCTTTGAAGAACCTACACCAAATTTCTTCAGTTTCAATAATCCTTATGGTGCCTGTCGCCGATGTGAAGGTTACGGGAAGATCATTGGTATTGATCCCGATCTTGTTATTCCAGACAAGAGCCGATCGGTTTACGATGGCGCGATTGCACCTTGGCGAGGAGAGAAAATGGGCGAGTGGCTACAGAGACTTGTCAAAAGTTCACTGAAATTTGATTTTCCGATACATCGTGCATACATGGACCTGACTGCGGCGCAGAAAGAGCTACTGTGGACGGGAAATCAATATTTTGAAGGCCTTACCCAGTTCTTCGAAGAACTTGAAGCCCAAACCTATAAAATTCAATACCGTGTGATGTTATCGCGCTACCGAGGGAAAACAGATTGCCCGGATTGCCGCGGTACCCGATTGCGAAAAGATGCTACCTACGTGAAAGTAGGGGGCAAGTCTATCACCGATATCGTATTGATGCCACTTGAAGAAGCCTTGGAGTTTTTTAAAACTTTACCGCTGGTCGGTAATGAGTTGGTCATTGCCAAAAGACTTCTTGCTGAAATTAATAACAGGTTGCAATTTTTGTGCGATGTTGGATTAAGTTATCTGACGCTGAACCGGCTGTCGAATACCCTTTCAGGCGGTGAGTCGCAGCGGATCAACCTGGCTACTTCATTAGGGAGTTCGCTCGTAGGTTCTATCTATGTGTTGGACGAACCCAGTATCGGGCTCCATCCACGTGATACACAGCGCCTGATTTCTGTGCTGAAATCCCTCCGCGATGTTGGCAATACGGTTGTAGTGGTCGAGCATGAGCAGGAAATGATGGAAGCTGCCGATTACCTGATCGATATCGGACCGGAAGCGGGAATCAATGGCGGCGAGATGGTCTTTGCGGGTACATATCAGCAGATTCTGAAAGACCTAAAAAGTCTTACGGGTCAATACCTCAGCGGCAAAAGCCAGATTGAGGTACCCCAAAAACGCCGTCCATGGTCCAATAGTGTGACCATTAAAGGGGCACATGAGAATAACCTCAAAGGGATTGATGTACAATTCCCATTGAATACCTTTACTGTGGTAACGGGTGTTTCGGGATCAGGTAAGACTTCGTTGGTCAAACGTATCCTTTACCCAGCACTGCAGAAGTCGATCGGCAATTACTCCGGCGAGCAGACCGGCGTCTTTGATGCGATTGAGGGGGATATTACCCAGGTTGAACAGGTTGAAATGGTCGATCAAAATCCAATCGGTCGTTCTTCGCGATCCAACCCTGTGACTTACGTGAAAGCCTGGGATGAAATCAGGGCCTTGTATGCCAATCAGGGGCCAGCCAAAGCTGCTGGATTGAAACCTGCTGCATTTTCATTTAATGTTGAAGGTGGACGTTGTGATGTTTGTCAGGGCGAAGGTGAAGTTAAAATTGAAATGCAATTTATGGCCGATATCGTTTTACCATGTGAGGCCTGCGGAGGGAAACGATTTAAACAATTTGTGCTTGATGTACATTACAAGAACAAGTCTGTCGCAGATGTTCTCGAGCTGAGTGTTGATGAAGCGATTGTATTCTTTGAAGACCAGCCTAAAATATTGGCTAAATTGCAGCCTTTACAGGACGTTGGATTAGGCTACGTTAAGCTCGGGCAATCGTCAAGTACATTGTCTGGCGGTGAAGCACAGCGGATTAAACTGGCCTCTTTCCTCATTAAGGGTAATAACAGCAAGAAGACACTTTTTATCTTTGATGAGCCAACAACAGGCTTACACTTTCAGGATATTAAAAAGTTATTGAAATCATTTGATGCACTGATTGCCCTAGGCAACAGTATATTGGTGATCGAGCACAATATGGATATGATCAAATCGGCAGATTGGGTGATCGATATTGGTCCTGAGGGTGGAAATAAAGGCGGAAAGCTAGTCTTTGCTGGCCCTCCCGAAGAACTTATCCATTGTAAAGATTCTTATACAGGTCAATTTTTAAAAGCACATTTAAAAGATTAAACCCTACTTTAGCGAAGTGAAGTAATCGATATCAGGAGACCTGGGCTGCCAATATGTTACGATTTATTGTTCCTTTTTTAAGGCCTGATGGAATACTTTACACTAAATAAAAAACTAATATTTTAATACTTAATACGATTATGATTAAAAGATTTTTTTTAAGTGTCGTCCTTGGAATAGCAGCGCTTTCGTCCATGGCGCAGCAACCGGAAAGACCAAAATTGGTTGTCGGCCTGATGGTGGACCAAATGCGTTGGGATTATTTATATCGTTTTGCGGATCGATATGGAAATGATGGTTTCAAACGACTTTTGAAAGAAGGATTTTCCTGTGAAAATACATTGATTAACTATATTCCGACATACACAGCCATTGGGCACAGTTCGGTATATACAGGCTCAGTTCCCTCCATACATGGTATTGCGGGCAATGACTGGATCGAAGAACAGACGGGAAAGAATATGTACTGTACGCAGGACGATAATGTTGTTGGTGTAGGGACTACCGCCAAGGAAGGGCAGCAGTCTCCACGTAATTTGCTTGCGTCGACCGTAACGGACCAATTGAAGCTCGCTTCTAACTTTAAATCCAAAGTGATCGGTATCGCGATCAAAGACCGCGGCGGTATTCTACCGGCGGGGCATTTTGCCGATGCAGCGTATTGGTTTGAAGCTAAATCAGGCGATTGGATCACCTCTAATTTCTATATGGATAAACTGCCAAAATGGGTCGTAGACTTCAACAAGAAAAAATTGGCCGAAAAATACCTGAAAGGCGACTGGAAACCCATGTATGATATCAGCAGCTATGCGGCCAACAGTATTGCAGATGATAATATCTATGAAGGTAAGTACCCTGGTGAAGAAAAACCGACTTTGCCGCGTGCGACTTCCAAGCTAATGAAAGACGAAGGCTATGAGCTAATCAAAACCACACCAATGGGAAATCAGTTTACGTTGGATCTGGCTATGGAAGCAATCAAAAATGAGCAGATGGGAAATAACCCAACAAAAAATACCGACTTCCTTTGTGTGAGTCTTTCTGCAACAGACTACGTTGGACACCGTTACTCATTGACAGCAGTGGAGATTGAAGATATCTATCTGCAGCTCGATAAACAGCTTGCCGATTTCTTCAACTACCTCGATAAGACGGTGGGCAAGGGTAACTACACGTTCTTCCTGACAGCAGATCATGGCGCTTCTTATAACTCTCGTTTCTTTATGGATATGAAAGGAAATGGTGGTTATTTCTATTCTCGTCAGATTATCACAGGACTTAACAAAACCCTTAAAGAAAAATTTGGACAGGAGAAGCTTGTTAAAAGCATGATGAACTACCAAGTGCACTTAAATAATCAATTGATTGATTCGTTGAACTTGGATCGTGATAAAATAAAAGAGACCATCATTCGTGAGCTTCGCCATACAGAAGGTGTCGCATATGTGGCTGATATGGAAAAAGGCGAAAGTCTGATGATTCCGGCGCCTATTCGCGAAAAAATGATCAATGGTTACAACTTTAAACGTAGTGGGGCAATTCAGATTGTTTGTGAACCACAATGGTATGACGGTACGCCGCGCTCGACCGGTACAACACATGGTACCTGGTCTGCATATGATTCCCATATTCCGCTGGTATTTATGGGCTGGGGAATTAAACCAGGTGTATCTAATACAGAGGTGCATATTGTGGATATTGCACCGACAATCTCTTCGTTATTGCATATTACTGAGCCCAATGGTAGCATCGGCAAACCGATCACAGCGGTATTGGGTCAATAAGGAGACTGTTGGTACCTGCTAAATCTGGCAGGTTTTATTCTATTGAATAAAAAACGTAAATTTGCAATTCAACAGGGGGTAAACAAACTATGCTTTCCAAAAAAACAAAATATGCAATAAAAGCACTGATGGTGCTTGGTCGTAATTACGGTAATGAGCCTATGCAAATCGTGAAGATTGCGCAGGAGGAGAATATTCCAAAAAAATTCTTGGAACAAATTCTGCTTGAAATGCGAAATGCCGGAATTCTCTATAGCAAAAAAGGAGCTGGTGGCGGTTACAGCCTCAATAAGGCTCCTGAAGATGTTTTCTTATCCCAGGTGATGCGCCTGATCGATGGACCCATAGCCTTGCTACCCTGCGTGAGCTTAAACTTCTACCGCTCGTGCGAAGAGTGTACACAGGAGCATGCCTGTGGCATACGCGATACGTTTGTAGAGGTGAGAAATGCCATGTTGCAGATTTTAAACGATACAAGTATTGCCCATTTAATCAATAAGGAAAAAGAATTGAACCTGAATGTAGATTAAAGGAAATAAAATATATTTTTCTATTTATACTGGAGGCGTAACAAATAAGTTACGCCTCTTTTTGTGTGCGGTAAAATAATTGGTATAGAGTGTATTATCGTGTTTTATTTGAATGGGCTGAGTCTATTTTATTAATTGCATAATTATTTAACATTATTTTACGAATTTTCCGTAGCAACATGTATATATTTACGCCGACAATATATAAACGAAAATTTATGAAACTAACCTATTCCCTAGTTTTGTTTCTTTTATTTTCTGTCCTGGGTTCCAAGTCCTATGCACAACATAAACTTGTGGGATCGGTGGCAGATATCAAAGATCTCGCAAAACTACATCAAGCTTCAATCGCGCTGCTCAGTCCCAAAGATTCGATTTTGGTTAAATTTGGCCGGACGAAGGAAAATGGAACATTCCAAATTGCTAATCTAGACACAGGTACCTATAAAATGGTGGTTTCCTATCCACAGTATGCTGACTTGGTAAAGGATATTCGTGTGGCTGCCGAAGACTTAGATATCGGTATTGTAAAGCTATCTAAAGCAGCTCTACTCTTGGAAGAGGTTCAGGTAAATGGTAAAATTCCGGAAGTGATCAAAGGCGACACCATCGAATATGATGCAGGTAGTTTTAAAGTAGAGAAGGATGCTAAAGTGGAAGACCTGCTAAAGGTATTACCGGGTATTACAATGGATGGATCAGGCAAGATCATCGCGCAGGGGAAGGAAGTGAAAAAGGTGTTGCTTGATGGTGAAGAGTTTTTTGGCGATGATCCAACGCTAATCACTAAGAATATTCGGTCAGATATGGTCAGCAAAGTACAGGTCTATGAAAAGAAATCGGATCTTGCCGTACGTACCGGCGTGGATGACGGAGAACGTACACAGACAATTGATATCAAGCTCAAAGAAGATAAGAAAAAGGGAATGTTCGGTCAGGCTGTTGCGGGAGCTGGTACCGATAAATATTATGGCGGAAAAGTCATGCTCAATAAGTTTAAGGGCTCGCAGAAAATTGCTGCTTATGGTATTCTGGCCAATGATGGAATGGTCGGATTGGGTTTTGAAGATAGCCAAAAATATGGTGTGGGCGGAAGTAGCAATGTGCAGATGATGGAGGGCGGAGGCATTATGATTTCCTCTGGTGGTGATGGTTCTGATGGGGGATGGGACGGTAAATACTATGGTGGTGGCGTACCTAAGGCTGTCAACATGGGAGCAAGCTATTCGGATAAGTCCAAAGATGATAAGCATAAGATCAATGTCAACTTCAAGCGGAATCAAATCAATGTCAACAATACAAGTACATACAACGCACAGAATAACCTTCCTGAACGCGCACAGGTAGATAATAATGTGACCACATCTGAAACAGAAACACAGGCAAATATTGCAAATCTGCGGTATGACTATAAGCTTGATTCGCTTGCTGACCTTACTGTCACCATGGGCTTTACCAAATCTAGCCGTGACAATTTATCCAATTCCGAAGCAGATCAACGTAAATTGGATGGCACATTGATTACACGGACTTCGTCCAGGACAGATTTAAATAATGATCAGGATCGATTTAATGTCAATGCGATGCTTACACGTCGTTTTAAAAAGGATCGCCGCTCCATTACTTTCAATGTCAATGCGAATGCAGATCAAAATCGCAACAAAACACAGTATTTTTCGGAAAACTTCTTCCAAAGTTCCGGAGATACAACCTTGATCGATCAATATAAAAATGATAAACTGGCGAATAATACCTACGGTGCTTCAGTAACCTATTCGGAGCCGCTTTCTAAAAGACTGACCGCTGCAATAGGTTATGCATTCAATCAAAATAAATCGGAAACACTCAATCAGTCATTTGATAAAGATCCGGCTACAGGAAAATATACGGTATTGGACCAAAACCTGCTCAACGATTTTGATTTTAACAGTTTAAAAAATGGTGTCAACGCCTCCTTGAATTACAAGTCGAATACATTAACAGTAAATTTGAGCAATCGAGTTGATTTTGAACAGGTCAAGAGAACCTATAACAACCTGAATACAATACTGCAGCGGAACCAGACATCTGTTGCTCCAAATCTTTCCATCAACTACAAAATCTCGAAAAGCAAAAATGTAAGCTTCCGCTACAGCGGCCGCACGAGCCAGCCTTCCTTGACGCAAATAGAGCCGTTGAAACAAAATTCCCAGCCACTCGTCGAGTATTTGGATAATCCAGATCTGAAAGCGGGCTTTGATAACTCCTATTCAGTTAATTTCAATAACTACAAGCAGTTAAAGGATCAGAGTATCTATTTTTATGTGAGTGCAGATCAAGGAAAGAAAAGTATCAACAATAGCGTGCGCTATGATCTAGATAAAGGTACACAGCAAATTTCCTACGTCAATATTGATAAAGACAATTGGCGTATGTATGGTGGTGGAGGATACAGTTTTGTATTGAAGAAAAAATGGGGATTAAAAATGAATCTTGGCATGAATGCGCAGTATAACAGCCAATTTAGCTACTTATCCTCCTTCAATGAAGAGCCAAAGCTCAATAGAAATCAGACATGGAGTGTAGCACCAAGTATTGGTTTTAGCCGATATAAAGCAAACAAAATGGATTTTTACATCTCCATGAGCCCTGGTGCGGAGCAGATGAATTCCTATCTGCAGCCTGAGTTGAACCGGACGACTTTTAAATTCAGGACCTTCTCGGAGATTACCTATTATTTACCAAAAGACTTTAAAATTTCCCTGTCGACAAACCAGAATTATCAGGCCGCTACAAAAACGCTTGAATCCATTAATATCATTAATATGAATGGTTATGTTTCCAAGAAATTATTGAAAGATAAGTCCTTGGAGGTACAGGTATTTGTCAATGATATTTTGAACAAAAATAATGGAGTGTATCGTTATCAGAATGGAACTTCATTTATTCAGACCAGCAACGACGTATTACGTCGGTATGGAATGCTAAAAGTAATCTACAATTTTACAACAATGAAAGGAGATGCCAAATGAGTAAGTATATCAAGTTGATGGTTTGGGTATTATTGCTGTGCTCGGGTACAGCCCATGCACAACATGCTTATTTTCCGAGCAGCGGAACGGTCACCTATGAACGGAAGTTCCATGTGCAGAATTTCTTAAAGCGTAATTATCTCAGCAAGCCCGATTTAGATACCTGGGATAAGCTGATGGTCGACAATGCCGTGAAAAATGGGCCTGCCGAGGTAGTGACCCACCATATTTTGAAATTTTACGATAATGAAACCCTGTTTGAAACCGTGCAGGAGGATTATCCTGCGAATTATCGTAATGTGACTTACTATAATTCTATTCTTCCCGATTCAAAAACCTATATTAATTTCCAGAATCAGGAGTTTTCAAAGTTGCTCCCTTTTGGAGATGAGCAGTTGTTGCTCAAAGATTCTTTGCCTGCGGTTAAATGGAAATATACGGATGAATACCGAAATATTGCGGGATATGATTGTCGGAGAGCAAATGGTGTTATTCAAGATTCGGTCTATGTAGTAGCCTTTTTTGCTGGACAAATACCAATCTCTGGTGGGCCTGAGCTTATCCATGGGCTCCCTGGGCTGGTAATGGGGATATCTATCCCGAGCATGAATGTCAATATGTTTGCCACAAAGGTGGAGATTACCAATACAGCATTTTCCAATGTGCTGACCAAAAAGAAAAAGGTGGTTGCGGAATCCAGAGCGGAGATCATAAAGAAGCTGAAAGATACCGTCTATGACTATATGGATGAGAAGGCCTTTAAAAAACGACTGCAGAGTATACTCTTTTAGGGATTAATCTTATACCGTTCTTGTCCCGTCGAGATGATAAAAAAGCCTGTTCATACGAACAGGCTTTTTGTATAAAAGAAATGCGGGTTTTATATTAACGTACCGTACTTCCTACTTTAATTGTTGTATCCGGTTTGACAAAATCCAATCGGCCGTCAGCATCTTCTGCCATCAGGATCATTCCTTGTGACATAATTCCTTTGATTTCACGAGGTTCAAGGTTGACCAAAATAGATACCTGACGGCCTACGATTTCCTCAGGACTGAAGAACTCTGCGATACCCGAAACGACTGTGCGTGTATCTAAGCCGGTGTCTATCGTCAATTTTAACAATTTCTTGGTTTTGGCAACTTTTTCAGCAGCTGCAATAGTTCCGACACGGATATCCATTTTAACAAAATCATCGAAGCTGATGTTTTCTTTCGCAGGAGCAACTTTTGCATTATCAGTTAGATTTTTTGCTTTTGCTTCAGCAAGTTTGTTTAGTTGGAAGTCGACTTGTTCATCGGTTATTTTGTCAAATAACAATTGCACTTCACCCAGTTGATGTCCAGTTTTGATCAAAGCATCCGAACCTGCGTCGTTCCAGTTCCCTTGTGGAAAATTAAGCATTTCAAATAATTTGATAGCTGTTTTTGGTAAAAACGGCTGTGCAAGAACAGCAAGATTGGCAACGATCTGAGCGGCTACATTTAGGATTGTTTTGACACGCTCCTCATCTGTTTTAATGATCTTCCATGGTTCTTCATCGGCAAGATATTTGTTGCCTAGACGAGCTACATTCATAAATTCTGCCAATGCCTCACGGAAGCGGAATTGCTCCAAAGAAGATTTGATAGAAGTAGGGTATGCTTTTAGTTCATCCAGTACCGCTTGATCTACAGCTGTTAGTGGCGAGCCGTTCAATACCTTGCCATCGAAATATTTGTGGGAAAGTACCAAGACGCGGTTGACAAAGTTTCCAAAAATGGCAACCAGCTCATTGTTGATCCGAGCTTGGAAATCTTTCCAGGTAAACTCCGCATCTGAAGTTTCCGGTAATATGGATGTCAATACATAACGCAGTTCATCCTGTTTATCGGGGAATTCCTGTAGATACTCATGTAACCAAACCGCATGGTTTCTAGACGTGGACAGCTTGTCGCCCTCCAGGTTCAGGAATTCGTTGGCTGGAATATTTTCTGGTAAAATATAGTCGCCGTGTGCATGAAGAATCGCCGGGAAAATAATGCAGTGGAAAACAATATTATCTTTTCCAATAAAATGGATCAGCGTAGAATCGTCTGCTGGGTTTTCATGGGTTTTCCAATAGTCTTCCCAGTTTTTACCATGGTCCAAAGCCCATTGTTTTGTTGCTGAAATATAACCTATAGGCGCATCTAACCAAACATAGAGTTTTTTACCCTCTGCTTCAGCCAAAGGAACATCAACCCCCCAATCCAGATCTCTTGTCATTGAACGCGGTTGTAAACCAGATTTAAGCCACGATTGACATTGGCCAAAAACGTTGGACTTCAGGATATTTTTCTTTCCTTCGATCAGCCATTTTTCAAGCCAAGGCTGGTATTTATCCAAAGGTAGATACCAGTGTTTTGTTTCTTTCAAAACCGGTGTCTTTCCGCTTAACGTGGAAATCGGGTTGATCAGATCTGTTGGGCTAAGTGATGTTCCACATTTCTCACATTGGTCACCATAGGCTCCTTCGGACTTACAATTTGGACAAGTTCCCGTAATATAGCGGTCTGCTAGGAATTGGTGGTATTCCTCATCATAGTATTGCTCGGAAAATTTCTCGACAAATTCACCTTTGTTGTAAAGGTTCAAGAAGAAATCCTGGGATAACTGGTGATGGATAGGCTCCGATGTACGGTGATAGATATCGAAAGAGATACCAAACTCTTCAAAGCTTTCTTTGATTTGTTTGTTGTATTTATCAATGATTTGCTGTGGGGTGATGCCCTCTTTTTTTGCACGGATGGTAATCGCCGCACCATGCTCATCTGAACCACAAACATAGACTACATCTTTTTGATTTAGACGCAGATAACGGACAAAGATATCCCCTGGGATATAAGCTCCGGCAAGGTGTCCAATATGTAGAGGACCATTGGCATAAGGTAATGCCGATGTGATGGTATAACGTTTTTTATCTAGAATACTCAATGCTTGAAAGTATATTTAAGTGTGTACTTGTTTTCTTTGGCAAACTTAGATAAATTGCTGTTTATATGCAATATAAATGCATGTCATATCGAACAATTTATTCTTGAATTCTTGTTTTGGCTGATTTCTACGATTACGGCAACTTGATTAAAATACGCTGCTATTTAACCTCTTGTTATCGTAGAAATATTATTCAACATAGCGGTAGAAAACTTAGATAAATTTACGTTTATTTGTACATATAAGCACCATATATCAAGTATATTTCTAATCGGACTTTGCAATGTAGCGGTCCTTTTTTTCGAAAGTGTTTGATGTTATTGGCCAGAAAGATTCTTCAGTTCGCTTGCATAGCTGTTGGTGTCTTCGAAGCCATGAAGGTTTTGTTTGATCATTAGCGATAAAAAAATATGTCCAAAATTCCTGATTTTCTGAAAGAAGGCGATAAAGTCGCTATTGTTTGTCCTGCGAGTTTTATACGTGGATCTATTGATGTTGGCATAAAAACATTAGAGAGTTGGGGGCTGGAGGTTGTCATTGGTGAGACTGTTGGGGCATCGTTTCATCAGTTTGCCGGAGATGACAATTTACGCACCGCCGATCTGCAGTGGGCGCTGGATGACCCGTCGATTAAAGCTGTTTTTGCGGCGCGCGGAGGTTACGGCTGTGTTCGTATTGTCGACGACATCGATTTTTCAAACTTTGAAAAAAATCCCAAGTGGTTGGTGGGTTTTAGCGATATTACCGTCTTGCATAGCCATATCCAACGCAATTATAAAATTGCAACAATACATGGACAGATGCCCAAGTCTTTTGAAACGGGGACAAAAGCCTCTTTGGAGACTTTAAAAAATGCATTGTTCGGTCATTATATGGATTTTGCCTACGAGCAAACGTTATTCCCCAATCGTGCGGGTAAAGGCGAAGGAAAACTGGTGGGTGGAAATCTGGCGATTTTACTGTCTGTGCTTGCGTCTGATTCTGATGTCAA
This sequence comes from Sphingobacterium sp. UBA3519, assembly GCF_002377215.1. NCBI lineage: Bacteria > Pseudomonadati > Bacteroidota > Sphingobacteriia > Sphingobacteriales > Sphingobacteriaceae > Sphingobacterium > Sphingobacterium sp. UBA3519. The sequence goes on from NZ_DFPI01000027.1 coordinate 28,934, forward strand.
TTACAAGAATAAAATATTATTTATTGAAGATGTCGGTGAGGCTTATTATTCCATCGACAGAATGCTCTGGGCATTGAAGCGTGCTGGAAAACTCAAAAAATTAAATGGTCTTATTGTCGGTGGCTTTTCTGCCATGAAGGACAACGATCCAGCTTTTGGGCAAAGTGTAGCGGAAATCGTCTGGGATAAAGTCAAAGAGTACGATTTCCCTGTCGCATTTGGTTACCCCGCAGGGCATATTGATGACAATCACGCCCTCATGTTTGGGCGAAAAGTAACATTGGAGACGACAGAAAATTCTGTTCAGTTAACCTATTTGTAGGGATAACCGAACAGCATCTGGCTGCATCATTTATCTGCAGATTATCCCGAATGTACAGGGATGACCATCATGGCAGCCTGACTCTTCCAGGCCATTTTTTGTGCTATACTCGTATTGAATATTCGGCTTAATAAGCCCTTGTCGCGGTGAAAAGTGACCATCATGTCGATATGATTATCGTTGATGTATTGGTTGATCCCCGATGCAATGTCTGCATGGAGTATATAACTATAGATGGGATGATAAGGAGCCAATAAGTCCTGCATGATCGTTATTTCGGCATTTACCGCTTTATTTGCAGGATCTTCTTTGGTCACATGGACGACATAGACCTCACTTTTACGTAATACTTCCGACGCATTCACCAGGAGACGGTTTAATTTTAGTTTGACTTCTTTGAGATTGGTGGCGATCAACATCTTTTTGGGTACCCTAAACTCTGCCCGTGCGGGGACCACCAGCAAGGGGGTGTGACAATTTTCGATCAGCTTGAGGGTATTGCTTCCAAGAAGCAGTTTCTTTAGACCACTTTTACCTGCAGTCCCGACGATGACAAGGTCAATGTTCTCCTCAGCACAGGTGCGGTTTACACCATAGCTAAGTTCATATTCTTCAAGAACTGACTTCCAGGCGATGCCCTCGGGGAAAAGCAACATCAGCTCCTGCTGCCAGGTATTCAGATCTTTTTGTTTTTCTTCCAGTATTTCTGAGTTGCTGATGACAACAGGTTCAGTGCCTACAGTAGGAATTACTTCATAGGTATGGTATAGGACAACCTTTTCAATACCCCAGAGTGGAGCTAATTGCGCGGCATATCGAGCTGCAGCGTAGGCGTTGTCCGAAAAGTCTGTTAACAAGAGTAGGTTTTTCATCCTTATTCGTTATTTGTTGATCCATAATCCGCGGCTAGGTATTGTACAAGCCTTAAACTGTATTTCTATGCTTTTCCATCGCATTATAATCGGGTCTATAACCATTAAATTACACATTAAGTATCATAAATCCAATAGTTTTATGAATATAACAGATCCATTGGGGTGCTCAAATTAAATAATTTCTTTAATTTCGGGAGATTGGTAATTTAAGTTTTAATAATTTAACCGTTTTTATGGCAATTTGGAATTCATTGGGTAAATATCGCGATACAGGACTGTTGATCTTACGTGTTGGATTGGGGGTGATGATGATCATGCACGGTCTTCCTAAGTTACAGGGCGGCCCTGAGCTCTGGGCAGGGGTTGGTAAATCAATGGGTAATATCGGTATTCATTTTATGCCAACTTTTTGGGGCTTTATGGCTGCTGCGACCGAAACTGTTGGTGGTCTATTTTTACTGCTGGGACTCTTTTTCAGACCAGCGGCATTATTGCTCGCCTTTACGATGGTCATTGCCGGATTAATGCACCTTTCCAAAGGCGATGGTATCTCCGGCGCATCCCATGCAATTGAACTATGTTTTGTGTTTTTAGGACTTATCCTTATTGGGCCGGGTAAACATTCGGTTGATAAGAAATAATAGAATCCCAAAGGAAAGACTTCCCGGGGGAAGAACTATACGGCAAAAGCCGCAATTTAAGCTAGATTGCGGCTTTATTAATTTTTCTCTTACGACCTATCCATCGGAATAACCAGTAAGTTGGCGGCGCCATTCCAGGCAATCTTTTTAGATATGCTTGTTTTGAATAGGCTCGCTAATAGGCCTTGCTTTTTATGAAATGACAGTATGAGGTCTATGTGTTTCTCTTTGGCATATTCGGCTATACCTTCTGTAATATCATCATGGCTCATATAGTCGTAAATAGGATGGTATTTGTCTAAGCGCTCGTGCAGATGCTTTAGTTCCTGTGCCAGGTCTGCCGCTGAACCTTCTTTTTTAGCGACATTCAACACATACAATTGTGCATTGAAGGTGTCCAGCACCCGATCCAGGTTGAATAAATCCAATTTTCGGTCCACCTCTTTCAGATCGGTTGTCGCCAATACATTTTTGGGCACGGCAGGATTTACCTTGTGAGAAACGATAAGCATCGGCTTATCGCAGATATCCATCAATGTAATGGCATTACTTCCTACGAGGATCTTTGCAAAACCTGTTTGTCCTGTAATACCCAATGCGACAAGGTCAATATTGTGCGATTTGCACATGTCATTGACTCCCATGGGTAAATCAATATCTTCCATCTGATGGGATAATTCCACTTGTGGTGGGAACAACAATCTAATTTGGTCAAACCACTGTGTCAGTTCCTTCTCTTTGGCCTCTTTCACCTCATCATTGACAATGACAATCGGTTCGTTATTGACAAGGGTAACGCTATTGTAAGTATGGTAGACAATAACTTTTTCAGTTTTCCAGGCCTCTGTACAAAGGGCAACTTGTTTTGCTGCCAGAAGAGCGTTGTCTGAAAAGTCGGTTAACAGGAGAATACGTTTCATGATGTTCTTTTTTATCTATTTAATTTCTAGCACCTGCTGCGCGCACTGTTGTCCAAAATGAATATGATCTACATGAACAATGGAGACCTCGCGCAGTGGAGCTATATTACTAAAACAATGAATGTAGCGATAAGTTACAAAGAAAACGTGAATTTAATGTTAAACTCTCCCTATTGTGATGAGTATCATAAAAAAAGGCAACCGTGATTACGGTTGCCTTTCCTTAGCTCAATGATCGCTTCTGTTACTAGTGAAATTATAAAGGTTTTTTTGTTCCAAAGTTGATGATATAATCGGTCATCACTTTGGCGCTTTCATCTTTCACAAAATCCAGGTCAATTTTAGGCTGGGATTTTCCTTCCTCCCAAGCCGGTTTACCCTGCAATTTCAATAAAGCGTTGATGCGGTCTCTATTTTTCTTGAGGTTGTCATCTTTCTCTTTCTTGAATTTGTTCAGCTCCAATGGAATTTTAACATCCTCATCTTTTTGAGCTTCTTCAATATCCTCTTTCAGATACTTATATTCCAATGAGTTTTTAATGCGTGCCTCGTGCATTGTTTCTAATTTCTTGTCAACGCCACTTAGGTCAGCTACTTTTTTGAAGTTGCTCGATTGGATTTGATCCCAAGGAAGTGCTGATTTTTCTGAGCTCTCTCCAAATTTCTCTGCAGAAAACTGAGAAGGGAATACGATATCCGGTGTAACCCCCTTATGTTGTGTACTACTACCGTTTACACGATAGAATTTGCCCAGCGTGATATTGATCTGCCCATATTGAGGAGCACCTTCTGGGGTGTCCGGATCTTTTTCACCTGAGGCTTTTAGGAGTAAGCGGCTAGTCGGGCTAATGACACGTGACATATCGATTGCCGATTGCACTGTTCCTTTACCATAACTTTGAGAGCCTAATATAATTCCTCTGCCATAATCCTGGATAGCTCCGGCAAAGATTTCAGAAGCCGAAGCTGAGAAACGGTTGATCATGATGCCCAATGGACCATCCCAGGACACACCGGCATTTTTATCTTCTTCGACATCGATATTATTTTTTGTATCCCTTACTTGTACAACTGGACCTTTATCAATAAATAAACCTGTCAAATCAATTGCCTCCGGTAATGATCCGCCGCCATTGAAGCGTAGATCGATGACCACAGCATCAACTTTTTCTTGCTTCAAGGTGTCTAGGATTAACCTGACGTCTCTCGTTGTGCTCTTATAGTTTGGATCGCGTCTTCTGTAAGCGTCAAAATCCATGTAGAATTTAGGAATGTTGATGATACCTATCTTATACATTTTTCCGTCTGCACCTTTCACGTTCATGATCTCTTTCTTTGCAGACTCTTCTTCAACGACGATTTTCTCACGTACTAAAGAAACAATGCGCGGATGAGAGTTCATTGGCTGACCTGCAGGTATAATTTTTAGGCGAACAATTGTTCCTTTTGGCCCTTTGATTTTTGCTACAGCAGCATCGAGTCTCCAGCCAATAATGTCTTCAAATTCACCATCTTTTCCTTGGGCAACTGCAATGATCTTGTCATTGACATGAATGCTCTTGTCTTTGAATATCGGTCCGCCCGGGATAATTTCATTAATGCTTACAGCCTCATTATCAATCATCAATCGGGCTCCGATTCCTTCAAATGTATTGGCCATTCCTTCATTGAAGGCCTGGGCAAAAGAAGGGTTAAAGTAAGATGTATGCGGATCAACGGCATCTGTCAGTGCTTGCATGACCACCTGAAAAGCATCGTTTGCGTTTGTTTTCTTAGCCTGCGAAATCAAATTAACGTAGCGTTTCTTTAGTGTTTCCACCTGTTTGGTCTTTGCACTATCAGTAGACTTGCCACTTGCAGTTTCTAAGTTAAGCAGATCGTATTTTACGCGTTTGCGCCATTGGTCGTTGGCCTCATCTGCCGTTTTGAACCAGCCTAATTTTTCACGATTAGGTTGGTAATACTCATCTTTTGTATAATCTTGTTTCTTGTCGATTTCTGAAAGCGCATATTGCATTCTGTCCAGGTATCTCTTCGAATAGACATTGAAAATATGGAATGCAGCAGAAAGATCGCCATTTTTGATATCCTGAGCAAGATTGCTTCTGTACGCTTGAAATTCATCAATATCCGATTGAAGCAAGTAATTTTTTCCCTGATCCAGACTTTTGATTAGATTATCGTATATGATGCCCGATATCGAATCATTCATTTTGACCTTTTTGTAGCTCGCATTTTCCAATAATCCAGAGACTTCCTTCGCGATGATCTGATGTTGTGTACTTGGTTTAAGTCCTCCATCTTCAGGCAGCGCTACCCGTGGTTTTGAACCACAAGAAACAATGGATACAACAAAAAGTGCAAATATGAGTTTCCTAAACATATTTTCGACGGTTTTAATAATCATTCTTTTTAAAAAATATTCAGCTCTTATTGATAAGCGTGCTAAATTTAGTGAAATTCGTAGCACAATATCGCAGAATCTAAAAATTTATTTGATTTATCCTTTAATATTTACAAAAAGCTTAAAATCGCTTTGTGAACTGCTCTTTCAACAGACCAATAGAAGAGGCAGATTGTTTTAACTGTTTCAATTATACAGTTCATTTTTCAACTGTGTATAGGCCTTGTAGGTCTGATCAGCAGATGGATAGTCTTTTAACACAAGATACACCTCACCGAGTTTGTCCAATATCGCGAGTGAGAGCTGTTTGTTATTTTCATCCGAAGCCAGTTCAGCAGCCTGCACAAATTCTTTGATCGCTACCTTATAATTACCATCTTTTTGCTTGGATGAAGCCAGCAGGTATTCAATCTCAGCGAGCTCGCTACTTAGTTTTTTGGCATTGGCCAAATCGCGGGCCTGTAGCAAAAACCACTGTGCCTCGGTAAATTTATTTTGCTTAAAATAAATCTCGGCAAGCATTTCCCATGCAAAAATTTTCCCTTCATAGGCTTTGGCCTTATTGAATAGGGGGATTGCACTGCGGATAATATTATTTTCCGCCGCTTTATAATTTCCCTGACCGGCTCGAGCCATGGCAATTAACAGCCAGGCATTGGCTTGCTCCGCATAGCTTTTGCTCGTCATGGCATAGGTATGATAATTTTGTGCACTTTCTTCTGCACGGACAAAGTCGCCACGATACAACTGGAAATTACTGATGTTCATATTGATGGTGGCTATATCATCCTTGTTATCGGTACGATTTGCCAAAGAAAGTGCTTGATATAAAAACTTTGACGCATTGCTGCTATCGTTATTTTTAATTGAAAATAAGGCGGCTTCATTCGATAAGGCATAGCTTGAGATCCAATTTTGAGCGTTCTTTTGTGCCTCAATCGCGTCATTCCAGACATTCGCTGTAGCTGGCATCGGATTCATTAAATATTGAAAATGGCCCAAGTTATTGGTGCTCCGCAGTTGCAATAACAGTCGCTGTAGCAGGAGCTGTCTTGCAATTTCTTTGCTGAAAGACTTCTTGTCCGCATAGTTCTCTGCTAGTATTTCATTGGCCGTTTTTGGAGGCGGTAAAAAATAGACCTCAGGACCGATACCCTTAAATGAAGCATCGTATTGTTTGATCGCGCCCGTATAATCTTTGGCGGCATCCTGTGCGATTACCTGACATGGTATATTCATGAATGCAGTCAAAGCGGTAAATATAGAAATCCAGTATTTTGTCATTCTCATAAAATATTACGTTATCATTAACGTCTACATAAGTTTAGCTAAAGGGCATATTTGAGCAATCTACTCCTTGATTCGATAAACCTGTACGTTCGGTTATGCTCTGCCAAAAGCAATTTACATATATAATAGAGCAAATATGACGAAAAATTGTGTGAAAAAATGTTAAAGTACTATCGGGCGGCGAATGCTGACCTTTAAAATTATGCTTGTGAAAGCCTGAAGCTTATCGCTTTACTGTACTCTTCGTCGAAAGAGCCTGGATGATTAAAGCTAAAATATTTAGTCGCTATGCCGTTTAATTTTTAACTTTGTGTTATGGCGACACGAATTCCATTAGCAGAACGACTTAGACCGCGGCAATTGAGCGATTATGTGGGACAACAGCATATTGTTGGGCCAGATGCAGTACTCTATCATGCCATCCAGCAAAAGAATATTCCTTCCATGATTCTATGGGGGCCTCCAGGGGTTGGGAAAACAAGTTTAGCTTTGTTAATCGCTCGAGAACTCGATCGGCCTTTCTTTTCATTAAGTGCGATTCAAGCGGGGGTGAAAGATATTCGTGAAGTCATCGAAAAGGCCGAGCGGCTGATGAACTTTAATCAAGATCAACCCATTTTATTTATTGATGAGATTCACCGCTTTTCCAAGTCACAGCAAGATTCCCTTTTGGGGGCCGTTGAGCGTGGTCTGGTGACACTTATTGGTGCTACGACAGAAAACCCGTCTTTCGAGGTTATTTCTGCCTTGCTTTCACGATGCCAGGTGTATGTGTTGGAGCATCTTTCCGAACAAGATCTTATCGGATTGATTCAAAGAGCATTGCACGAAGATGAATACTTACAAAAGCAGGCTATTGTCATTGAAGAATATGAGGCCTTGTTGCGGCTGTCTGGTGGCGATGCACGTAAATTGTTAAATGTACTCGAGCTGGTTGTCAATGCGGCCGTATTGCACAAAGAGCCAATTACGAATGCCTTTGTCCTGAAACAGGTACAGCAAAATATGGCTATTTATGACAAGGCGGGAGAGCAGCATTACGATATTATATCCGCTTTTATCAAATCTATCCGTGGGTCTGATCCGAATGCCGCAGTCTATTGGCTTGCACGGATGATCGAAGGGGGGGAGGATCCGTCCTTTATTGCCCGGCGACTGTTGATTTTGGCTTCTGAGGATATTGGCAATGCCAACCCCAATGCCCTGTTGTTGGCCAACAATTGTTTTCAGGCAGTCAATGTTATTGGATGGCCCGAATCACGTATCATTCTGTCGCAAACGGTGATCTATCTGGCTACTTCGGTTAAAAGCAATGCTTCCTATGAAGCCATCAATAAGGCGCAGGCCTTGGTGAAACAAACCGGAGATCTGTCTGTACCGTTGCATATCCGTAATGCGCCGACCAAATTGATGAAGGACTTAAATTATGGCGCCGAATACAAATATGCACATGCCTATCCGGGGAATTTTGTCGTTCAGGAATTTCTGCCCAAAGAAATTAGTGGTGTCAAATTGTATGAGCCCGGGCAAAATCCGCAGGAGGAAAAACTAAGACAAAGTTTACGGGACAAATGGAAGGAAAAATATAAGTATTAAATCAATATGTCATAAAAAATAGGCTTGGCAGGTATTTTTTGATTTTGTTAAAACTATCGCATGCCTTTGCTTGTTCTTCTAACGTTTTTCAATAGGTAGTAAACACGCTGGCACTCCCCATGGTCGGCGTGTTTTTTTTATTGCGGATCAACTTAAATTATTTATGTTTGTTTTACAAATGTTTCAACTATGAACTTAGCGCCTTTAAAACAAACAGGACGTTTGACTATTCTAGCACTGACTGGACTTTTAGTCCTCTCCTGTAAAAAGGATACCCCTAAACCTGAACCCGAGCCCGAACCAGTCGAGCGTACCGAAGCCCAGTTGATTAAGGATGATATCTACAAGTATTATAAACTATATTCACTTTGGGACAAATCTATTCCTGATTATACCAGTGATCCCTCCAAGTTTACAGATCAATATAACTCTGCTGATGCTGTTTTAGCAGCCCTCAAAGCATTTACTCCAGCACATGCTGCCTATAAAGAGCGTGTATTAGACAGGTTTTCCTATATGGTGGGACTTGATGGCTATAACACTGGAGCAAGGGCTTCCAGCAGATTGATGATGGATACCAATGATGGCTATGGTATTTATAATAGCTTTGGGACGGAGGATGGGAAAACGGCTTATCCAATTATCTATTTTGTCGAAGGAGGTTCACCCGCACAACTAGCAGGTTTAAAACGTTCGGATTATATTACTGCTGTCGGTAACGATTCAAACTATTCACTAGCTGTAACTTGTGTAGGTGAGGATTGTAGCTTTAATGAAGACGAAAGAGATAAAATTCAGAATAAACTCGAGACTGCGCTGAATGCCGGTACGCTTAATTTACAAATTAAACATCAAGACGGAACAACAGTGTCCAAAAATCTTACTTACGCCAATGGCTATATCATTGATCCGATTTATAAAGATACTGTCTATACACATAATGGAACTAATGTAGGATATTTGGCCCTGTCTTCCTTTGAAGAGATCAAAGGTAGTGCAACCAACAAAAAAAATATGGACGATGCCTTTACGAAATTCCAAAATGCTAATATCAAAAGCCTGATTGTCGACCTGCGTTACAATGGTGGGGGTTACGTGGAATCTTCCGCCTATGTTGCCGATAAAATCGCCGGAACTATCGGTGCGGATAAGCGGTTGATGTTGACTTATGATGTGAATGAATACATCAAAAAGGATGCGCAGCTCAGCCAAGAATTTGCAAATACCTATTTCAGTGGGAGCAGTAGCCTCAATCTGAAAAAAGTTTACTTTCTCGTGAGCGAAGGTACCGCCTCTGCAGCAGAAATGCTGATCAATGTACTCAAACCACATCTGACCGTACAAGTGATCGCTTCTAGTTCCCGAACTTTTGGTAAGCCTGTTGGTTTCTTTGAAGAAGTGATTCGAAATAAAGTCTCCTTTTGGCCCGTATCCTTTATGCTGCGCAATTCCAAAGGGGTATCTGAGTATTGGAATGGACTTGTTCCCGATATATCCAATATAAAGGATTATGTGTTTGTCGACGTAGGCGATAAGACAGAGACCATGCTGGCGACTGCACTGAACGATGCTGCACCGGGTATTACGACCAAAGCTTCTATTAAAGCTGTAAGCCGAAAGGGATACCGCTTACTTAATCAGGGTGAGGTCAATACCCGTCCTGAGCGCGGCATGATCAAGAAGCGCTAATTACGCAGCTGCAAGTAATTCCTTATTTGTCGGCGAGACTTTTCGGGGATCTTATTATGGTTTTATTCGCCTTGTGTTCGTACCACCTTCGGGCTCGAACAGATCTTGTACAGATCCCGTACAGTCTTTGAACAGAAAATTCCTGTTCAAAGACTGCACAAGGTTCGTTACCAATTGGGCCATTGTCTGGCCACGGCCGAAGCAAGTCCGAACAAAGTACGAATCTTATTGGTCAGCAGCAACCTCCTTTTGTTATCATCGCTACTGTTGACTGCGAAATCAAGAAGGTTTTGTTTGTGGGAAAGGAACATGTTAAGTAAGTTTGTAGATTCAACTATATCATTGAAATCGTTAAGTCTTTATGGCATTAAAATATTTCATTTAAATGAGAAAAATAACAAAAGTAGCTTGCATTGGAGCGGGATATGTAGGAGGCCCTACCATGTCTGTTATAGCAAATAAAAATCCATCCATAACGGTGACTGTTGTGGATATGAATGCCGAGCGTATAAAAGCGTGGAATGCCTCGGATCTCAGTCAGTTGCCTATCTACGAGCCAGGTTTGGCAGATGTGGTGGGTGAATGCCGGGGAAGGAATTTGTTTTTTTCGACAGAAGTCGATCGTGCAATTGATGAAGCCGATATGATATTTATCTCTGTCAATACACCTACCAAATCCTATGGAAAAGGAAAAGGGCAGGCGGCAGATTTAAAATACATCGAACTTTGCGCGAGACAAATTGCGGCGGTATCCAAAAATGATAAAATTATTGTGGAAAAGTCCACCTTACCGGTGCGGACGGCGTCAGCGCTTAAAAGTATATTAGACAATACCGGAAACGGAGTTAATTTTCAAATTCTTTCCAATCCCGAATTTTTGGCCGAAGGAACAGCAATAGCCGATCTAAATGAGCCTGACCGTGTTCTCATTGGAGGTGACCATGAATCTGCTATAGCTGCACTTGTGAGCCTATATGAATCTTGGGTTCCTCGCGAGCGTATTATCACGACAAATTTGTGGTCCTCAGAGCTTTCCAAGCTGGTGGCTAATGCATTTCTGGCGCAGCGGGTTTCCTCTATAAATGCAATATCTGAGTTATGTGAAGTCACGGGAGCCAGTGTGCATGAGGTGGCGGCCGCAGTCGGGCGGGATAGCCGTATAGGGAACAAATTTCTAAAAGCCTCCGTAGGGTTTGGTGGATCTTGTTTTCAGAAAGATATTTTAAATTTAGTGTATATAGCACGAAGTTACAACTTGCATGCTGTGGCTGATTATTGGGAACAAGTCATCATCTTAAATGACCATCAGAAGTCCCGATTTGCGGATAAAATAGTTCAGTGGATGTACAATACCGTGAATGGTAAAAAGATCGCCTTTCTGGGCTGGGCATTTAAAAAGGAAACAAATGACACCAGGGAATCTGCTGCCATCTATGTGGGCGATCAGTTGCTCAGCGAGGAGGCGGCGATTACAGTCTATGATCCCAAAGTTCCGGCATCACAGATCTATAAGGACCTAGATGCATTGGGGACACGGAATCCAGCTGATAACCGCGCATGGGTAACGGTGGCAACAGACCCCTATGAGGCTATAAAAGGAGCTCATGCTATAGCGATATTGACCGAGTGGGATGAATTTAAAGATTATGATTGGGAGAAGATCAAATCCAGTATGAATAAGCCATCTTTTATTTTTGATGGACGTAAGCTATTGGATAGAAAGCAGCTGGAATCGTTAGGATTTATTTATTATGGCATTGGCGAATAAGAAATAACCTTTCGTCAGCTTGTATAAACCCGCGCAAGAGTGAAACAAATGTATTATATCAAAGTTTTAGTTAATAATAAATGGTAGAGGGGTTAAGTTTTACAGCTATAGATTTTGAAACAGCGACAGCCAATCAGAACTCGGCATGTGCCATTGGGCTCGTTGTTGTTGAGCATGGTCTTATTGTGGATGAGTTTCATTCCCTGATTCGACCGCCCGGAAATCAATATATGTGGCAGACTACGCGCGTACACGGCATCAAACCACGTGATACATTCGACTCGCCGACTTTTGAAGAACTTTATTTTAAAATTAAGCCCCTTATCGCCAATCGCATGATGGTGGCCCATAATGAACTGTTTGATCGCAATGTACTGCGCAAGACGATGCTGCATTATAGTTTGCCCTATGAAAGCCTTGGCCTCTCCAATCAGTGGGAGTGTACATTTAAAATTTATCAAAGCAAAGGTTTTAAGCCTGCACGTCTTAATGCGTGCTGTGAAGTAATGGGGATCGACTTAAATCATCATGAAGCACTTTCCGATGCCCGGGCTTGTGCGGAGCTTTTTTTGATGCATAAGCTTGAACATAAAAAATAAGTCAGTATATTTAGGTGCCAGTTGTTTTAGGCATACACTTTGTTTGCAACTAATACACTTTATTAATCATCATATGATAAAAACACCATTAAAAGAAGCACGGGTCGGCATTACATTTAGTGCTTTTGACCTGTTGCACGCCGGTCACATCAAGATGCTCGAGGATGCCAAGCGGCAGTGCGATTATCTGATCTGCGGTCTGCAGACCGATCCGACCCTGGATCGTCCCGAGAAAAACAAACCTGTACAGACTGTTGTTGAGCGGTATATACAGCTTAAAGGGTGCAAGTATGTCGATCAGATTGTTCCCTATGCGACGGAGCAGGACTTAGAAGATGTATTGCGGTCTTTTAAGATCGATGTGCGCATCGTAGGCGATGAATATCGCGAGCGCGAATTTACCGGACGTCAGTACTGTGAAGAACAAGGCATAGATCTCTATTTTAATAGCCGTGACCATCGGTTCTCAAGTTCAGGTTTACGCCGAATTGTTGCCGAAAAGTCGGAGCAATAATTCGAATTGACAATTACAAATAGACATAGCGGTATTTTCTTACAGAAGACTGCTGATTATTAAACTGATAAATCCTTTCAAATGAAAATAGGCATTACATTTGGCGTATTTGATTTGCTGCATGCCGGTCATATTATGATGCTGGAAGAAGCCAAGCGTCACTGCGATTATTTAATTGTCGGATTGAATACCGATCCTTCAGAAGTTTCTCCCGAAAAAGCAAAGCCCACACAGACTATCGTAGAACGCTATATTCAACTGGAAGGCTGCCGATATGTTGACGAGATTATTCCTTATGAGACAGAGCAAGATTTGATCGATATGATCAAAGCCTTACCTATCAATCTTCGTATTATCGGCGAAGAATATCGCGATGCTGATTTTACAGGCAAGAAATACTGCGTTGAGGAAGGCATAGATATCTATTACAATAAGCGTACACACCGATTTTCAAGTGCCCAGCTGCGCAGAGTCGTCTATGAAAAAGAAACCACAAAGAAATAAGATGAATAAAGTTATACATGTCGTCCTGACGGGCGGCGTAGGGAGCCGTTTATGGCCCCTTTCGCGAAAAAGCTACCCTAAGCAATATCTTTCACTGTTTAAAGAAGGTTCGTTATTCGAGATGACCGTTAAGCGCAATCAGCCCCTTTGCGGACAGGTTATTGTGGTCGGCAACCGGGACAATCACTTGCTGAGCAGAGAGGTGATGGAAACCCAAGGTATCGCTTATCTCGATATTATCGAAGCTACGCCCCGCAATACGGCTGCTGCTATTGCTTTTGCTGCCTTTGCTGCTCAGCCCGATGATATTTTGATCGTAACACCTTCGGATCATGTTATAGTTGGTGATGAGGCATATCAGGATGCAATCAGTGAAGGAATCGAAAAAGCAAATAAAGGCTATATCGTGACCTTCGGTATCAAGCCCACCCGTCCCGAGACAGGCTATGGCTATATCGAATATAAAGATGATCATGTTCTTTCCTTTCGCGAAAAGCCCAATCAGGATACTGCCGAAGATTTTATCGAACGTGGCAATTTCCTGTGGAACTCTGGGATGTTTTGTTTTCGCGCAGATACTTTTCTTTCTGAACTGCAGACCTTTGAGCCCAAAGTTTACGCGACCGCGCTTGCTGCCTGGCAGCATCGCCGCGATGGGGAACTCGATGTTGATCTGTCCAAAGAGGTTCCATCTATATCAGTAGACTATGCCGTTATGGAACGTTCAAAAAAAATTCGTGTTGTTGCTACTGCTTTTGATTGGTCTGATCTCGGCTCTTTCGAGTCCATGTATGATTATCTCAAATCAACCGGGCACCCTGTCGATGAAAATGGTAACATGGTCATAGGTACCGATACCTATACTGCATTTGTAGGTCTGAAAAATGCAATCCTAGTCTATACCAAAGATGCTATTTTGGTTTTGCAAAAGGAAAAATCACAGGACGTTAAAAAGATTTACAATACATTAGAGCGACATCAGTCAAAATTGATCGATTAATACCAAAGGTGCATTGTATTCCTAAGCCTTACGTCTACACTTTCATCTTACTGAAGATATAAAACAACATTTTTCCAACAGTATTGATCGTCGATTTTTTAAGATAAAATAATATAAAGTTAAAACTAATTCACTATACGGATTTGATAATTTAAATCCGTATGAGTACTTTTGTTGCTCAATAAGCTATCCAATGCTAGAAACTCTGATTACTTCAAAGACACGGCTGAAATTGCTGATCAAATTTTTTGTATCAGCAACAAACAGGGCACATCTGCGAGGCTTGGCAGAGGAGTTTCAGGAATCTACCAATGCCATTCGTAAGGAATTGAATCAACTTTCAGAAGCTGGTTACCTCGAACGTAAAACTGAAAAGAATAAGATCGTATATAGTGCCAATACGAAGCATTCGTTATTTAGGCCTATCCAAAATTTGATCCATACGTTTTTGGGTATCGACCAGCTGGTGGAGCAAGTGCTTGACCAAGCGGGTCATATTCAGGAGGTTAGTCTATTGGGCGATTATGCTAAGGGCTTGGACACCGGAACAATCGAGGTCCTTATTTTAGGGGATGATATAAATGAGGCATACTTATTGCTGTTAGCGGACAAGATTGGGGAACATTTGGGTAAAAAAGTATGTATCTATTTTAACGAAGCTTTCAGCGAACAAAAGATTAAACTTTATTTGAATACCGATTTAATAAATTAATAGATTTTAAGCTATATGAATAAAACAATTATCATTACCGGCGGAGCCGGATTTATAGGTTCCCATGTGGTACGTGAGTTTGTTAATAAATACCCCGAATATCATATTATCAATCTGGATGCTTTGACGTATGCGGGTAATTTAGAAAATCTAAAGGACATTGAAAATAAACCCAATTATCAATTTATAAAGGCGGATATTACCGATGCCAGTTTGATTTTTGATATTTTTCGTCAGCACCAGCCGGATGGTGTTATTCATTTGGCTGCCGAATCCCATGTAGACCGATCCATTACAGACCCCACAGCCTTTGTGATGACCAATGTCATTGGTACAGTCAACCTGCTAAACGCTGCGAAAGAGATCTGGAAGGAAAATTATCAAGGGAAGCGTTTTCATCATGTTTCTACCGATGAGGTTTTTGGCGCATTAGGAGCGACAGGATTGTTTACTGAAGAGACTAAGTACGATCCACATTCGCCTTATTCTGCGTCAAAGGCATCTTCCGACCATTTCGTACGTGCCTATCACGATACCTATGGCCTTCCAATTGTGCTGACCAATTGCTCGAATAACTATGGACCAAATCATTTCCCGGAAAAGTTAATTCCCCTGTGTATCCACAATATATTAAATAATAAGCCATTGCCTATTTATGGTGATGGGAAATATACACGGGATTGGCTGTTTGTTATTGATCATGCCAAAGCGATCGATCTGGTTTACCATAATGGTCAAAACGGCGGCTCCTATAACGTTGGCGGATTCAATGAATGGCAAAATATAGATTTGGTGAAGGAATTATGTAAGCAAGTCGATGAAAAATTGGGGCGTCCGGCTGGTACTGCTGCGGAGCTTATTACTTTTGTGAAAGATCGACCAGGCCACGATTTACGCTATGCCATTGATGCCAGCAAGATTAATCAGGAATTGGGTTATCAGCCATCTGTAACCTTTGAGCAGGGGCTTTCCATCACCATCGATTGGTTTTTAAATAATCAGGAATGGCTAGACCGCGTTACTTCAGGCGACTACCAAAATTATTACGCAAATCAATATAATTAATCTATCCGATGAAAGTTACAGAAACAAAATTAAAAGGCTGTTTTATTTTGGAACCGGCCAAATATGGTGATTCAAGAGGGTATTTTATGGAAAGTTTTAATGCGAAAACTTTCAATGAGCTGACGGGTACAAATACCCATTTTGTGCAGGATAATCAGTCCTATTCAACACGAGGTGTTTTGAGAGGTCTGCATGCACAGGCAGGTGAACATGCTCAGGCGAAATTGGTACGCGTGCTGCAAGGAGAAGTGATTGATGTTGCGGTGGATGTAAGGCCAAATTCGGATACTTTTGGGCAATATGTAGCTGTTAACTTATCGGCGGACAATAACTTACAGCTATTTGTTCCACGTGGATTTTTACATGGTTTTGTGGTGTTAAGCGAGACGGCGACGTTCTTTTATAAATGTGACAATTTTTATCATAAAGAGTCGGAATGCGGCGTAAATCCTTTGGACGAAGATTTGGCTGTAGATTGGCAGATTCCTGTTGAAGAGATGGTCCTGTCGGAGAAAGACCAGTCAGCCCCCACTTTTAAAGAGGTTTTTAGTCTATGAGAATCGTTGTTACAGGGGCCAATGGTCAGCTTGGATCAGAACTGCGAGATCTTCTAGCTGGACAGACGAGTAGAGACTGTTTTTTCTTGGATCGTAAGCAACTGCCTTTAGAGCAAACGCTTATTATACAGGATATCTTGGCACAATATCAACCCGATATTATTATTCATGCCGCAGCCTATACAGCTGTCGATAAGGCTGAATCAGAGCCTGAGTTGGCCGATCGGATTAATCATCTCGCTAGTGAGGAGATCGCACAATATTGTCGTATTCATGGCTCAAAATTGATTGCTATTTCGACAGACTATGTTTTTGATGGGAACTCAGCTATCGCACTGGCTGAAGATGCGCCCGTTGATCCAGTTAATGTTTATGGGCTCACCAAGCTAAAGGGAGAGCAAGCTATTCAAAAATGGCTTCCGGAAGGTATTATTATTCGCACATCTTGGGTATATTCGACCTATGGCAATAATTTTGTGAAAACCATGATCCGTTTGATGGGCGAGCGCGAAGAGATTTCGGTTATCAATGATCAGATTGGGTCGCCTACTTATGCAAAAGATTTAGCTGAGGCTATTTGCTCTATTATCAATTCAGGTGTATGGGAAGGTGGTGTCTATCATTTTAGCAATGAAGGAGAGATTTCATGGTACGACTTTGCTGTTGCAATTCGGGATCTAAAAGGATTGAACTGTCAGATCAATCCCATTCCTACGACGCAATATCCTACACCTGCGCGAAGACCTCATTATTCCTTATTGGATAAATCAAAAATTAAAAATACGTTCAGCATTTCTGTTCCTTCTTGGAAAGACAGTTTGAAAATAATGTTGCAAAAATTATAATCGACAGTACATTATGAAAGGAATTATATTAGCCGGAGGATCCGGTACACGTTTACATCCATTGACTTTAGCCGTGTCTAAACAGTTGATTCCCGTGTACGACAAACCCATGATCTATTATCCATTGTCGACATTAATGTTGGCAGGGATCAACGAAATTTTAATTATTTCCACGCCACAGGATTTGCCGAATTTTCAAAAATTGTTGGGTGATGGATCGCAAATAGGCTGTAAGTTTTCGTATAAAGAGCAGCCCAGTCCGGATGGTTTGGCACAAGCCTTTATACTGGGCGAGGAGTTTATTGGAGATGACAAGGTTGCTCTTATTTTGGGAGATAATATCTTTTACGCTTCTGGGATGTCTAAGTTATTGCAAGACTCATCAAATCCCGACGGCGGCGTTGTTTTTGCTTATCAGGTTTCTGATCCTGAACGGTATGGTGTGGTTGAGTTTGATCAGGATAATAAAGTTGTTTCTATAGAAGAAAAACCGAAAGAGCCTAAATCCAATTATGCGGTGCCAGGATTGTACTTCTATGACAATGACGTTGTGGAAATTGCGAAGAATATTAAACCTTCTTTACGCGGCGAGTTGGAAATAACAGATATCAATGCAGAGTATTTAAAAAGAGGAAAGTTAAAAGTTGGTGTTTTTAATCGAGGGACAGCTTGGCTGGATACGGGTACAATCAATTCGTTGATGCAGGCAGGGCAGTTTGTGCATGTCATTGAGGAGCGTCAAGGCATGAAAATTGGGGCGATTGAAGAGGTGGCTTATCGCATGGGATATATTGATCAGCAGCAATTGCAGAAGATTGCGGAACCTTTGCGCAAGAGTGGGTATGGAGAGTATTTATTGAAAATTAAAAAATAATTCTAGGCAGTTTATGAAAGGCGAAGCTTCTAGAACATCTAAGAGTCTGAAAAATGCAAGATATGCGATCTTGTTTTATTTTCTTTATCTTTTCTTGCAGTTTTTTTCCAGAAAGGTTTTTTTAGATAAATTAGGGGCAGAATTACTTGGTCTAAATACGACAATAGCAAATATTTTAAGTTTTTTAAATTTAGCGGAATTGGGGGTTGCAGCAGCGGTTTCTTTTAGCTTATATAAACCGTTGCTGGATCGTAATGAAAATGAAATAAACAATATCATGTCCATACAGGGCTGGCTTTATCGAAAAGTAGCCCGAGTTGTTCTTGTTGTAGCATTGTTTTTGCTCCTAGCTATTCCCTTTATATTCCGTAATACGTCTATTTCGTTGGGAATTATTTATGCAACTTTTCTGATCTCTTTGGCAGGAGTTATTTTCAGTTATCTAGTAAATTATACGCAAATTCTTTTGGTTGCTGACCAGCGGGAATACAAAGTTAATAGTATCACCCAAGGTGCAAGAATTCTCAAGATTATACTACAGATTATAGCGGTTTACTATTTTCAGAATGGTTATATATTATGGCTGACATTGGAATTAATTTTTTCTGTTCTAACAGCCTATTTTTTACATAGGATTGTCTTTAAGACCTATCCTTGGTTAAAGATCCAAGTTGCAGAGGGGAGTTCCTTGAGAGAAAAGTACCCACATATTATCGCTAAGACAAAGCAATTGATCTTCCATCAACTTTCACAGTTCATTTTAAATCAGACCACGCCGATTATTATTTTTAGTATTTTGTCTTTGACTACAGTTGCTATTTATGGTAATTATATGTTAATTGTAAATGGTATTTTGTTGTTTATCAATGCTATGTTTTCGGGAGCACAGGCTGGAATCGGAAATTTGGTAGCTGAAAATAATAAAGGTAAAATTTTAGCTTTTTTTGGAGAATTTGCGGTTTTAAAATATTGGATAGTTTCAGTGATCTGTTTTGTCATGATATTTCAGACACAAGGTTTTATAGCGTTATGGGTGGGGGAAAAATATGTGTTGCCAATGATAGACTTATATTTATTAGTTGCCTATTTGTTCATTTTAGTAGTCCGGGTGACAGATGGATTTATTTATGCCTATGGTCTGTTTCAGGATGTTTGGGCCCAAATACTGGAAATGTTCTTAAATCTTGGATTATCAACATTTTTGGGTTTTAAATTTGGTCTTACGGGGATTTTGGCTGGAATATTGATAAGTCAATTTTTATTAATGATGTGTTGGAAGCCATATTTCCTTTTTAAATTTGGAATAAGAGAAAGTTTTGCAATTTATTTGAAAAAGATCTTTATATATGTTTTTTGCATTGTGCTATCTTTTTGTTTTAGCCGCTTGTTATATTCCTTTCTACCTTATTTTGACAATGTTAACTATTTTCAATGGGTCAAAAATGCACTATTATTATCGATTGCTTATCTCTTAGTCAGTATATTTGTATTTGCCAGTATCAGCAGTGATTTTCGTAAAGTAATAGTTAGAGTCAAAAATATAGTTTTATCAATAATGCAAAAAAACACGTGATATGTTGAAAAAAAATAGTTTGAAAGCTGCAAACGTTTTGTTGCTATTTATTTTTCTAACAAGTTTATTTGGATCTTTTTTTGGAGGGATACTTTTATTTATCTGCGCTAGTCTTTTATTTAAACGAGTCCCCATATCGTATTTCCTATTCGTTGTTTTTGTGTTTTCTGTTGTTGCATTCACGCAGTTTACGACGACAACACAGGGCAATTACGATATCGTGCGATATTATATGTACTATAACTTGTTTGCCAATACTACTTTGAATGAATCTTGGTTGTTTATTCTTGATGCCGGGGATCCTTTCTTTCATATTTTGCAGTTTTGTATTGCACAGATTTTCCCAGATGATCCAAGGATGCTCAGTTTTATTTTATTATTTCTAAATGGGGGACTCATTCTCTATGCTGCTCAAAATTTTAGAATTTATTCGATGAATGCAGAGAATAGAGAAATGGGGCTTGGAAATTTATCCTTGTTGTTCTGGTTTCTAGGTTTCTTTTTATTGATCAGTTTCCCGAATTATACAAATGTATTGCGTCAGTATTTGGCAATGGCGTTGTTTTTTGTTGCGGTTTCTAGAAAGACAATAAAAAAAAGTTCATGGCAGTTTTTCTTGTTTTCAGTGATGAGCCATTGGAGTATTCTTTTTTATATTCTTGTTTTTTTTCTTTTAAAATGGCTCAAAAACAAGGATCGCATGATTCTTGCGCTCTCTCCTTTTTTTGGCATGATTTTAATGGTATTGTTGCCTGTGCTTCCTCTGACATTGAGAATGAAAGAATATCTTCTTGGAGAGGAGATATTAGGAATTGATAAAACCATGTTGTTGATCTGTTTGGTGGTGCAGATTTTTTTAGTTTATATTTTAAGGCAGATAAAGAGTACGAACAAAAATTTGTATATTTTGAGTTTAATGTCGCTCTCTTATGCCTTTCTCTTTTTATTTAATTCGACCATATCTACTCGACATTTTTATTTTTTAGGAATACTTTTGGTCATAATGTTTTTCGTAATCCAGAATAATCAAACGATATTGCTAAAAAATAAGGTAAATAGCTTTCTTTTGATGATGATATTCCTGTTATTCTCCTTTTATAACGTTAAAGCGTTACTTTCCGGAAATTTTGAGTATCGGATTTTTAAAGACAATCAATATATGAATTCGGTGATAGGTATTTTTGATACGGATTTCCCAGCAGAAATGATAAGATAGCTTATGATAACAGTAATTATTCCCTCATATAACAGAGCACATTTATTGAAACGCACCATTCCAACATATTTACAAGAAGGTGTAAGTAAGGTAATATTGGTAGATGATTGTTCTACTGATGATACCGAGGCTGTAGTTAAAGAAATGTTATTGCATATTCCTGAATTAGAATATATTAGACTGAGTGAGAATTCCAAGCAGGCTTTTGCAAAAAACGTTGGGATCAATATGGTTGATACACCATGGATTTATTTTGGGGATGATGATAGTATTTTATATGATAATTGTATACCAATCCTTTATGAGACTTGTTTAAAGAATCGGGCTGATATCTGTGGTGCTAAAGCTTTGTATATGGATCAAGAGGATGAAAATCTGGAATTCCGTGATGTGGTCAAAAAATATGATAATAATCTACCAAGGGGTAAAAAACTATGCGATTTAGAGCGATTGGAGGCAAATTTTATATATTCAGTAGAAAATCCGCAGGAGGTTCCTTTTGTGCAAGCTTCGGCTTTGGTAAACACATCATTAGCAAGAAGTGTCATGTTTGATCCTAGATATTTAGGTAACGGTTATAGAGAGGAAACAGACTTTTTTGTACGTTGCTCTTTTTTGGATGCGAAAATTATGTTCAACTCTGACGCTGTACAAATTAATTTACCTCGAAATGTTTCCTCCGGAGGCTCACATGCTTCAGGTAGATTAGCTTGGTATAAATCGACAATTAAAAACAACCATAGGTTTTTAACGAAGAATTGGAAGCAGATTCAGAATAAATACCAGATCAGAAAACCGAAGCTTATTGTGGAGCTGCAATTTGTCTTTTTTTTGATTGTGGGTGGAATAAACAATATTTCAAAATCATTATGGAAAAGATAAACGGAAAAAAATGTTTTTTGGTATCCTACAATGGGTTGTCGAACTCAGGGGGCGTTGAGAAAGTTTGTTTTTATCTTAATAAGATAATGACAGACAAGGGTTACGACGTTATTGTTGTTGACAAAAATTTGGTTGAAAAAACCAAATATGCAAAAATATTTATGGGTGTTTTTGGAAAGCTTCACGTCATAGCATTTACTTTTTTTGCATCATTATTTATAAGGAATAATAGAAATAAAGGGGATGTGAAAATTGCTCATGGCTTTAATGCTCCTTTTTTCAAAAACGACTATCTCTTTATTCATGGTACATTGAAAGGATACTGTTTAAAAACTAAGACTAGAATAAGCTGGTCTCATCGCATTCTTTTTCAATTGGAGCGTATCGCTGTAAAAAATGCAGACAAGATACTTGCGGTATCCCAGAATGCTATCGACGAAGTGAAGCAATACTATACAAAGGCAGAAAGGCAATATTTTGTTGTTCATAATGGAGTAGATGACACCACTTTTTTACCTCTAAACGAAAAAAAAGGGAATACTTATATCAATGTGTTATATTGTGGAAGACTTGACGAAGGAAAGGGGCTTCAAAAACTTTTGGAATTGGCGAGGTTGGTGGAGAAAACTGAAAACTTTAAGTTTTCAATAGCTTGTAATAATTCAAATAATGCAGACTTGTTCGACGGCTTACAGAAAACCTTGATTTGTGTCGGTTTAAATCATGAAAATATTAATACCTTTTATAATTCTGGAGATATATTCTTTTTCCCTTCCCATTATGAAGGGTTTGAGATGGTAACATTAGAAGCACTGTCAGCAGGAATCCCGGTATTAGGCAATAATGTTGGAGCTGTTGGTGAACTTAAGAATAATAATGATCCTGGAGTGGACATAATTGATTTTGAAAATATCTTGCAACAAATAAAAACTATGATTGAGACTTACAAAGATAGAAGTACTTTTCTTCACGATTATTATAAAAATAGCTATGGTTTGGATTGTTATATAAATAAATTGAACAAAATAATAGTATAAATATGCCAAAGTTGCTTTATGTGGGTGAAGATATTGCAAGAATTGATTGTGGATCAGATTCAGTAAACAAGCGGAATATCGATATCTTGAAGAATATTTTTGGAGACCAATTTATTCTTACGCCATTAAAAAGGGGGAATTCAGTCAGTGATAAATTGAAGTTCTATATAGGCGGACTTGATTCAACGATTGAACGGCAGGTATTAAAACTATTGGCCAGTGATACTTCAATCCAGTTTGTTTTTATTAGCCAGTCGTTGGTGGGGCGGCTTGCGAAGGCAATCAAGCGGAAGGTCAAAAGGGATATTGTTATTATTTGTTTTTATCATAATATAGAAAAACATTATGCTAAAGAATTTTTAAAAACTTCAGGTTTGAGGCATTATCCCTTCTATATATGGGCTTCTTTTAATGAAAGTAGAGCTGTAAGATATTCCGATATTAACATTGTTTTAAATGAAAGAGATGGCCATGTTTTAGAATCTATTTATCAAAAAAGATACGATTTAATATTACCAGCTGGATACCGTGATCAATTTGAGCAATCTAGGGCATTGACCCATGCATTGGAACAGCCCATTTATCTTTTTGTGGGAACGGCATTTTTTGGTAATTTGGAAGGGATAGAGTGGTTTATAGAAAATATATTACCCAATGTTGAAGGCAAATTAATTATAATTGGAAAGGGGATGGACGCTTATAAAGAGAAATATCATCATGAGCGGCTAGAAATATATGGTTTTATGGAAGACTTGTCTACATATTACTATAATGCTTCGTTGGTGATAGCACCGATATTTTCAGGTGGAGGAATGAAAACTAAAACGGCAGAGGCTTTGATGTATGGCAAGACTATTGTTGGTACAAAGGAGGCTTTTGAGGGATATGTGAGGGACGATCGTGCAATGATCGAATGTAATAAGGATAACTTTCTGAAAACGTTGCAACGGCTAGAGAAGAGTAGGATTTTTCCATTAAATGATTATTCTAGGGGTATCTTCGTTAATTATTACAGTAATGAAGCAATTGAATCTGCTTTAAAAGATAAGTTTAAAAATATAGATATAAAGTAATATTTTCAATCGATGTCAATAGATGTTTCAGTAGTCATTCCGATGTATAACTCGGAGGATACAATAGTGCGGGCTTTACAATCTGTTGTACAGCAAACATATCAAGGAAATGTAGAAATAATTGTAGTTAATGATGGGTCTCAAGACAATTCCGAGAATGAAGTAATAGCTTTTAAGCAAGCATATCCTCAGGTGGATTTAAAGTTGATCTCCCAGCCAAATGGAGGAGTATCTAAAGCTAGGAATACTGGATTAAGAAATGCAAGTGGAATGGTAATAGCTCTACTCGATTCAGATGATGAATGGCTTGCTAATAAATTAGAATGGCAACTCCCGTATTTGCGTTCGGATATTGATTTTGTGACTTGTTTAAGGAATAATGATAGGATAGGGTTCCCGTATATACTAATTGATGATAAATTTGCATCTGTTACATTAAGGAAGTTAATGATCAAGGTTGTTGGACAAACATCAACAGCTGTATTTAAAAGAAGCATTTTGGAGCGTATTGGGCTATTTGATGAGAATCAGAAATATTCAGAGGATGCTAATTATTGGATGAAAGCTTCAAGAGTCGCCAATATGGTAATTCTTAATAAAAAATTAGTAATAACAGGAGGTGGAAAACCTTCAGTTGGTTTCAGTGGATTATCAAGTAATATTGCCGGGATGGAACAAGGTGTCCAAAAAAATATTAAGGAAATGTATACCTTGCGATATATAAATATTTTTGAATATTTTTTCTTTAGAATGTTTTCGAGATTAAAATATGTTGTAAGAAAATTAAAATATAAATGATCTGTAAATTATTTTGGACGGTAAGAGCTATCTTATATAAATTTTTCTTTAAAAAAATTGAATTTCCGTCATATATAGGAAAGCCGGTTTTTCTGCATGGGGTTAATAAAATAGCCATTGGTAGAAGAGTGAGGATTTTTCCAAATGTACGACTTGAGGTACATGGTGATGATTCTTCTTTGACTATTGAGGATAATGTAGCAATAGGGCAAAATGTACACATTACGTCCGGAGGCAATCTTATTATTGGGGAATCTACAACAATACTGGCAAATGTATTTATTACTAATATAGATCATAATTATACCGAAATTGATCGACATATATTAGAGCAGGAAATGTTGATTAAAAATACCCAAATTGGAGAAAATTGTTTTATTGGAATTGGAGCCGCAATCCAAGCTGGTACTATTTTGGGAAGACAATGTGTAGTTGGAGCGAATTCCGTAGTAAGAGGTGTATTTCCTGACTATTGTGTGATTGTTGGTGTTCCTGCGCGTATTGTTAAGAGGTTTAACTTTGATACTCAGCAATGGGAAAAAATAATATAAAAATGAAAAACATATTAATTACTGGTGGAGCAGGTTTTATTGGCTCCAATTTAGCATTGAAGCTGATTGAGAAAGGCTATAATATCACAGTTTTGGATAATCTTTCCCCGCAAATTCATGGTAATAATCCGACTGAAACCTCACCTCTTTATTTGAGTATCAAAGATAAGGTGAAATTTATTCATGGCTCTGTTACTAATCAAGACGACTGGAAGCTGGCTTTGGAGGGACAAGATGCTATTGTCCATTATGCTGCTGAAACTGGTACCGGGCAGTCAATGTATGAAGTGAAAAAATATATTGACGTTAATATTGGTGGAACTGCAATAATGCTTGATTTATTGGTGAATTCAGATCACAATATTAAAAAAGTTGTTGTCGCATCCTCACGGTCTATATATGGGGAGGGAAAGTATATAAGCCCAGAGTTTGGAGATGTATATCCGACACAACGTACCACCGAAGACATGGACAAAGGCGACTTTGAAGTGAAGTACCCTGGCTCTTCAGCATTGGCGTTAGTGGGAACGGACGAAAATTCAAAAATACACCCATCTTCGGTATATGGTATTTCCAAGCAAAATCAGGAGCAGATGGTTCTCACCGTTTGCCCAACTATTGGTATTGCGGCAGTGGCATTTCGCTATCAAAATGTTTATGGCCCCGGCCAATCTCTAAAAAATCCATATACTGGTATTCTTTCTATTTTTTCTACTCAAATAAAAAACGGAAATGGAATTAATATATTTGAGGATGGCAAGGAAACACGTGATTTTGTGTTTATTGATGATGTTGTCGATGCCACAATATTGGGTTTGGAAAAAGAAGCTGCGAATAATCAAGTGTTCAATGTGGGTACAGGAGTGCCTACTGATGTACTTACCGTTGCGAATGAATTAAAACAGAACTATGGTGTTGAAGTGCCAGTAACAGTTTCAGGAAATTACAGGTTGGGAGACATTCGACATAATTTTGCCGATCTTATTAAGATTAAAAGCATGCTGGAATTTGAACCAAAAGTGTCTTTTAAACAAGGCCTCAAACAGTTTACATCATGGGTGAATACGCAACAGGTCCAGGAAGACCAGTATCAGCGTTCGATCGATGAAATGAAAGTCAAGGGATTGTATAAGTAAAAGCTATGGCAGAGTGTGTTCTTGTCAATAAAAGAGTATTGCTGGTCTCGGTAAAGTTTTTTAATTACGAATGTCTGATTAAGAAACAACTTGAGGAAATGGGGGGCATTGTTGATTTATTTGATGAACGCCCATCAAATTCCTTTTTTAGCAAAGCCATTATTCGTATAAAAAAGGAGGTTTATGCCCAAAAGATCAATTCCTATTTTAAAGGAGTAATCGAAAAAATAAAGTCTAATCGATATCATTATTTTTTGCTGATTAAAGGTGAAGCGACGCCGCAGTTTTTTATTGATTTTTTGAGAAAAAATAATCCTGATATAAAACTTATATTTTATACATACGATTCTTTCAAAAATAATTCGAATGGACTTGCAATATTGCCAAACTTTGATTATAAATATACTTTTGACAGTGAAGACTCCAAAAAGTATAATATTGGTTTCAGACCGTTATTTTACGCAGAAGACTACAGTGCGCTCTACACACAAAAAGATGCGATTTTGTATGATCTGGCCTTTATTGGTACAGCGCATTCTGATCGTTATTTAATTGCTGAGACAGCACGATCCTGGTGTCAGAATAATTTTCTTAAAATGTTTACTTTCTATTATTCGCCTAGTAAAACCTTATTTAAGCTTAAAAAGTTGATAGATAAGAACTTTAGGAATTTTGACTTTAATAAGATTTCGTTTCAAAGTCTCTCGCATACTCAAATTATTGACATTTATAGATCTTCGAAAGTGATATTGGATATTAATCATCCAGGTCAAAATGGGTTGACTATGAGGACTTTCGAAACCCTTGGTAGCGGCAGAAAGCTTATTACAACCAATCCCGATATAAAAAAATATCCATTTTTCGATCCGCAAAATATTTATATCATTGATCGAGATCATGTTGATTTTCAACTAGATTTTTTTAGAAGTGAGTTTAAAGCTATTGACCCGGAGTTATTAAAGAGCATGTCATTGCAGGGGTGGGTGGAAGAAGTCTTTGGTATAAGAAATGTAAACTATTGGAATGATATATTAACGTAGTATGAAAGATATTGCCATACTTGGCAGCTCTGGTTTTATTGGCCAGAACCTGTTGGAAAATATTGAGGGATCCTTTGGCGTTTCATTAAGAAATGATGATTTGCAAGAAAGATTGGGAAGTGCAGAGGTTATCGTTAATCTGGTTGGGAAAGCTCATGATCATAAAGGTGACGCTACAGAGGAAGATTATTTTTATGTAAATTTTGAGTTGACAAAGCAAATTTTTACAGCATTTAATAATTCAAAAGCAAGTTTATTGATTCATGTGAGCTCTATTGCTGCAGTAGAAGAATACGAGTCCGCTCATCCCCTGGTTGAGACTGACTCTTGTAAGCCATCGTCTTGGTATGGGAAATCTAAATTAGTTGCCGAACAATGGCTCTTTGAACAAGAGCGAAATGAGGGAAAGAAAATTATTATTGTTCGTCCGCCGATGGTTCATGGTATCGGAGATAAAGGAAGTTTGGGACTGCTATATAATCTGATAGCTAAAGGGATTCCCTATCCCTTGTCTTCATTTCGTAATAGTAGGTCATTTATAGGCATTGATAATTTTATTTTTTTTATAAATGAAATTGTTGATAAGGGTGATTCAATTGAATCTGGGATCTATCATATCGCTGACGATGAGTATGTCTCCACTTCGGATATTATCGCTATCATTAAAGAAATAACCGGTAAGAGAATCCTAAATTTATCGATACCCCGCCCTCTGGTTAGGTTTGTTGCGAGTCTGGGTGATAGGATACCAATTCCGCTAAATACAAAAAGGCTAAAGAAATTGACGGGAACTTTATTATTATCCAATATAAAGGCTAAGTCAGCTTTAGGAATCAAAAAATTACCAACAACTGCGAAGGAAGCATTATATAAAACAATCAGATCATTTCGGTAGCTGATCTGATTGTTCAAGAGATCAGATCAGCCCTTCTTTTACATCTCTAGTATAGTCGTTAACAGTTCTTCCCCATTCACTGACGACGTCAATTTCAAGCTCCTTACATAATGCCTGGAATTCGTTAAGGATGTCCAGTATGTTTTTTTTGTTTCTCTTGAAGTAGCCTACAAACTGCTCAGAATAAACTGAGTTTTTCTTGTTAGCGTACTTTGTTGCCGTTTCAATTTCAACAAATTTTAAACATAATAGTTCCCGCTTGATCCGAAAATAATATTTCGTTCCTCTTGTTTTTGATAATGCAGCGTGGATTAATTTATAATAAGCTTCGAGGTGTTTTATACTAAAAACTTTCGAATTCTCCATATTGGATTGGGGATTCGCATGTTCGATCATTGATCCTGTCGAAGACATTACTTCCCATTTGTGGTCATCAGCTTTCATAGCATTTTCATGTAGTAAATCGATATATTGTTTCATTTCCATCGCACCAGCGCCATAAAAATCCGCGCAAAACCTTGAGATTAATTTATCCAGATCCTGATTGTGATCCCAGAATAATGAAGAATAAACAAACGTTTTTAACTCTTTCATGGAGCACCACTCAACTGCCGTTAATTCCATGAACATTGAGGCTGTGCCTTTGCTTTTGAAATATGCTAGATTATCTTTAGCGACATGAAGGGTAGGGAAAGGAAACAATATATACGAATAATTGACACCATAATCCCATATAAATAACCTTTTCGTTGATTTGGTCCAAAGATCTAATTCCCTTCTTAATAAGATAGAACTTTCATCGTTTGCCGTTCTAACTGCTCTGATTTTGTTGTTATTCGTCAATGTGTACATCACCTCAACATTGGATACACACCTTCCTCCTGGAATCTCTTGCGAAGATGAAATAATTGTTTTTGCTGTATGCGGCTTGGAGGTAATATTATAAGCTAGCGTACGTATAATCTTATCTGGAAATTTTAAGGCAATCTTATTTACAAAAGGGAATAGGGTTTCCGATAGGCCGTTACCTCTGTCATGTTTCGGCTTACATAGATTACAGGAGCAATAACCTGAAGAATCTAGAATTCCATCTGGTTGGCTGACATCCCAAATTTTAAAGTTCGGCTCATCTGCAATTCTTTTTCTTAAGTTTGCCACAATAATGTCAAAGACATTATTATTGGATAAACAGGGCATAATATTTTCCCCATATTTTCTTTTTCCGGCGATAAGTGCATAAAATTCAGAATTGCTTTTAAAATATTTGTCGTGTCCCAAAAGCGGTAATATACTGTGTGATGGGTTTCCTGTGTCTTCAAATGTTTTATAGTTTGTTTGTGAGTCATTCCCAAATAGGCTTGCAAGGTTATGGTTGCTGTAATCTCTTGAGAATGATAAACTAGAGTAGACTAGTCTGTATTCAAAATCAGGTTTTTGTAACTCGTTTTTAATGTTGTTGATTAAAAGTATATTTTGTGTAATATACGATATGTCATTCTCCACAGTCATAATTACACCTAAATATTTTTGAATAAAATAAGCTACCCCTAAAACATTCGCCCGGGATTTGCCGGCAATAAAGATTTTCTCATTTTCCCGAAAGATGACAAACGAGTCTTTTGCTACTACCTCATTTTCGAAATTTCTGATTGTTTTTGATCCAATAATCAATTCATGATTTTTCGATTTTTCATTATTGCTAACAATGGGGATAAAAGCGCCAGTAATTCTAAATAAAGAAGTTTTCAATAGTTCTGCTGCTTCCAACTCATATTTGTTTTTTTGATCACTGATTACAATTTGGTAATCAGACCATCCAAATTTTGCGATATCCATTTTAGCAAATTTTTATTTGAAATATACAGATTATCTTTGAATAAAAATATTACATAAGTGCTATATTTGTATGGTAGATTTTTTTATGATGTATTTTTCTGTTACTATTTTACTATTTGTTCTTGAATTGCTATATTTTCGATTGGCGGATCGATTTAATATCATAGACAAACCAAATGAGAGATCTTCTCATTCAACAATAACACTTCGTGGTGGTGGCATAGTCTTTTATTTTGGAGCGCTGGCATACTTTATCTGGTCTGGTTTTCAATTCCCATGGTTTTTCTTAGGACTCACAATGATGACCATTGTGTCTTTTTTAGATGATGTATTTACCTTGTCTAACAAGATACGCTTGCTGGTGCACTTTTCTTCGGTATTGTTGATGGCCTATCAGCTGAATGTATTTGCAATGCCATGGTATTTTTTGATCATAACTTTTATCATTGTTGTTGGTGTGATTAATGCTTACAATTTCATGGATGGTATCAATGGCATTACGGCCTGTTATAGTTTAGCTGTTGGCGGACTCCTTATGCTTGTAAACAAGCAGCTTGATTTTATACCCCAAGAATTGCTAGTATTTACTTTATTGGGGGTTTTAGTATTTACCTTCTTTAATTTTCGTAAAAAAGCGAAATGCTTTGCTGGCGATGTTGGTTCTGTGGCGATAGCCTATATCTTATTATTTGCTCTAGGGGCTCTTATATTAAAAACAGGCAATTTAATTTACATCCTATTTTTGTCCATATATGGCATTGATGCGGTTTGGACTATACTACGGCGATTAACGTTAAAAGAAAATATTTTTGAAGCTCATCGCTCTCATTTATATCAGTATATGGGAAATGAAGCTGGTATCAATAAGTTACTGATTTCTTTTCTCTATGGAGTTACTCAGTTTGGAATTGGGCTTGCCGTCATTGAATTTTCAAATAAGAGCTATGCTATTCAACTTTATTTCTCTCTTGGCTTACTTTTTGTTTTAAGTTTGGTCTATTTGTTGTTGAAAAGATATATTATCGCAAACTATGTGAAATAGTTTTTAATTGTATATTTTTCTGAATTTGATGGAAAAATATCTTCAAGTAGAGAGAAGCTTGAAAATCATTATTTTAACCTTTTTAAATGCATGAATGATTAACTTTTGGAGGGAGGGGCTGTTATTGAACAAGCCTCGGTGGATGGTCCTATTAGTGGATATGCTCATTGTGAGCGCAGGCTTCGGTATGAGCTATATCCTTATTTTCAAACATAGAGGAATAGTTGAACTAAACAATTTATTTGGTCAGTTGCTCATCGTATGCACAGTTTACCTTGTTTGGTTTTTGATCTTCGGGACATATAAAAGTGTCATGCACAAAACAGGAATACGTGACCTTCAGCAACTTGTGATTGCGCTTGTTTCGGCTTATATTTCTGTTGAGCTACTTAGCAAGCTAATAGAATGGATGGTTCCTAAAAATACCATTTTTCAAAATATCCTGCCGTTTTCTGATACCCAACTTCTTTTTCATGCCTTGATCGCTGGATTTGGAATGACTTTCCTTAGGGTTCTTTATCGATCTATATACCATGAATTCGTTTGGAATCAGAAAGATAACCGTATACCTGTAATTCTCTTTGGTGCAGGGAATATGGGAAATACGACATTTCACTTTATTCACACGACCTCGCGCAATAAATATCGTATTGTGGCCATTCTGGATGATAAGCCAAGCCGTATTGGAAAACGCATTCAAGGATTTAAAGTTCAGGATATCAATTGTCTTAATAAAGCTTTTGTACAGAAACATGGAAACGCACATGAATTGATTATTGCGATTGACGACCATAATCCTCAACGTTTAGAGCATGTTTTCAAGTTGGCAGAACCAATTCCACTTATTGTAAAGATAATTCCTGACACGGCTAAATTACTTGCCGGAGAAGTTGCCACGAGGCAGATACGAAGTCTCCGAATCGAAGACTTACTTGGACGTAAAGCGATTGATCTCGATAATCCGACGATTGCATCTGAAATGAAAGACCAAATTGTATTGGTAACTGGTGGTGCGGGTTCTATAGGCAGTGAACTTGTTCGGCAATTGGCTCATACCGATCTGTTGAAACTTATTGTTGTAGACCAGGCAGAATCTGCACTTTACGAAATTCAGCAGGAACTTAGTTCCAATGTGAATTTCGACCGTTTTACCTTTATTGTTGGCGATATCCGGAATCAGCCTTTTATGGAAACCGTTTTTCAGACATTTTTACCTACTTATGTTTTTCATGCAGCAGCTTATAAGCATGTACCGCTCATGGAGTCCAATCCGTATGAATCCATATTGACCAATGTGTGCGGATCGTATGCCTTAGCCAAATTGGCAGATAAGTATGAAGTTTCTAAATTCGTAATGGTTTCCACCGATAAAGCTGTCAACCCAACGAATGTCATGGGAGCCACAAAACGTGTTGCAGAGATAGCTGTTTCAATAGTTAATAAATATTCTAAAACCAATTTTATCGTCACAAGGTTTGGGAATGTTTTGGGCTCAAATGGCTCAGTTATCCCCCTTTTTGAAAGACAGATGCTCCATGGAGGTCCGTTGACCATTACAGATCCCAATATCACGCGGTATTTTATGACCATCCCCGAATCCTGCCAACTGGTTCAGGAAGCTGCTGTTATGGGTAAAGGAGGAGAGATATTTGTATTTGACATGGGCGAACCGGTTAAAATTATGAATCTCGCCAAGCAGATGATCCGCTTAAAAGGATACAATTATCCAGAGGATATTGATATTAAGGTGGTAGGGTTACGGCCTGGGGAGAAAATATTTGAAGAACTTTTGGCGAATGGGGAAAATACTGAAAAGACTTATCACGAAAAGATTATGATTGCCAAAGTAAATACCGCTGACCTAGATATCCAGAAAAGTAAAGTAGAATATCTTTGTCAATATGTAGAAAATGCAAACCCTCGTGTAGATAAAATGGAACTCGTAAGATTGATAAAGCAAATTGTGCCCGAATACCGATCACAAAATTCAGTATTTCAAACATTAGACAAATAAAAAAAATATGATTAATACAATACAAGGAGGGGTCGCCACGGACCATAGGGGGCAAATAAGATTTGTCAATGATTTTGACATGAGTCTTGTTAAGCGTTTTTACATAATTAAGAATCTAGATACAGAGTTGGTAAGAGGTTGGCGGGCTCATAAGATCGAACAACGCTGGTTTTATGTACTCTCTGGATCATTCTCCGTAGATTTGGTGAAAATTGACAATTGGGAAGCAGCCTCACCAGATCTCCCTGTCGATAATATGATTATATCTGCGAGCAATTTGCGTGTGTTACATATCCCTTCAGGCTACGGTACTGCTTTCAAAGCAATGGAATCTGATAGTGAATTGCTTGTATATTCCGACTATGGAATTGAACATGCAGCAAATGATGATCATACGTATCCGCTGGATTACTTTAAAAATAGAAAGAAATCATTTGATATTTAGTGCCCTTTATTTGGTTGCGAAGTAGTTCCTCGGACTTTTCGGTTGATATATCAACTTTGATTTCAAGTAAGCCGCCTCTTATGGTAATTCTGTACCTCTACTGATCGAGGAGGTAATTAAAGTGCAGTCCAATCTACGACCGGCTTCCCCCCTTTTGAGCCAAGTTTCCATGTTGAAGAAGTTTTTTTTAATTTGGCAGATTCTCCTGGTCATAATTTTGTGACAATTTCTTAATTTTTTTATTCTCCGTAAATTTTAAAGGTTTTCCCCCTGATTTCGAGGAGATAAGTGCATTTTCTCGTGCAAATTACGGTCTAAATAAGCTCAATTCTTAAAGGAATTGCGAAGTAATTGTGAAATTTTGATAAAAACATTAAAAAAGATAAAGATTATTAAATTTTGTTGTCTATATTTGTCATACTACAATCTACAATTATTAAAACACGAGAGTATTTGACTGCATGATTATCCAAGCGGATGATGCAATTTGTGCGGAAAAATCCAGTCAACTAAATTCTGAAGAGAAGCCTTATTATTTAAAAAAACAATTATTGAGATCTGATCATAAACAGATAGAACTGACATAGAAAAAGTGAATTTATTGCTCTTCGGCTTCATGGGGAAGCCAATTTGAGCTATAGTTTTCTCAATTATAGGTATTTACCTGTACGGGTACTTTGCGCCGCTTATGTTTCTTGTTAGGAAAAATGTTTAAAATTAGGTTTTTTAATTTTTTATTAACTATTTGAATATTTAACTAATAAAGATTATTATGCATAAGTATGTTCAAAATCGCGTTTTAGCTTATTTAAAAATGCTGCTCGCTTTGACAGATGCAGTGTTGTAAATGGTAAATAAGAA
>NZ_DFPI01000026.1:0-382207 GCF_002377215.1 Sphingobacterium sp. UBA3519
CCCCAAGAAGTCTGCTTGATCCCAAGACAGTTCAAGAACACCAGGGCTGACGTCCTCGGGTTGTGTTCGTATTGTGTTCGTACCACCTTCGGAGATGAACAATCTGGCGACAATTATTGACCTAATTCCGACCAGATAATTCCTGTACAGAGTCTGGTCGGAATCAGGTCAGCATTTGTACAATATCTGTATCGCATCCGAATAAGGTACGAAGCAGGTACGAACAAAAGGCAAGTTACATTCCTGAACATCGTTGTACAGTCTTTAGGCCCCAATAAGTATTGCAAATATTTTATCAATTTATTACATTGTGTTTGATTTTCATAACGCTATTAGATTGTTAAAAGCAATTTGTTCAACTTTGGCAATATGAAACAGCTTAAAAGAACAGGTTATCTACAAATTCCCTTCGGTACGCTCGAAATTGTGCTCCTGACAGATGGTTATTTTACACTAGAAACATTACAGCCTACCCTTGCCCCAAAAACACCGTCTCAACTAGTCGAAATGGAACTGCAAAGGCTTTCACTTTCAACAAAGATCTACCAAGCACCCATCATCATCATGCTGATTAAACAACAGAATCGATACATACTCATTGATACTGGTGAGGGACATTATGACACCGACAAAGCCGGAAATTTAATGGAAAGTCTGCTTTTAGCAAATATTGACCGTAATAAGATAACCGATATTCTCATTACGCACGCACATCGCGACCATATCGGTGGCATATTAGATGCCGATGGTTCACCCAATTATCCAAACGCAACTTACTACATGGCTAAACCCGAATTTGAGTTCTGGATGTCAGATCGTCCTGATTTTTCGAAGAGCGAAAATCCAGAAATTGCTCAAGCTAGCATCGATTTAATACGAAAAACACTCGTTGCTATTGAGGTCAAATTACAGCTATTTGAACCGGGCGATCAACTATTTTCCTGCATTCATACAGAATCAGCAGCTGGGCATACCCCAGGACATATCATCTATACAATAAAATCCGACAATAGAGCAATTACAAATCTTGTTGATCTGATACATTCACCGATCCTAGTTTCCCAGCCTCATTGGGGAACTCAATGGGATATTGACTTCGATCGTGCTGTGGATACACGGATAAAAATACTTGATCGCTGTTATCAACAACAGACACTTGTGCTCGCATCTCATATGCCTTGGCCGGAGATAGGCTTCATTGGTAGAAAAAACAACGGTAAAGAATTGGAGTGGATTCCTAAAAACAGCATTAACTAAAATGTCTTTTCCAAAAGACACACAGCAGATAAATAATCTCCTTCAATTCCTGAAATATTCAAAATGCTCTCTTTCATAATTTTTGTTTTTCATCATATCCAATTTTTTGTAGCAAATGACTCAAGGATTATAAAATATCGTTTCTGGTACTATACAAAAAAATACCTGAAACCAGTGATAAGGGGTATGGGCCAATTCAGCTATTTTTGTAGGAAAGAAGAGTGAAAAATGAAAAAGTTAATTGGATGCTATTTTATTATTTTAAGCATCGGACCACTTTGCTTAAAAGCGCAGGAAAATTTAAAGTTTGACGATAATTTCAACGTTTGGAACATACAGAAAGGCCAGTCAGCAACTGTTTTTGCAGCCAAAGCTTACGTCCGTGCTCAACCCAGTCTAAAGGCAGCAATCGTAGATTCTTTATCCGTAGGAAATGTCGTTACGATCAATAGTAATCCCATCAAAGGAAATACACTAAAAAATTTTTATGCTCCTTGGTATGAGATAAGTTATTCCGACGGTAACAGCAAAAAGAATGGATTTATTTGGCTTGGACTATTAGCGCTCGGAAAACAGACCGCATCAGACGGCTCGCAATATATTTACGGTTTTGAACGTTTCACCAAAGGTATCAACGAACAGGAACAGGATCATTTCTCAACCGGGGTAAAGCTTATCGACGCAAATGGAAATTTTCTAGCTGAACACACCTTCCCTTTCGCCTATTCAGAACAAACCTTCTCCCAAAGTAAATTGCTGCCAGCAATGGGGCTGCAAAATGTCAAACACATCATCCGCATTGAATTTCTGGGCGAAGCTTGTGGCATACCCTCTGAATATAACTATGTGGCCTGGACGGGACGGCAGCTGGTTGATCTTCCTAGCCGATATTCGGTTAGTGATGCTGGTGTGTTCTATTACGATGAAAAGATTCTTTTCCCTTCCGAACACGGAAAAAATAATCAGATTATCTATAAATACATTGAAGAGGGAGAAGTTATCGACGATAATGCGGAAAATCCAAATTTTAGGGTCACAAAAAAGAGTGAAGAATTTCTATGGAACGGTATTGGCTTTGAAAAGCTTTCGAAAGCTAAATAGTATTTTAAACAGATTTCAATATACTGAATACATACAAGAATTAATAAATGGAAGAAAAGAATATATATGATTTGTTCTACAGCGGACAACTAGACCTCTTTATTATTGAAGGAGAAAATCAACTACGACAAAACGATCAAGATGTGACGCTTTGGACACACCTCGCCATCGCCTACCACGATCAGCTATTTTATGAGGGCCACGAAGCTATTTTCGATGTGATTCAGGAAAAAATGATTCCCTATTTTCAAAAAGCATTGGCCATCGAACCTAATAATGAAACGACTCTATATCATATACTGAATTATGTTTTAGACAATCAAGCAACACTAGCGCAAATTGGTCGACCAAAATCCCATATTACCGAAGACAATAAAGGTTTATTTATCGAATATGCAAAAAAATTAATCGCTTCCCCGAATATGTCCGGATATGGTCACAATTATTTAACCAATATCTACGAAGGGCTCCAGGATGATACAGCGTTGCTCCCAGCTTTGGAGGCGAGTATTGATTTCGTTAAAGAAACATTCAAGGATGAACGAGAAACCTCTGATCATAATTTTTCCCTCTTTTGGATAAAGAAAATATATCTGCTCGACCGTACAAAACAGATCAACACATCCAATATTTTAGCTTTAATGGAAGCAGATTTTAAGCATTTCATCAGCAGCAACGAAATGAATTATGTGGATCTTGCTGAAATTGCTTACGAAAACAAAGCAATCGACCTAGCATTGCAGATTTTACTTAAGCTCATCAAAGGGGAAAACTCAGCCGTGCATATCCATCAGGAGCTGGTTAAATGGCATACTCGATTTGAAGAATTGATTGCCGAGGGGTATGAGCACCCTGAGGTCTTCTACTATCAGCTTATCATTGAGCGTAATTACTCGGAAGAAATCGGAATCCCCCTTGACTATTATTATCTCCATGCACTCAAATTGATCGACGCCTATCCTGACTCTTACGTCGGTTACCATTTTGCGGCAGCCTATCTCTATGACGAGGGACAGTATGCTGCTGCTATTCCATATCTGACTATGGTAGGCGAACGGAAATGGAACGCAACATCCTGGCGACGTCTAGTTGAATGCACTTTTAAAGCCAATGGAACAGTTTACGATCAGGTCCCTACTTTCAATGACCTTCCCCGTGAATGTTACAATGAAGCTGTTATGCTATCTGATTTCATTCACTCCCTGGACAACTTAACCGCAGTCGATCAGTCTGCACTACAATTGCTCGTCCTCGGACTTTACCGTCAAGCCTACGATGCCTTCAAGGACTATTTTGAACAAAATAAATACGAAAGTGACTATTTTGGAGGCAGTCACAATAGGGCCATGAATTGCAATAATCTAGCTTTAGCTTATAAAGAAGCCGGTGAATTGGAAACCTGTTACGCTATCGCAACCGAAGGATTAAGCTATTCCGACTTTGAAGAACTTCATTTCACCCGAGCCGATACCTTGTCAGCCTTGGAAGATTACGTACGTCTCGAGCAAGTACTTCAACAGTACTTTGACACCTATCAGATCTCGTTGGAAGCCACTCTTGCGCAGCAAGAATTTACTTCAGAAGAAGACGAAGAGGACGAAGAAACGGAGTCTGCCATATTTCCTCCTTGTTACCGCATGCTTATGCATCAAATCGACGTCGAATATCAACTGGGTCGTACAGCGGACATTCAATCCCGGGCGCAACAGCTTCTGGAGTTTATTTACAAATTCTATATTGATCATCCCAATTTAGACGAATATCACTACCGTGACTTTGAAGCGTCAAAGAATGGGATCGAGCATATTATCTATCAGATAACCGAACAGGATAATTTAGCGCAACGCATCTCTTATTACGAACAAATGGCTAAACAATATCCACACGAGGCTCAGCCTCAATATGTGTTGATGCAGCTATATAATGAAAAGAGCAACTACAAAGCCATGAACATCGCTGCGCAGAAATATCTTAAAAATAAACCGGAATTTATTATCGACAATTTCGACAAGGCAAAAACACTCTATCTCATCATTAAAAGCCATTATTACCTTATGGAATTTAGTGCAGGTAAGGAAACATTCCAAAAGCATGATAACTGGGTCCAATCGATCATGGAGCCTAATGACTATGTTCTTTGGTTAAAATTCGGCATTGAACTTTTGGCCGAAAACGGAGCTATAAACGAAGTAGATAAATACGTCAAAGTTTTCAACGGTATTTATGCCCAACACGATTGGGGTTATGACGATGACGTCGAATCGGTTAAATTAGCAGAAGCACATGTGAACTATAAAACTGGGAATCTGAAAAAAGCACACAGCTTACTTGATGAAGTGCTTTCCTATTCGGATCACTCTCCTCTGGCTGATGAATATAAATGTACCTGGAAAAAGCCAGGCTTCTTCTCTGGTTTTAAATTTTAAGTACTTCTTTTGCTTAAAAAAAGAAAGAATTCCAAACGTCGCTCCATGTTATTCGGCCCTCAGAACCCAAATAACATGGAGCGAATAAAAAAGTCCTTAATGCCAAAAAAAGTTAAAAAGGAAGCAGATTCTGCCCAAAACGACTATATTTGAACTGACATGGCAATTAAGCGACTTATACTACTTTTTTTAACCTTAGGTTTTCTGTTAAGTGCACCCGGCGCTTTTGCCTGCCATAAAATGAATGCACACAGCAGTCACACCCAAGATGATGCTACCACTGACAAAAAGGACCATTGTTGTGCAAAATTTAAATCTTCCAAAAAAAAGGCTTTCTGTAAACATCATAAAGCCTGTAAAAATTGTAATTGTCAATGTGCTTATAGTTGTACGATTTTGGCAATTTCCAACCCTCTTGAAAAAGGTCATGAACTTTGCGGTATAGCCATCAAAAAAAATTATAAACCCATAGCGCCAACATTTATTTCTGAAGGATATTTCTGTCCCTGGGTTCCGCCAAAAATAAGTTAATTCTCGTATTGATCATTTATCAATCATTTTTGATTACTTATTTTTATATATTCTTTTATCTAATCATATGAAAATCCAACACTATATCATAACAGGGGCTTTAGTGCTATCCTCTTTGACAAACTATGCACAAGACAACAACACCGTGAACAACAATGTTAAAATTGCCGGGAACTGCGGTATGTGTAAAAAAACAATAGAAAATGCAGGAGCCGCCGCTCAGGCGAAAGTTGAATGGAATGAAGACAACCAAACAGCGACAATAGCCTATGATGCAAAGAAAACGTCCTTAGATGCTGTATTGAAAAGTATCGCTGGAGCAGGCTACGACAATGAAAAATACCTTGCTGCCGAAGACACCTATGCTAAGCTACACACTTGCTGTCAATACGAA
Source organism: Sphingobacterium sp. UBA3519 (assembly GCF_002377215.1). Lineage (NCBI taxonomy): Bacteria > Pseudomonadati > Bacteroidota > Sphingobacteriia > Sphingobacteriales > Sphingobacteriaceae > Sphingobacterium > Sphingobacterium sp. UBA3519. The sequence continues at coordinate 5,710 of NZ_DFPI01000026.1, forward strand.
AGGAATTTAGCTCCTCCAGTTTCAGACGCCCCCCAAGATGCAACCATTGCAGCGGTAGCTTCAGTAGATAACATCAGCAACGCAAGCAATTTTCAAAAGATCTATGACCAATATTTTCTGCTTAAAGATGCGCTTGTAGCAGCGGATGGTAAACGAGCTGCAGGCCTCGCAAACGATCTTGCCGATGCTATCGCCAAGGTCAAAACTGCTGATCTAACGCAAGCGGAACAGGACGTCTGGAAAACCAAAACAGCATCACTCAAAGCCATTGTAAAGAGCCTACAACAGGCCAAGGATATCAGCAAACAACGAGAATCCTTCGCAATTTTGTCAGAAGATATCTATAGTTTGTCCAAAAACTCAAAACCATCTTCTGCTGTTTATTATCAAAAGTGCCCGATGTTCAATAAAGGTAAAGGTGCCACTTGGTTAAGCCGTCATAAAGAAATCAAAAATCCTTACTATGGCGCAAAGATGCTAACCTGTGGTAGCACAATTCAAACGCTTTAACAAATAACGTCAGTTAATCGACTCTTAAAAGGTTTATCTCGTCGGGAGATAAACCTTTTTTTGTAATTGCTGCCGCAATGATCGATTTTTTATAAACCAAAATAGTATATTTAATATCAGCAGAAATAGGTTCGCTTAAATGACAATATGCGTATATTAAAACAAGGTTCGATTCATGGAAAAAGTAATTATTACAGGTGGTGCCGGAGCTATAGGTCTTCATTTAACAAAACTATTGGTTGCCAATTTCTATGAAGTTATTATTTTTACTAGAAATCCGAAATCCCATCCCGCACAGCCGAATGTCAGATACGTACAATGGGATCCCTATAAGCAAGAGATAGATGCCAAATCAATTCAGGAGGCCGATTATATCATCAACCTGGCAGGCGCAAACCTCAATGCCAAACGCTGGACAAAAACATATCAGCAAGAAATTATCGCCAGCCGGGTCGAAAGTGGGAAACTGCTCTACCAAAGTCTTAAACAACTACCTAATCAGGTAAAAGCAGTTATATCTGCCTCCGCTATAGGCTGGTATGGAACTGACGATCCCTACCAAAAAAGACCTTTTACAGAAGGAGACCCACAAGGGGGCAATTTTCTATCCTGGGTTTGCAACCTCTGGGAAGGAAGCGTAAAACCTATTGAAACACTGGGAAAAAGACTCGTTGTCTTCCGTTTTGGAGTCGTTATCAGTAAGGATCAGGGAATGCTAAAAGAAATCGGACGCTTCCTACCCTTCCGTTCAGTTCCGATATTGGGTTCTGGCAAACAGATGCTCAGCTGGATCCATATGGATGATCTCTGCCGCATGCTGTTATTTGGTATACAAAATAATACCATAGCCGGGATTTATAATGCCTGCTCGTCCGAACCGCTTCCGCTTGCCGAGTTTACCAAAAGAATAGCGAAACGTCAATACGGTCCATTCTACATACCCCTCCCAGTCCCATCACTGATGATTAAGCTGATGCTCGGAAAAAAAGGAGAGGAAATGGTACTCAATGGGACATGGGTGAGCAACAAAAAGATTGTTCAGGAGAAATTCCCTTTTAAATATCCCCTTTTGGACAATAATTGTATAGATAATTTACATATCGATTAATTGTTAATTCGCGTTAATTTCCGCCCTTTTTGGGACAAAATCCGTATATTTGCGGCTTATGAAGATTTTTAGATATGGCGCAAAGGGCTCCGAAAAAGCGGGAGTCATTTTAAACGAAAAGAAATATGATGTTTCGGAAGGAAATTTTCAATATAACCGCGATTTCTTTGCGGATATTGCAAATTTGGAAAAACTTCAAGCATATATAATTGAAAAAGGCGACAAGCTTAAAGAGATAGCCGACGACGAGCGTATTGGTACACCATTGGAAGCTCCTTCCAAAATACTTTGTGTAGGACTTAATTTCGATGATCACGTCAAAGAGACCAAATTACAACAAGCTTCCGAGCCTATTGTATTTATGAAATCTGTATCTGCATTCAATGGCCCTTTTGATGGAATTACCCTTCCGAAGTTCTCTGTAAAATCTGATTGGGAAACCGAATTTGCCATTGTAATTGGAAAAAAAGCTTCTTATGTTACTGAAGAAGAAGCTTTGGACCATGTGTTTGGCTACGTGCTACACAACGATGTGACAGAGCGTGAATTTCAAATCGAGCGTGGCGGAACCTGGGACAAAGGTAAAGGATGTGACACGTTCGCCCCTATTGGTCCGTTTATAGCAACCAAAGATGAAATCACAGATATCGATAACTTAAGAATATGGCTTAAACTTAATGGTGAAATCATGCAAGACGGCAATACAAGTGATTTTATCTATCGTGTGCCCAAATTGATCTCTTATTTAAGTCACTTTATGAGCTTACTTCCTGGCGATATCATTTCCACAGGATCGCCTGCAGGATCTGGCATGGGCAAATCTCCACAAAGATTCCTGAAAGATGGCGATGTCATCGAATATGGTATTGATGGACTTGGATCGGCAAAACAAGTGATTTCAGCTTATCAAGGTTTATAAAAAATAGATATCTGGGTTCTTTCATTCTTTTTCAGTCTGAAAGAGCCCATTTTCTTTCACTTGATTTTATTTTATCCCCGGCATTTGTGTACATTTATATCAACATCATCCATTTGTCCAACTAAAATTGCTAAATCCCTACAGGGTCAATGATTCAACTAAACAACATATCCAAATCTTTTGCGGTAAAAGCGACACGTATTGATGCTTTAAAAGACGTCTCACTGTCTATTGCAAAAGGTGAAATTTTTGGTGTAATAGGCGCTTCCGGAGCGGGTAAAAGTACTTTGATTCGTTGCGTCAACCTTTTGGAAAGGCCAGACAGTGGTCAGGTAATTATAGAAAACAACGACTTGATGTCGCTGCCTGCCAGTGATCTTATGTTAAAAAGAAGGAAAATTGGTATGATTTTCCAACACTTCAATTTGCTATCATCACGAACAGTTTATGGAAACATATCCTTCCCGCTCGAACTTGAGGGCAAATCTAAAGAATTTATCAGCGGAAAAGTGTTGGAGCTATTACGTTTGGTTGGGTTGGAAGACAAAGCCGACGTGTACCCTGCAAATCTTTCAGGAGGCCAAAAACAACGCGTTGCCATCGCGCGTGCATTAGCCAATGATCCTTACATTCTACTTTGCGATGAGGCTACAAGTGCCTTAGACCCAGCAACCACAAAATCTATCCTCAAACTGCTAAAAAAAATCAATAAGCAGCTTGATCTTACGATATTATTGATTACGCACGAGATGGATGTCATAAAAAGTATTTGCGATCAGGTTGCCGTATTAGACCACGGAAAATTGATTGAAACTGGTCCGGTAGAATCAATATTCGCCAATCCTCAGGAAACAACAACCAAAAACTTTATTCAGTCTTCACTTGAAGTTGAAATTCCACTAAGTTTTCAGGAACGCTTGAAAAGCGCTGGAAACCCACTCGTAGAAATCTATCTAACTTCAAATGAAGAATCCATCCCATTTATACAACATTTGGAACAACAATTTCAAGTCAAGACAAATATCATCACCGCTCAAATAGATTATATTGGCGAAATGAAATTTGGTGTTATATTAGCCGAACTATCGGGTGAAAAAGAAAATGTTATGCATAGTCTATCTTTCTTAAAAGAAAAGCATTCACAAACTAAAATCTTAGGCTATGTCTGATCAGGTATTTAATCTTCTGCTATCGGGTACTTTAGAAACCCTAACCATGACTTTCTTATCAGGTTTCTTTGGTTTTGTACTGGGTCTTCCACTCGGGATTTACCTGTTCTTGACCCGCAAACATCAACTGCTTGAAAACAAAGCCATGCACCAACTTGTTTCATTGCTAGTGAATGTGTTTAGGTCTATCCCCTTTATTATACTTATCGTATGGATGATTCCGTTTACACGCAACCTTGTCGGAACATCTATTGGTATGGCCGCAGCATTGGTTCCCTTGAGTATAGGTGCAGCTCCCTTTATTGCAAGACTTGTGGAAAATAGTCTTCTAGAAATTCCAAATGGCCTGATTGAGGCTTCAAGAGCAATGGGAGCAAATGCCCAACAGGTAATTTTCAAAGTTTTACTTCCTGAGGCTCTCCCCTCGCTGGTAAACAATGCAACAATTACGTTGATCACACTTGTTGGATACTCCGCGATGGGTGGCGCTGTAGGTGCCGGTGGACTTGGACAGATTGGTTATCAGTATGGTTATGTCGGATATGATACTTTTATCATGAATTCTGTTCTAATTTTATTAATTTTAATCGTATTCCTGTTACAGTATACAGGAGACTACATCTCAAAAAAAGTAAACCATCGTTAACATAAATTATATCATATGAAAAAATTGAACTATGCATTTGCGATCTTAGCCTTCAGTCTCGTATCGATTGTGGCATGCAACAACAGCGAAAAGAAAGAGAATACCCTTAAAGTCGGTGTGGTATCCGGACCAGAAAAGGAGCTTGCAGAAACGGCTAAGAAGGTTGCAAAAGAAAAGTTCAATCTTGATGTGGAGTTGGTAGCTTTCAACGACTATGTTGTGCCCAATGAAGCCCTAAATCAAGGAGATATCGATGTAAATGTATTTCAGCATCAGCCTTATTTACAGGAACAATCCAAACAACGCGGTTTTACAAAGTTAACCATCGTCGGAAACACATTTGTATTTCCGATCGTTGCCTATTCTAAAAAAATAAAAAGCATCACCGAGTTACAGCCTGGCGCGAGTATTGCCATCCCCAATGATCCTACCAATGGTGGCCGCTCACTTTTACTTCTCCAACGCGAGGGCATTATCGGCTTAAAAGAAAATGTAGGCATACAGCCTAAAGTAACAGATATAGTAAGCAACCCTAAGCAGGTTAAAATCATTGAGATGGAGGCACCACAGTTGCCGCGCGTTCTGGATGATCCTCAGGTTACAATTGCCATCATCAACAATAGTTTCGCCGCTCAGGCTGGGTTGGATCCCGAAAAACAAGGCTTATTCACAGAAGACAAAGAATCACCTTACGTTAATCTGATTGTTGCCCGTTCGGATAATAAAAACGATGAAAAGGTGCAGCAGTTTATTCAAGCGTATCAGTCACCTGAAGTGGAAGCTACCGCAAAAAAAGTCTTCAAGAATGGCGCCATTAAAGGCTGGTAAAATTTTTAAAATACAAGTGATAGCATCAGATCAATTATGCCCCTGTGGCTCTGGCAATACCTTTGGAGAATGCTGCCAACAAATTCATCGTTTCCATGCCAAAGCAACCACAGCAGAGGCATTGATGCGTGCACGTTATAGTGCTTTTGTGACACAACAGATCGATTTCCTATACGATACATTTCACCCCTCAACACGACGGTTCCAAAATAAACAGGCCATTGGGCAATGGGCGCGGGACAATAAATGGATGCAACTCGCGATCCTGAAATCTACACTCCATACGGTCGAGTTTGAAGCACATTATCTGGATCCACAGATGGAAGTTCATATTCACCATGAAAAGTCTACCTTCAAAAAACAAGGTGATTTATGGTACTACGTTGACGGGCGCTGATATAAATAGTTTGCTTGCAAGCCATTGGAAAGCATACCAGACTATCAACAACAGCTTGCAAGCAGCTTTCCGTTCCATAAAAATTCTCTTCTATGAAATAAAATGTGGTTTCAACTAAGTCCTTATTTTTGCTCATAAAAAAGCAGTCTCAACGGGGATGTCAAGACTGCTTTTCTGCAACGAATATTCGTTAGTTATTTCTATTAGATCGCCTGTTCAGTATCTTCGCGATAAGGAGCTTCTTCATCAAACTCACCCTCCCATTTAGCAACAACAACGGTTGCCAAACAATTTCCGATCACATTTACAGAGGTACGCGCCATATCCATGAGTTCATCGATACCTAAAATGGCAGCAATGACAAATGTTGGTAAACCAAACTGATCCGCTGTCGCAATCAAAATAATTAATGAAGCTCTTGGGACAGCAGCAACACCTTTGGAGGTAATCATCAATGTAAATGCAATCATCAATTGATGTCCAAACGACAAATGGATACCAGCCGCCTGAGCGACAAAGATGGCAGCCAATGATAAATAGAGTGAAGTACCATCCAAGTTAAAACTATATCCTGTCGGAATGACAAACGAAACAATCTTACGTGGCACACCAAATTTCTCCATTGCGCTCATTGCTTTCGGTAATGCCGCATCTGAACTTGTAGTGGCAAATGCAATGGAAACAGGTTCCTTAATCGCATTTATAAAACGTTTCACAGGTATCTTTAAATACAAAGCTACAGGAAGCAATACCAAGCATAAAAAGCATACTAAAGCAAAATACAGCGTCGCTAAAAGCATGAAAAGATTCTTAAGGATATCGACACCGAGATGCCCCACAGTATAGGCCATGGCAGCACCAACCCCGATAGGCGCAAAGTACATAATCATGTTCGTAAACTTAAACATCGTTTCAGACATACTCTCGGTAAAATCAACCAAGGGTTTACGCTTTTTCTCATCGACCATTGCCAGGCCAATCCCGAACAAAATTGAAAATACAACAATCTGTAAAACTTGGTTATCCGCTACAGATTTGACAATATTTTCAGGAAACAAGTCGCGTATAAAAGAAGTGAACTTGTATACAGGATGCACATGGTCCGGAAGGGTTTTGAGGATATGCTCATCCATACTTTCCTTCGGCGCAGGGAGTTCTTCATGTGGCATATGTGCAACATCAACGCCCACTCCTGCTCGAGTCAGGTTTATAGCACCTAAACCAATAAAAATAGCACATGTCGTTGCGCAAAAGAAATAAAGCATCGATTTCCATGCCATACGTCCCACCTGTTTCAAATCAGAATGCCCTGCAATTCCATATACAAGCGTAGCAAAGAGAATCGGTCCCACAATCGTCTTGACTAACTTGATAAAACCTTTACTCAAAGGTTGCAGGGAAATCGCTAGATTTGGAAAATCCAACCCGACAAATATCCCCATAATCATACAGGTCAAAATCCAAGTGGTCAAATTTTTCTTAAAGAGCGCATTTACAACCAAAACGGTAGCAACTATCCAACGGACAGCCATTAGAAATTCATGCGAAAAGCCTACAACATCAAATTCGTATAATACAGCAATGATACAAGCTAATGTAACTGTGATTAGGGTTATCAACCCTATTTTGGTTTTTAACATTTAAAAGATTTTAATGGTCAAAAGAACAAAAATAAAAAAATACTATGCTTTTGCAAATATTATTATTCCAAATAGCCAAGATTCACAACAAAATATCGATTTCGCCAAAATAGAAAGGCACAAAAAAGGCAGGAAAATTTCTTATCCTGCCTTATATTTTAACGGAACACTAAATTTATTCCGCGTGTAACCAAGCTTTTTTCGCTAATAGCTCATCGTTCGATTCACGTACATCTTCGTCATCCACACAACAATCTACAGGGCAAACCGCTGCACATTGAGGCTCATCGTGGAAACCTACACATTCCGTACATTTATCTGAAACAATATAATAGACTTCATTAGAGATCGCTTCTTGAGACTCGTTGGCATCCAGTGTAACACCATCGCCAAAATCAATAACCCCATCCAAAGCCGTCCCATCTGAGAATTTCCAAGTTACACCAGCATCGTATATTGCATTATTTGGGCATTCCGGTTCGCAAGCACCACAGTTAATGCATTCGTCTGTAATTTTAATCGCCATTTATAACCTCACAATTATGATAAATAAACTATTTTTGCATTATCAATATGAAACAAAGTCTGATTGAACAATAAGGCTAGTTGATTCACGTTGATTAATGTTAACAGCACAAATATAATACAAATTTGTGTATTCATCTTTTAAAATTTTAATATTTTGACAAAGCAACAACGAATAAATGCATTTGTAAAATTAGGCGAGCGGCTGCAAGAGCGACCTGATGATTTGATTCAAATCATTCAATTCGCCCAACATAAAAACCCCTGGTATACGCCTCAAAATGTTGAACGTGCCATTCAAGCCATTGCTGCCAATTTGACAATAGAAAAGCTGAATCACTGGTTGGCTCCTTATCCAGATCTAAATTCAACGAAAATTGTAGGATTAATTCTGGCCGGCAACATCCCCTTGGTTGGCTTCCATGATATGCTATCGGTACTGATCAGTGGCTTTAGAGCCAAAATCAAAGTCTCATCGGACGACGCAGGATTGACAAGTTATGTGCTCCGCCTCCTTAAACAAATTGACCCGTCCTTTACCGATGCCTTTGAAATTGTTGACAAACTAAAAGATTTCGATCTGGTTATAGCAACAGGTTCCAACAATAGCTCGCGTTATTTTGACTATTATTTTGGAACCAAACCACATATTATTCGTCGCAATAGAAATAGTGTTGCCATCATCGGTGGACAAGAATCTCCCGACCAGCTTGAATCACTGGGACCCGACATCTTTGATTATTTTGGGTTAGGCTGTCGCTCTGTATCAAAGTTATTCATTCCAAAAGATTATCCAATAGCACACTTCTTCGAAGGTATCGCTGCGTTTAACAACGTGACGGAACATTTTAAATATAATAACAATTACGACTACAACAAATCCATCTATCTGATCAACGGCGACAAGCATTTTGATAATGGATTTTTATTGCTAAAGGAGGATGAGCGCACAGCTTCTCCCCTTGCTGTAGTTTATTATGAAACATACGAAACACTGGCTGAAGTTGAAAATAAACTCCAATTAGCGCAAGAAAATATCCAATGTGTTGTATCAGAAATAGCTTTAAATGTGCCCTCGCCAGTATTTCGTTTTGGAGAGAGCCAATGCCCTGCTTTGGATGATTTTGCTGACGGCGTGAATACATTGGATTTTTTATTCGCAAACCAATAAGCTTCCTTTAAATTCATAGTAAATAAATTGCATTAAAAATACTAACTTTGAAATTATGTATATCATTAAAGTAAAAGGTGTCGCCAAAATCCCTGATTATGTTCAATTAAGAGATGATGCCTTCACCTTGCTGGCATATTTTAGAGTCGACCGCCCAGATAAATCACTTGATAAGATTGGATTAGGAGAAAAGGCAGAATATATCATGCAACTGGTTAAAGAAATGCCTTTTGGGCAAATTAAAAAATTAGAATTTTAGCTTCCATGATTGAAAATAAAGTCATTACATTAAAAAACGTTGATATCTTCCAACAAAAACATTTGGTATTGTCCAATGTCAATTTAAACATTGGTAAAGGAGAGTTTATTTATCTTATCGGCCAGTCCGGCAGTGGAAAAAGTAGTTTACTAAAAATCATTTACGGCGATTTATACATCGGCAATGGTGAGGGAATGATTGCGGGCTTTGATCTTAAAAAGCTGCACGAAAATGATGTTCCCTACCTGCGTAGAAAATTGGGTATTGTATTCCAGGACTTCCATCTTTTATCCGATAGAAGCATCGAGAAAAACCTCGAATTTGCACTGAAAGCAACAGGCTGGAAAGATAAGAAAATGATCGATAGCCGGATATTGGATGTATTGGAAAAAGTTGGGCTTCGTTCCAAACTTAAGAAAATGCCACATGAGCTTTCTGGTGGTGAGCAACAACGCATTGTAATTGCCCGCGCATTACTAAATAATCCTGAAATTATTCTGGCAGATGAGCCGACCGGTAACTTAGATCCTGCGACATCAGAAGAAATCGTCTTATTATTGCGTGACATTGCCAATTCGGGAACGGCTATTTTAATGGCAACACACGATTATACCATTATCCGTAATATGCCATCCCGCATCATCAAAACTACTGATGGGGTATTACAGGACAATGTCAGTATCTAGACAGAAAACTGACATATAAAAATAAGATTCCGACAAATTGTTAGGCTTTTTTAATAAAATCTGACAAGCTGTCGGAATTTTATTGTTTGGCAAAAACTTTGACAAACGAAGCATAGAGTAAATTTTTGAATCTAATTTTAGCATTGAAGATATGAATGAGCAAGATAATTATTACGATGAAGGTCAAGATCCAGTAGAAACAAATTCTTCTGAACAACAGGAACAGCCTGCTGATAATATAGCAGAAGAACTGTCTACTGAAGAGAAATTGGCTGCAGAATTGGCAGAGGCAAAGGATAAATACATTCGTCTTTCTGCTGAATTTGACAATTATAGAAAACGTACAAGCAAAGAACGTGTTGAATTGATTCAATCAGCAGGAAAAGATGTCATCAGTAAGCTATTACCTACACTAGATGATTTTGACAGAGCGTTAACAGCCATGGAAACAGCGACAGATGTTGAATCTGTAAAAACAGGAATGGATATTGTTAACAACAAATTCAGACAAACGTTGTCGCAATTGGGGTTAAAGGAAATGGATACCACAGGCCAAGCCTTCGATCCTGAATTACAAGAAGCTATCACAGCAATTCCTGCACCCACAGCAGAATTAAAGAATAAAGTAGTTGACGTGATCGAAAAGGGGTACTACTTAGGTGACAAAGTGATCCGTCACGCAAAGGTAGTTATAGGTCAATAATATTAAGACGATGTCAAAAAGAGATTATTACGATATACTTGGTGTCTCGCGATCAGCGGACGAGAAGGAGATTAAATCAGCATATCGCAAATTAGCGATAAAATACCATCCGGATAAAAATCCTGGTGATCATGAAGCTGAAGAACAGTTTAAGGAAGCTGCTGAGGCATACGATATCTTGAGCAATCCACAAAAACGTCAACGTTATGACCAATTTGGCCATGCCGGTAATTCTGCAAGTGGTGGTTTTGGCGGTGGCGGCGGTATGAATATGGAAGACATATTCAGCCAATTTGGTGATATCTTTGGTGGAGGACATCCATTTGAAAGTTTCTTTGGCGGTGGCGGTGGCCAGCGTGGCGGCCGTCGGGTAGCTCGCGGAAGCAACTTACGCATAAAAGTTAAATTAACACTCGAAGAAATTGCCAAAGGCGTCGAGAAAAAGGTAAAGGTCAACAAACAAGTGGTCTGTCATTCTTGTGACGGATCTGGTGCTAAAGATAAATCTTCGTTCCATACCTGTAAAACCTGTGGCGGATCAGGATCAGTTCGAAGAGTAACAAATACCATCTTAGGACAAATGCAAACAACAAGCACTTGCCCTACGTGTAATGGTGAAGGTGTTGAAATCACAGCAAAATGTACAACTTGTAGAGGTGAAGGACTCGAACGCGGTGAGGAAACAATTGCGATCAATATTCCTGCGGGTGTAAGTGAAGGCATGCAACTTTCCATGAGTGGAAAAGGAAATGCTGCTCCGCGTGGCGGCGTCCCAGGAGATTTAATTATCCTGATCGAAGAAGTACCACACGAAAGTCTAAAACGCGATGGACTAAATGTAATCTATGATCTATACATTAATTTCGTAGATGCGACCTTAGGTACTAGCGTGGAAGTTCCTACAATAGATGGAAAAGCGAAGATCAAAATTGAGCCCGGTACACAAGGTGGTAAAATTTTACGGTTAAAAGGAAAAGGTATTCCCGAAGTCAACTCTTATCACAAAGGGGACCAACTTGTATACGTTAATATCTGGACACCAAAAGCTGTGTCTAACGAAGAAAAAGAATTATTGAACAAACTGAAAGAATCACCAAACTTTAAACCTCAACCAGGTAAAAGTGAAAAATCATTCTTCGAGCGAATCAAAGAATATTTCGATTAAAATCGGTCTTTCAAATACAAAAAAAAGCCATTTGTCCGCTGTTGACAAATGGCTTTTTTTTATCTTCTTACTTGAAATTGACAATTAAAAACAAAAAGTCAGGACAATATCATTATCGTTAAATAGAAACGATAAAAATAAAAATACACTAAATTTTAACGCGCTGAACCACTATCAATTACCATAATGGCAAAACATCTAGACAATCTAGTGACAAAAAATTAAAATAAGATTTCGATATTTGACTAACAAATTTAAAAAGTCAGGAAGTATTTACTGGCTTATTAGAACAAACTATTTTAAATAAAAAAGACATGAAAAAAGTTTTACTAACATTGACTGCCATTGCAGGTTTAACAATAGCAGCACAAGCGCAAACTGAACAAGGAAAAATTATGGTTGGTGGTCAACTTGGCTTCGAAACATCAAAAGTAAAAGATACTGATCATAAAAATAATTCATTCTCAATCAACCCAACAGTTGGTTACTTTGTAAGCGACAACTTGGCAATTGGTACTGGAATTGGTTACAACTGGGGAAAAACTGAAACAAGTAAAGATAATAGCGTTAAAAACGATGCTTTTCAGGTATCACCTTTCGCTAGAAAGTATTCTGCAAATGGCCCTGTAAGATTCTTTGCTCAATTGTCAGTTCCAATGGCGTGGGGTACAACCACAACTGAAGTAAATAACGTAGAGACAAAAAATAAATTCGAATCATATGGTGTGGAACTAGCACCAGGTTTAGCTTACTTCCCGACAAGCAAAATCGGTATCGAACTAAAAGTCAGAGGTTTATATTACAACTACAATAAAGATAAAACGAATGACGTTGCAGTAAATACATTTGGTCTGAATGTTAACTCATTAGCGCCAACTTTAGGTGTACAATTCCACTTCTAGTCAGTACGGAATTTAACAATAGGAAAGGCTATAATTACTTATAGCCTTTTTTTATGTCCTTCGCGATCATGTATACCGTTTAACAATCCGGAGTTTGTGTGTGTAACGGTTCTGTTCAGTATTAAAAATGCCCTCCGCATCCATCCGATCGACACGCACTTTCGCTGAAGCGTGGATAATCGTATCGCGATCCAGCATAATCCCTACATGGGTAATCCTTCCTTCGGCGTTATCGAAAAAAGCCAAATCCCCTACCCGTATTTCCGAAACAAAATCCACTGTCTGCCCCATCTCCGCCTGCTGGTAAGCATCGCGAGGTAAGGAAAGGTCAAAGCAACGATAAATCAATTGGGAGAAACCGGAGCAATCAATTCCCCATTGTGAACGTCCACCCCATAGATAAGGAACGTCATTATAACTTAAGGCCAATCGCACCACCTCGGTTTCAAATTGCTCTCTGGTAAAGGTATTGATACTACCTTGATACGTTAATGTCAATGGCGATAAATTGACGGTATTCCCTGTATTTAGATAAAGCTTGGTACCATGACAGAGCTGAAATTGTGTTGTATCGGTAAAAAGAACTCCACCCTCCCGTCCAACGATAGTAGGTTTTCCACTCAGATAATGTTGCCTATCCAAGTCGTTTAGTTCCTGAAACTGTCCGTTTTGAATCCAACCCAAATAGTCCGTTTCCAATAGACGTATTGAGGTCCAATCGGCCTGTTCATCAAGGATCTCAAAAAGTTCCCCAAACAATACCTGAGAAACCATTTCACTGCGGTGTGCCTGTTCTGAACGTAACGGAACGAGAGCTAGTGTACAAATACCATATTTCATGTGCTAAACAAAACAAAATCGTCAAAAATGTGATTATATATTATATGACGAAGATAAATTAATTATAGTAGAAATGGACAATACAAACTCAAAATTCAAAAGGATACTCGTCGCTGTCGACGACGAACCATGCTCAGAGAAGGCGATACTATATGCCAAAGAAATGGCCGCAGTATTTGGAGCCTCCATAGCGCTTGTCACTGTTGTTCCCCCTACTTCTCCGGCCAACTTTGGCGCGGATCCACTATTAGGTCAGCAACCTATCATTGTTCCGGAAGTATCGGAAATGGAACAGGATAATGCACAAAAATACCTTGAGAAAATAAGCCGCGAGTTTACAGGTGCAGGCGAAGTTTATCTTTTTAATCGAATCGGATCCATTAAAGAAGAAATTCTGGCGGCATCCCACGAGTGGTCCGCCGATCTTATTATTATGGGGACCAATGGACGGACTGGCTTTGACCATTTCATTTCTGGTTCCGTATCCGAGTCAGTCATTCGCAAATCAACTTGCCCTGTGCTCGTTATTCCCAGTAAATGTGACTGATACTAAATGATTTCTACATATAAAAGGCTATTTTTTCCAATGAAAAAATAGCCTTTTGCTTTTATTGCTTCTGAAAATTACCTTTTAATCAATCGCGCCACAAACATACTATCCGCTTTCTCTTCATAACCTTTCAAATAGTCCATGCGTTCGATTTCAAAACCAAAATTATCCACAATGTAATTGACAACATCTTCATTTTCCGCTTTAAAAATGGAGCAGGTTATATAAATCAAAGGCTTGCCCACTTTAACATGTCCTACTACATTACTTGCAATATTTTTTTGTAGTGCATTGAATTCGCCAATCTTAGCAGCCCGAAACTGTCTAATCATTTCTGGTGTACGCCCCCAAGTCCCCGATCCTGTACAAGGCGCATCCAATAACACCCCATCAAATCTTTCGCTCCCAAGAAGCGCAAAGGTATCCTTAGTAAGATCAAGTATTTTTTTTCGGTAATGCTTGATTCCAGCACGGTCAAAACGTTCATCGAGATTTCGGAGAATACTCATGCGAACATCGGATACCAAAAGATTGACAGTCGGACAAGCGTCCATCAATAAGAGAGATTTGCCACCTGAAGCTGCGCACGCATCCCACCAGGATTCCTTTTCAGCTGGATCCATATAATCCAACGTGCGCTGTGAAGAAAGATCCTGCACTTCTATCATTCCATCCAGCGTATCAAATCGCTGCAAGGATGTTCCATTATTCAAGGCAATAGTCTGATCGCCAATCATGGAATAAGGAATCTGATTGTTATCCAAAATAGCACACACGACTTTTGTCTTTCCGCGTTTCACCCGAATATATAAATAAGGCTGTATCAACTGGCTCTCTAAAAATTGTACCATGTCGATCTCATCAGAAATATGATCCGTAAATGGAAAGAGGTCATTCAGGTTAAAAACGCCTTCTGATTCCAGAAATGCAATTTTGTCCTTCAGTGGTAGATGGATCTTATCGCTGTACGAAGGCTCAAAAAGAGCCACCAAGGGGCTTTCGTGTTCACACAGGAATTCCGCAAGCACCAATCTACGCTGTTGTGACAGCTGCGAAGCTGCCGTTCCCAGACGAAAATAATTATAACATAAACGGGAAGTAGCCTTGCGATCGGATGATCCCATTTGCTTATTCAGCTTAAAAAAAGTAGTCAAATAACGCGAAAAGGGTTGATCCGCTTCAAAACCATCCATTGCCCGCTCAAAATTACGTATTTGCTGATGAACACGTCTTTCACTGAATTCCGCCATTCAAAGATTATTTTCTTTCAAATTTTTTGTTGTGATAAACCATCATACCCAAAGCTCTATTGGCATAGCCCCATTTTGGATAAAATTCAAATTTGTAATCGCTATTCAATCCCGAAAACTTATCCTGCGTCATTCGGCTAACATAATCTACGCCATATTTGTGGATCAATCGACCGAAATACAACGCCGCGTCATAACCTTTATAAGAAAATTCAGACGGGTCCACTTTATAAGCCGATTTATAATTTCCAATAAATTTACGGGTATCACTATCACTCTCATTCACCAAGTTGGAAGAAGTAATAGTAAGTCCATAAAAATCCATATTTTCGAAATTCTCATACGAAAGCTTAGCCATGTTTGGATGTCCATACAACTTAAATTGATTACCTGGATTCAAAAAGCGTTCGTCCATCTTATCCAATAAAGCTTTAACAAGATTCTTATTGGCTGTACCACTTACAATATGATTTGAACCGGTCAAGACAAGACTATTATCCAGTTCAGCAAGATTATAAACCGTTTTCACTTTTGCCTGTGCATTGGCTTTTGAAATTTCGCTAACAAAATTAACTAGAAACTGTTTGCTTTCATCGTCACCGGCATCGTATACTAATATTTGATCACCCGTATAGTATTGATCAGCAACATATTTCGCCAATGTCTCGGAATGTGTTCGAATAGAAGGTGTTATGGAAACCAAATTAGGTAAGCTAAATTCAGAAGCCATAGTGGCCGCCAAGGGAGAAACTTGCAGCACATTCTTATTTGCAAATGTTTGCCCAAAGCTTTTTATCTCACGTGGATACACTGGGCCCACCACAAGTACGGCATCCTTCACATTGACCGCTGTCCCCAAGGTCGCATTATAGGCAACATTGTCTCGAGAATCAATTACTTGTAAATCAAATAAAGCGCCCTCTTTGGCAATTTTGTCAAGGCCCAACTGAAACCCCTGATAAAAATCAAGTGCCAGGGAAGAACGCTCCACATCTTCTTTTGTAATTGTACCGGCAATACCACTTAACTCAAATGGCAATAGTAGTGCTATTCGATTATTCTTCACGGCGTGCCCATTGACATTTTGCACATCGCCCACTTTGGCAATCGTCGTCTCTTTGTCAACGGCCGGTTTAGTCACAGCAGTTTGCTGTTCGCCTTGACCAGAGGAAGGCGAACGCAATACTGTGCTTTTTTTGGTTGTACAGCTTGCAAGGCATAATGCTACAAGTGCCGCAACCCATATTTTATTCCCACTCAATTGTAGCGGGCGGTTTTGAACTGATATCATATACAACTCTGTTTATTCCTTTCACATGGTTGATAATTTCATTTGAAATTTTTGCCAACAGGTCATATGGTAAATGTATCCAATCCGCAGTCATTCCATCAAGAGAACCAACTGCACGTAAGCTAACAACATGCTCGTAAGTACGCTCGTCACCCATCACGCCTACAGAACGCACTGGCAAGAAAATTGTACCAGCTTGCCATACTTTATCGTACCAGCCAGCTTCCTTCAGGTTATTGATAAAGATCGCATCAGCCTCTTGTACAATACGTACACGCTCAGGCGTAATATCACCTAAAATACGAATTGCCAAACCTGGTCCAGGGAAGGGATGTCTGCCTAAAATTGCCTGATCCACTTCTAAAGCTTTTCCTACTCTTCTTACTTCATCTTTAAACAACGTTTTAAGTGGTTCTACGACTTTCAATTTCATAAAATCAGGTAAACCACCAACGTTATGGTGTGATTTGATTGTTGCTGAAGGTCCTTTCACTGAAACCGACTCGATAATATCGGGGTAAATTGTGCCTTGTCCCAACCATTTCGCTTCAATTCCCTCAGGTAATTCCTTTTGGATTTCTTTTGCAGCTTCATCAAAAACATCAATAAATGAATTACCAATGATTTTGCGTTTCTCTTCTGGTTCAGAGATCCCAGCTAATCTACCATAAAATAAATCTTTGGCATTTATTCCTTTAATATTTAACCCCATATTTTTGTAAGAATCCAATACCTGCTCGTATTCATCTTTACGAAGCAGACCATGATCTACGAAAATACAATGTAAATTTTTTCCAATTGCTTGGTGCAACAATACCGCTGCTACTGTCGAATCTACGCCCCCTGACAAAGCCATGATAACGTGATCGTCACCCAATTGTTCTTTCAAAGCGGATACTGTTGTTTCAACAAATGCGTCTGGTGTCCAATCCTGTGCACAACCACAAATGTTTACAACAAAGTTTTTTAATAAGATAGCACCATCTGTACTGTGTGTTACTTCCGGATGGAATTGTATACCATAGGTACGGGTGCCTTTTACTTGATAAGCTGCAACGCGCACTTTATCCGTACTTGCAATAATATCAAAATTTGCAGGAACTTCTTTGATGGTGTCTCCATGTGACATCCATACCTGCGATTGAATGGGTACTCCTGCCAATAATTCATTCTCGCTATTGACAAACTGCAGATTTGCACGACCATATTCACGAATTTCAGATGGCAACACTTCACCTCCTGATTTTTGAGCAATGTATTGCGCTCCGTAACAAACTCCTAAAAGTGGGAAACGATCCTGAATAGCAACAAAATCAATTTGCGGTGCGTCTTCTTGTCTAACAGAATAAGGACTTCCCGAAAAGATAACACCTTTTACGGTATCGTCAAAATCTGGCAATTTATTGAACGGGTGTATCTCACAATACACATTTAGTTCTCTGACACGTCTAGCGATTAACTGTGTGTATTGAGACCCGAAGTCTAGAATTATAATTTTTTCTGGCATGCTGCAAAGGTAAGTATTACGAATGAATTATTAAATGTCAAATCAGGAAATAATGCCTGCTTTTAACAGTTCTACTTCCATTTCTTTCTGTAGAATCAGCGCTTCCTCCCGTGCCCTTTCAGCGAAATCACGTCCGTTTGAGGCATAGATAATTCCCCTTGTGCTGTTTACTAAAAGCCCGCAATCTTTGTTCATACCAAATTTACAAACATCTTCAAGCGAGCCGCCTTGAGCCCCCACTCCTGGAACCAATAAAAAATGATCTGGTGCATGTTCTCTAATTTTAATAAAGCCCTCCCCACGTGTTGCTCCGACCACATACATCAAATTATCAGGTGTACCCCAAGTATTGACTTTATCGATCACCTGTTCGAACAATTGCAATCCTTCTTTGTTTTCAAAATTTTGAAAGTCCAGGCTACCTTCATTCGATGTCAACGCAAGTACGATTGCCCATTTATCGTTAAAATCCAAAAATGGTGTCACCGAGTCCTTCCCCATATAAGGTGCGATAGTAATACTATCAAATCCAAGTCCAGACGTCTTTTCATCAAAAAATGCCATCGCATAACGTCCCGACGTATTACCGATATCGCCCCTTTTTGCGTCAGCAATACTGAAACAATCCTTTGGCAACGCTGCCCAGGTTCTTTGAAGCGACTGCCAGCCTTTAATACCATAACATTCATAAAACGCAATATTAGGCTTATAGGCAACACATAAATCAGCTGTTGCATCTATGATGGCCTTATTGAAGCTATAGATCGGATCCTCATCATCTAAAAGATGCTCCGGGATTTTGGTGAGGTCTGTATCGAGTCCGACACATAGAAATGAGCGTTTCGCTTTTATTTGATGAATAAGTTCTGCTCTTGTCATACTATATTTAGAGATCTTAAAAATTATTTATTGATTAAATCTTGCATAAATTTGCCTACATCCGGACTTGAATAATCCGCCATACCTTCATGCCGTGTCGCGATCTTACCCGCTTTGTCCAATATCACCGTTGATGGAATCGGTCCCGAGAGCCATTCTTTTGGAATATCGCTATTTGGAAAACTAATTGGTAGGATTAACTGCTGTTCTTTCATGAAAGCCTCTGCCTTAGCCCTGTCGCCTTCAATCTCCACAATTAAAAACACTATATTTGGGTCATCTTTATACCGCTCATAGAGTACATTGATCGAAGGCATTTCGGCACGACAGGGAGCACACCAGGTTGCCCAAAAATTAATAAAGACCACTTTTCCCTTCAGATCCGCCACCTTGATTGTTTCTCCCCGCGAATTGACAAAGGAGACATGATTGAATGAAGTCTCTGGAGCCCGCCTGTCGGATTCTTTAGTAGTTGAAACAAGCTCCAGTTTAGGGTTGAAAAACCCCAATTTCATTAAAAATTGCTGAAAATAACTTCTACTTGTTGGCCAGATCAACAAACCGATGAGCAGTACAAATACAACATTTCCGATGATGTTTCTTGTCTTTGGACTCATTAGGCAATCCCGGTATTAAGCATCGAACTTATCCAACAGCTTCAATAAGGTCGCAAAATCCTTTGGATAAGGTGCCTCAAAAGCCATCTTAACTCCATTCAACTCAAATTCAACCTGTTTTGAATGGAGTGCAAAACGTTTCATAATAGGCTGCTCCTCTTCATCTTTCGACAATGTATATCCCCTTTTCTTAATTTGGGACAAATACACAGGTTTACCGCGATACATGTTATCCCCCACGATAGCGGCATGTTGTGTGGCGAGGTGAATACGGATTTGGTGCATACGTCCTGTAATAGGTTTACATTCCACCAAAGTATAATTCTTATAGTATTTGATCGAATTGAAGATGGTCTCGGCCGGTTTACCGTTTGCACGGTCAATAGATACGTTTTTATTGCCCTGGTTCAAGATGGGTAAATCGACAAGCAAGTCCTGAAAAGTATGTGTACCTCCTATGACCGCATGATAAATCTTATTCACTTTTCTTTTTTCAAATGCAATGGAGATTGTACGGTATGTTTCTGGATTTTTTGCAATTAGTAAAATACCCGAGGTCTCTTTATCCAGGCGGTGGCACACCTGTGCATCAGGATGATATTTCTTCGCCAAACGAAGAATATTGACCTCCCCTCCCTCACGTTCATCTAACGAAGCGACAAACGGCGGTTTATTGATAACGATCAAATTTTCATCCTCATGGATGATTAATTCTGAAAATTTGGGGAATTTAAATAGACGAGTCTCATTTTGTATCATTCTGCAAAAATACAAAACACAAGGCAGAATATTGGTCAATGTATGATAAAAAGCTTACTTTTGAACACACAATATAAGTTAAGATGTCTGTAAACAAAGAAATGAAACGAGTAAGCACAGCAATGCTGCAAGCCATGAAAGAACGTCAGGAAAAGATTTCTATGCTTACAAGCTATGATTACTCCATGGCCAAAATGGTCGATCAAGCCGGTGTTGACGTTATTTTAATTGGAGATTCTGCTGCTAACGTATTCGCTGGCTACGAAACTACCTTGCCTAT
Source organism: Sphingobacterium sp. UBA3519 (assembly GCF_002377215.1). NCBI lineage: Bacteria > Pseudomonadati > Bacteroidota > Sphingobacteriia > Sphingobacteriales > Sphingobacteriaceae > Sphingobacterium > Sphingobacterium sp. UBA3519. The sequence goes on from NZ_DFPI01000026.1 coordinate 26,311, forward strand.
CACCCTAGATAATATGATCTACCATGCCGCTGCCGTTGCTAGAGGTACCGAACGTGCCATGGTGTTGGCAGATTTGCCATTTGGATCTTATCAGGGCTCCGCCAATGAGGCTTACAATGCCGCCGTACGTATGATGAAAGAATCAGGTGCGCACGCATTGAAACTAGAAGGAGGTCTTGAAATCATCGAAAACATCAAAAAAATCATTGCCGGAGGCATCCCTGTATGTGGACACCTGGGCTTGACTCCCCAATCCATCAATAAATTTGGAAATTTTGGTGTGCGGGCGAAAGAAGAACAAGAAGCCGCTAAATTAATAGACGATGCCCTCGCTTTACAGGAGGCGGGCTGTTTTGCCATTGTTTTGGAAAAGATACCTGCAAAATTAGCTAAAACAGTTACCGAAAAATTGGTGATTCCAACAGTTGGTATTGGAGCTGGACCGGATTGCGATGGACAAGTCCTTGTGGTTAACGATATGCTGGGTATGAATGCTGATTTCAAACCAAAATTTATGCGTCATTTCGCTAATTTGCACGAACAGATCACAACTGCAGTAGCTCATTATGTGGCCGAAGTAAAAGCGGTACAGTATCCGAACGAAGACGAACAATATTAGAAAAATATGCGGTTTTTGATCATTGGACTTATTATTCTTATTGCTTATCTGGTGATACGCAAAAAATTCAATCTATTTGGGTTTACCGAGGATATGTCCAGAAATTTAAAATCAGGTTTTCAGTTGATTGAAGCTTCATCTCCGGTCATCCAGGCAAATCTAAAGAAGAGCGTTTCCAACGCCATGATGGGGGTTGTCCTCATTTTGATCACCGTCTTGCTGTTCATGAAGATAAAAATTGTCCTGTTCCTGCTTCCGATAGCCTTTTTCCTGCTAGGTTATCTTTTTCTGTTCAACAACCACTTTAGCAAGCTCAAAAGCCAGCAAATCTGGTACAATGCCAAAACCAATGAAGTTTTTATTGAACAGCTCAAAGGAGAAAATTATGCTTTTAACATGTTTAAGGACATAGAAGCCGTTCAGAAAATCGAATCAATTCAAACGACCAAAGGTTTATTATACGGCTACTACCGTCTCAAGTTAAAGAACAAAATAGTAGAGATCCCCTATTTGGTCGCCGAAAACAAGCCGGTCAATAATTTATTTTTCGACACCATTAACCAAAATTTCACCATAACTGTTCAAAAACGTATTTTTCCAATCATTTAAAAATGAACAAATTGAATATCTAAAAAGAATGTGGTATATTTAGGTAATTAATAAAATTTGTTAAAACCAAAATATTTCACACTATGGGAAAAGGTGACATCAAGACCAGAAGAGGAAAAATATCGAATGGTTCTTTTGGAAAAAGAAGACCACATGTATCGAAAACTGCAATCAAGGCGGAAGTAAAACAAGAGGCTCCAAAAGAAGTCCAACCAAAAGCAAAATCAAAGAAATAGTAAACAGGAAGCTAGAAAGTTATTTCTAGCTTTTTTTATTTCCAACCATTCGCGCTCGTCCATTTCGCTGTCCATTTGCAAAGTTTTCGTGGTATTGTAAAATCCTTTTGACAACTGATATCGGCATAATAATAAACCTATATTTACCTGTTAAATGTAAAAAGTACATAAGAGACTATATCGTATGAATAAAAAATCGATCATTTACCTCCTTTTGGCCTGTGCTGTGTTTGGAGGTGGATACTTTCTGATAACTGCTAAAAAAGATAAAAAAGAAGCTGATAAGCCCAATGGAAAAAAAGATATGCCCGTCCCCGCACAGGCTATCATTGCCAAATCTTCCGTCGCCGATAGATCCATTAATCTCTCGGGAAGCATTGACGCAGAAGAGCAGGTTGAAATCAGAAGTGAAGTAAGTGGTCGAATCACCAAAATCTATTTCTCTGAAGGACAGCGCATCAAACAGGGCGAGCCCTTGATCAAGATCGATGATATTGAGCTGCAGGCACAATTAAGACAAGCGCAAACAACAAATCAGCTGAATGCCGAAAATGAACGTCGGGCCAAACTGCTGTTGCAAAAAGGAGCAATCAGTCAGGAAGAGTTTGATATTGCCAGTGCAGCCTTAAAAACCTCCTTAGCACAGATCCAGTTGATTCAGGCACAAATATCCAAAACAACCATCCGCGCCCCTTTTAGTGGCATGATTGGACTTCGGAACATTTCCGTAGGTGCCATTGTCTCATCCAGTACCCTGATTACAAATTTAGTGAAGGACAATCTTGTCAAAGTTACTTTTGCAGTGCCCGAAAAATACAGCAATATAGTTAAAATAAATATGCCCATTGAGTTCAGTGTAGCCAACGACCCAACGATCATTACAGCAAACATTTACGCTATTGAACCACAAGTATCACTTAACACCAGAACACTCACTGTCCGCGCCAGAGCGACGAACGATCAGGGCAAATTGAAAGTCGGATCCTTTGTTAACGTTATTGTGCCGATCGAAGTGGAAAACGATGCGATATCCATTCCTACAGAAGCTATTGTTCCCGTACAGGACGGAAAGAAGGTCTTTGTACTACAGCACGGCCTCGCCAAGGAAGTGAAGGTTGAAACAGGTGCACGTACCGACAAGGACATCGTTATTCTATCTGGCATCAGTGCCGGCGACACCGTTTTAACCACGGGCGTTCTGTCTTTAAAAGATGGAGCAAAAGTTAAGGTATCATTAGCTAACTAGTTGTACATGAATTTATCTGCAGTTTTTATTAAACGCCCTGTTTTAACTATTGTCGTCAATATTACCATCATCTTGTTTGGCTATATTGGTTTTAGTTTTCTGGGCGTACGCGAATACCCCTCCATTGACCCCGCCATTGTTTCTGTCAGAACAAATTATGCCGGTGCCAATCCTGATATCATTGAATCTCAGATTACCGAGCCACTAGAGAAGGCCATAAACTCGATCGATGGTATTCGTAACATCTCTTCTTCGAGTAACCAGGGATCCAGCAATATTACCATCGAGTTTGATTTAAAAAAGAACCTGGAGGAAGCCGCAAATGATGTCCGGGATAAAGTATCCCAAGCCGTCCGAAGCCTACCACAGGATATTGATGCTCCACCGGTGGTATCCAAAGCCGATGCGGATTCCGATCCCATTATTACGTTGACATTGCAAAGTGAGACACGCGACAAACTGTCGCTGAGCGACTACGCCGAAAATGTGATTTCTGAAAGGTTACAAACCATCCCCGGCGTCAGCAGCACACAGATCTATGGCCAAAAACGTTACGCCATGCGGCTATGGCTCAATCCCGACCGTATGGCTGCCTATGGTATCACGGCTTCAGATATTCGTACAGCATTAAATAATCAGAATGTTGAATTACCTTCGGGAAAAATTGTCGGAAACACAACCGAGCTCACCGTAAAAACTATAGGCAATCTGTCTACCCCCGATCAATTCAACAACATCATTCTAAAAGCCGACAGCAGCCGTATCGTCAAGTTTACCGATATTGGTCGGGCCGAAATAGACGCTGAGAATCTCGAAACAAAAATGGTGAGTAATGGTAAACAGCTGGTCGGTATTGCCATTATTCCGCAACCGGGGACAAATTACCTTGATATTGCCAACAATTTTTATAAAATGCTCGATCAGATCAAAGAAGATCTGCCGCAGGATATTATACTCAACATCGCTTCTGATAATACGACATTCATCAAAAAATCAGTTGAAGAAGTCGCCGAGACACTCCTGATTTCGATCATACTGGTCACTCTAATTATTTATTTTTTCTTTCGAGACTGGGGCATAGCGTTACGTCCGTTATTGGATATTCCGGTATCCTTGATTGCGACATTCTTTATTATGTATATTTTTGGTTTTTCCATCAATGTACTGACGCTACTCGCTATTGTACTCGCGACGGGGCTTGTCGTCGACGACGGGATCGTTGTTACCGAAAATATCTTCAAGAAAGTTGAAGAAGGAATGTCTCCAATTGAAGCCGCGCTAAAAGGGTCTAAGGAAATATTCTTCGCTGTTATTTCCATTTCAATTACACTTGCAGCGGTATTTTTACCGGTTATATTTCTTCAGGGCTTTGTGGGAAGGCTGTTCCGGGAATTTGGTGTCGTCATCGCCTCGGCCGTATTGGTTTCGGCATTTGTTTCCCTCACCCTTACACCGATGCTCAACGCTTATCTGATCAAAGGTGGTGGCCACAAAAAGACGAAGTTTTACGATTGGACAGAACCCATGTTTGTCAAAATGAATAAAGGTTATGCCAAGGCTCTGGAAAAATTTATGAAATTCAAATGGATAAGCTTTCCAATTCTGATCCTATGTTTTATCATTATTGGTATCCTTTTCTCCTCCATTAAAAAGGAAACAGCGCCTTATGATGACAGAAGTAACATCTCCGTCAATGTAACAGGTCCTGAAGGTGCCACCTATGAATACATGGATCGCTACATGCAGGAATTGGACAAATTGGTCTACGACTCCATTCCTGAAAACAAAATCAGTTTAAACATTACCTCTCCGGGTTTCGGCGCGAGCTCAGTCAACTCCGGACGTATACGGATGACTTTGGTTGATCCTGGTGAGCGCAAAAAATCACAGGACGATATTGCCAAGGAGCTCACTAAATGGACAAAACAATACGATGCCGTACGCGTAAATGTTTCTCAAACGCCAACGATATCCATGAATCGAAGAGGTGGATTACCTGTTCAGTACATTATCCAAGCACAAAATTTTGAAAAACTTCAGGAAAAGATTCCCGAATTTATGAATGAGGTCAACAGCGATCCAGCATTCTCGACAACGGATATCAACCTGAAGTTCAACAAGCCCGAACTGCATGTCGAAATTGATCGTCTGAAAGCACTTAGTCTGGGTGTTTCCGTACTTGACGTTTCACAGTCCCTCCAATTGTTGTTAAGCGGTCAACGTTTCGCCTATTTTATGCGTGATGGCAAACAATATCAGGTCATTGGCCAAGTTGAAAACGACCGTAGAGCTACGCCGACAGACCTTGCTTCAATTTATGTACGTAATAACATCGGTCAGCTTATCCAGTTAGATAACGTCGTAAGCGTCAGGGAAGAAAGCAGCCCACCACAACTCTACCACAATAACCGGTACATGTCGGCTACAGTTTCAGCTGGCTTGGCGCCAGGCATGAGCATGAGCGACGGAATTGCAGCAATGGATCGCATAAAAGAAAAGGTACTCGACCAGAGCTTCACCACTGACCTTAGTGGTGAATCACGTGACTTCGTTGAAAGTAGCTCCAATACCTTATTTGCTTTTGGTCTTGCTTTATTGCTTATATATCTAATCTTGGCAGCCCAATTTGAGAGCTTCCTCGACCCATTTATCATTATCCTTACGGTGCCTATGGCCGTTGCCGGTGCACTAATAAGTCTATGGCTATTTGATCAAACCTGGAATATATTCAGTCAAATTGGAACAATTATGCTTATCGGTCTCGTGACCAAAAATGGTATCCTGATTGTTGAGTTTGCCAACCAAATGCGTGAAGAAGGGATGGAAAAATTTGAGGCAATTATGCACTCTGCCGAATCACGCCTCAGACCGATCCTAATGACAAGTTTAGCCATCGCCTTGGGTGCATTACCGATCGCCATGTCACTTGGAGCTGCTTCGACCAGCAGAATTGGTATGGGGGTTGTGATCGTTGGCGGTACAATATTCTCCCTTATCCTAACCTTATTCATTATCCCGGCGATCTATTACATGTGGTCAAGACAAAAAAAGCATAGACCTGAATTTGATAACATTAAAAGCTACGAATAATAAAGACATGAAGAGAAATTTCATCCTATTAGTATTACTTTACTCCATCATGTTTCAAGCTCGGGCGCAAGAAGTACTGACTTTGGAAGATGCACTGAAAACCACGTTGAGCAATAACTTCAATATTCTCCTGGCTAAAAATGACAATAACATTGATATGGAGAATACCAGTTTAGGAAGCGCCGGTATGCTTCCAGCAGTAACTGGAACGTTCAACAGAAGCAACTCCATCCAGAACTCCAGACAGGTCAGAGCAGATGGTCAAATACAGCAGATCTCCAATGCAAAAAACGACAACATGTCTTATGGAGTCAACCTAAACTGGACGATATTCGATGGATTGGGTATGTTTGCCCGTCGCGATCGCTTCAAAGAAATACAACGCCAAGGGGAAGCGGAGATCAAATATCAAGTGATCACCCAGCTCAGCGAAGTCATGGCAACCTATTACAATCTGGTGCAGCAAAAGCGCCTGATAAACGCACTGGATACCACCATTACCTTATCGAGATACCGCGTCACGCTGGCCGAAAATCGCCTGGAGATCGGAAAAGGCTCCAAGCTGGATCTCCTGAATGCGAAAGTCGATTTAAATACCGATCAGACAAACTTACTCAGACAGCAGGAAAGCTTCAAAAATACCAAGACTTACCTCAATCAGCTGATGACACGCGACTTGAGCCTAGATTTTCAGGTTGAAGATGAAATGAAACTTGATACGGATCTTAAACTTGGTAATCTGATCGAAATTGCCGATCGCCAAAATCCACAAATCCAGCTCGCCATCATCAACAATCGGGTGGCCGAACTCAACTTAAAAGCAGTTAAGGCCGAACGTTATCCCAAAATTGGATTAAACAGTGGTTACAACTGGAACGAATCCCACTCCTCCCTCGGTTTCTCGACAGAAAATAAAAATAGAGGTCTTACCTACGGTATATCGGCTTCCCTTAATATTTTCAATGGATTTCTTCAAAATAGAAACGAACGGATCGCTAAATTTCAGATTAAAGGTTCTGAGCTGCAGATACAACAACAAAAACAAGATATTCAGGCACAGGTCAGAACGCTGTTCCAAACCTACATCACCAATATGGAACTGGCTCATGTAGAACGGAAAAACGAGGAGCTGGCAAAAGAAAATTTAAACATCACCATGGATAAATTCCGTATCGGTACCATCACAACTTTGGAAGTAAGAACAGCGCAGTTAAACTACATCAATGTAATGACTCGGAGCTATACAGCACAATATGATGCAAAGGTATCCGAAATAAGGCTAAAAGAATTGACAGGCGAAACATACTAGAAATTTCTTTCAGCATGAGGTCCTCTTCATGAAGGGACAGGATTTTGAAGCGCTTTTCAGCAGCATCTATTCTTAAAAAGCGAAAGGCTCCTTAACTAAATGAGGAGCCTTTCGTTTGTCTATTTAATAGTCTATTGCTATAATAGATTTCAGTGGTATTAACACGCCACTTTTAATCTGAATATATCTATCGGTTAACGACCATACGGTGGTCTCGATACGCTTTGGTCCGGAATCAGTCTCAAAGGCGATTTCAGTTTTGGATTTAAACTCATTTCCCAACCGAAGTGCCCCTTTCAATTTATCCATAAAAGTCGCTGTCTTATCTTCACTCGCCGGGATAAATTTAAATTGAGGAATTTCCTCTTTAGCTATTAGTTCTCCAACCATAATACTAGCATTTAATGTGTAAATTATTGTTTTGCGCTATGCTACTCTTATAACGCTTTAAAGCCAATCTTATTTTATCTCTTTCTGCCATTGGCTTATTTAAATCTACCGATTCCCATGATAAAAATCAATTAAATCCTTGAAAACTATCATTTATTTTACAATAAAAAAACGATTGTACTTTGGACACACTACTCCCCTTTGAGGGTCACCGGCAGGTCCAACAGGCATTTATAACGAGATATCTAAATATAGTGTCATTTCATTTTGAATTTATAGCCCAAATCATTCATATTACCTATTTTTGATCAAAAAAATATGTAAATGGAAAAATCTGTTTTTGAAAAAGAGTGGGAAATTTATTTCACGCAATGCTATTCTAATGGCCGTATTCGTTTCTCCGATTTATCCAATATTCTGCAGCTTACCGCGGGAGAACACGCCAATGCTGTGGGATTCGGTTTTAAAGAAATGGCCAAACATAACCAAACTTGGGTACTTAGCCGCATACGTATAGAGATTGCACGATTGCCCAAATGGATGGACATCGTCAAGGTTAAAACTTGGATACAGGAATTAGAGGGCGCACGCTCAACACGGAATTTCGAAATTACCGTCAATGGACAGATCTATGTTACGGCAACCAGTTATTGGGCTGTCATCAATACCGTGAAGCGGAGCTCTGAAACACTCGCGATTTCCACCGAAAATTTTACCACCTATCCGGATCGTCCCGCAACACAACGGCCATTTTCAAAATTGGATATTTCCCAGACAGTCAAAAATCTTGATGAATATTGTGTTAAGCTCTCGGACCTGGATATTGTCAATCACGCCAACAATGTAAAATACCTGGACTGGTGTATGGACAGGTTGCCCATTGAGCTTGTATTGACCAATCAAATCAAATCATTAGAGATGAATTACCTGCGCGAATTACGCTATAATGATACCGTAGAGATTAATGGTGATGCGACAGATCAGGGTTACTTTATGACAGTGACCAAACAGCAGCGCATTCATTTTGCGCTAGCCATAGAAACAAAATAAAAAGGGAAAACAAGATAAGAACGCGAAACAATAAAAAAAGGGAGGCTACGGGCCTCCCTTTTTATCTTACATAGCGCATCGTTTATGCAAATGCCTTATCGCCTTTTTTGTAAGGAAGGTTACCATCAAATTTTCCCGGAATCTTCACAAAACGTAATGCTTTTGTACAACCCAGCTCCGAGTTAAAGAAACCGGTCAATGTCAATTGCTTGAACATCGTAAACCAATGTGGTGGATCGTTCTCAACATAATTATACAATTGATTTTGTTTTTCTTTATTCTTCTCCAGAATATCCTTTTGATCTTCAGCTTGCTTTTTATTAAACTCGTTTGCTTCTTTATCCAAAGCAGCTGCAACAGCCGTTCTGTCTTCCGCAGAAAGCTCCAGGAATGGTTTTCCTTTCACCTCTTTTGCCTTATCATCTAAGCTCGCAAAACCAGTTAAAAATGCCTTTTGTTGCTTCTCCGTATAACAATCGCGAACCATGACTGGGATAAAACTTCCTACCCCTGCTTCTTTCGCACCCGGAGTTGCGGTAGCTGGTAAGATTGCTTCAGCCAAGTCACCTAATAAATCAGTTGTCTTCGCTTCAAATAATGCTTGCACATCTTTGGTTGCTGAGCGTGTACAACCTTCCAAAAATAAATTAGCGCCGATAACGGTACCTCCTAAAATTAAGGCAACTCGTTGTAATGCTTCTCTTCTATTCATACTACTAAATATCTTAATTTTAGAAATTATATTTCATTTCCCACCCTTGTCTGTAATTACGTTTTACATATTGATTGACGTTGTCAAAGTTGGTGACACGCATGTTATCGTTATCCCACAACAATTTCAGGTTACGTCCAGGGTATTTACCATCAATACGTAAATCAGCACCTCTGATTGCCAGGTTAGCCATTAATAAAGCTTCTGTCAACGGACCTGCTATTTCAAAAGGTGAACTTACTTCTTTCTTGCCGTATCCAGCCTGACAAGCTTCAACCCATTGTGCGTAGTGTCCACCTTCTTGTCCTGGTACACGGGCATATTTCTGTGCCACCTGCTCTTTTCTTGAAGTCGGCAACAAGCGTGCATTCTGGCCGTAGGTATCCGCAAGGATTTTACCTTTTGTACCTACAAGTAAGATACCGTTACCACCATCACCAAAAATTTCGTTTGGACCTAATTCATCCGGGCGAGCAGGCTGAATACCACCATCCATCCAATGTAAAGTCACCGGACCATTGGTACGTGGTGTTTTAGGGAATGTTAATGTCGCATGGCTCGACGGAGGACAGCTTTCAGGGAAATATCCACGTTTGAATTCATCCACATACACCGATCCTACAGTTGCCTGTACATCCTGTACATATGTCAATCCCAAGGTACTGAAAGGAACTTCCAACAAGTGACAGCCCATATCGCCCAATGCGCCAGTACCATAATCCCACCAGCCGCGCCAGTTGAAAGGCACCAATTTATCCACATACTCTTTATAAGGCGCTGTACCTAACCAAAGGTCCCAATCCAATTCTTTTGGAACTTCGGCCTTGCCTGTAGGCCATGCAATACCTGAAGGCCATACCGGACGATCTGTCCAACAATATACCGTATGTACATCACCGATCAGACCTGCTTCATACCACTCACGTACAAAACGTGGTCCATCATTCGATGCACCTTGATTTCCCATCTGGGTAACCACTTTATATTTTTTAGCTGCATGCGTCAATGCTCTCGCTTCCCATACATCGTGAGTCAACGGTTTTTGAACGTACACGTGTTTACCCAATTGCATAGCTGCAAGTGCCTGAATCGCATGTTGATGATCTGGAGTTGATACAGAAACGGCTTCTATACGTTTGTGCTCCTTATCCAACATCTCACGGTAGTCTTTGTAATACTTTGCTTTCGGGTAACGTTTCAACGCACCAGCTGCACGACGGTCGTCCACATCACACAAGAAAGCAAGATCTGCTTTTCCTGAATCATGGAATGCATTGATGTCACTAAAACCTTTACCCCCTACACCAATACCTGCTACTTGTAATTTGTCACTTGGAGCTGTAAAGCCATTTCCGCCCAATACATGGCGAGGGACGATCATAAAAGCCGCAGCAGCTGTTGCCGCGCTCTTTATAAAACCTCTTCTACTCGTCTTATTTGAGTTATTTTCCATTGTTATCAATCTTTAGCTATTAGATGTTACCTTTTTTCAATTCGCTCACTGCGAAATCAACCGCACGAGCAGTAAGTGCCATATACGTCAATGAAGGGTTGACACAACCTGCAGAAGTCATACAAGAACCGTCCGTTACGAAAACATTCAATGCATCCCAAACTTGGTTGTTACCATTTAATACCGAAGTTTTTGGATCACGTCCCATGCGGGCAGTTCCCATTTCGTGGATACCTTGGCCCAAACCATATACGTTATCGTACGTATAGGTATCTTTTACGCCAATGCTTTCCAACATTTCCTTCATTTCATTTTGCATGTCGCCACGCATCTTCAATTCATTATCCTTGATCTCAGCGTCAAATGATAATACAGGTAAGCCCCATTTATCTTTTTTGCTCTTGTCAAGTGTAATTTTATTTTCGTGATATGGCAAGGTTTCTCCGAAAGCAGTAAAACCAACAGTCCAGTCACCTGGCTCACAGATCGCATCTTTCCATGCACCACCAACTTCCATCTCGGCAACAGCACCAGACCAACGTCCACGACCTGCAGCACCCTGGTAACCAAATCCACGTACATAGTCACGTTTTTTGGTATCACCTTCTACATTTACAAAACGTGGCACATACAAGCCTGTTGGTCTACGACCATATACATAGCTATCCAAATATCCATCTATTTTACCTCCGGCACCACAACGGAAATGGTGATCCATCAAATTGTGGCCCAATTCACCGCTGCTGCTACCCAGACCGCCTTCCCAAACATCTGTAGCTGAGTTCATTAACACCCAAGTCGAGTTCAATGCAGATGCACAAACAAAAATTACTTTAGCGAAAAACTCATACGTTTGGTTTGTTTCAGCATCAACAATTTCAACACCTTTTGCCTTTTTCGTGTTTTTATCGTAGATAATCTTTGTTACGATAGAAAAAGGACGTAAAGTTAGATTGTTTGTTTTACGTGCTGCAGGAAGAGTTGCCGATTGCGTACTGAAATAAGCACCAAAATTACAACCCAACCAACATTGATTTTGATATTGACAATTTACACGATCATGATGCGGAACAGTAATGTTGGCTGTTCTACCCATGATGAAATGACGTTGACCACCATATTGCTTTTTCAAACGCTCAGCCAGGTCTTTTTCAACAATGTTCATCGCCATTGCTGGCATGTAATCTCCATCTGGCAAAGATGGTACACCATCTCTATTTCCGGAGATACCCGCAAATTTTTCAGCATAACTATACCAAGGGGCAATATCCTTATAACGAATCGGCCAATCCACACCGTGGCCATCTTTTAAGTTAGCTTCAAAATCCAAATCGCCCAAACGATAAGATTGTCTCCCCCACATTAAAGAACGTCCACCAACATGATACCCACGGTACCAGTCAAAACGTTTTACCTCTGTATATGGACTCTCCTTTTCATTTACCCAAAAATCCAGGTTCTTCTCATTCAACGGATAATCTCTACGCAAAACCGGATATTCTTCGATCATTTTTTGTGTACGACCGCCAGCATGAGGCCATTCCCATGGATTTTTATTTGGCGCAGTGTAATCCTTAATGTGTTCAATGTTACGACCACGCTCCAGCATAATTGTTTTCAGCCCTTTCTCTGTCAATTCTTTCGCAGCCCATCCACCACTTATCCCCGAACCGATTACAATTGCGTCATAAGTATTTGTTGCCATCTCTCTTCTAATTATTTGTTTTTAAATAGTTATTTTTTCTGTTTAGTGTGCAGCATTTGTACTGTCGATCTTTTCGTCCTTAAATAAAGCTAAAAAGATAAAAAATACAACAGCTGCGATAATTGCAGGTACAACCCAGGTATGATTCCAGAATCCTGCTAGGTCTGTTGCTTTCATTGCTTTGTATTTGTCTCCGACGTAACCCGCTACCCAGAAACCGATCAACTGTCCAACACCATATGTTGCCAGCGTGATCAAGCCCTGTGCTGCAGATTTGTATTTAACACCTGCTTTGCTGTCCGTATAAATTTGTCCCGAAACAAAGAAAAAGTCATAACAGATACCGTGCAATGCAATACCGATCAACAACATGAACGACAATTCACCTGCATTGCCATAAGCAAATAACAGGTAACGGATTACCCAAGCCAACATACCGACCAAAATTGTTTTCTTAAAGCCAAATCTTGTAAAGAAAATTGGGAGTGCCAACAAGAACAATACCTCAGATCCCTGACCAATTGTCATTTTACCAGTAGCATTTTCCAGCCCTATCTCAGAAAGAAAAGGGTTTGCATTTGAATAATAAAATGCCAATGGAATACAGATCAATACCGAAGAAATGAAAAAGATCAAGAAGTTTTTGTCTTTCAACAATTTGATCGCATCCAGACCAATGATTGATGCAAAGGACGGTTTTTCGTTTTCGTCCAGTTTAACCGGTGGAGTTTTAGGTAATGCAAAAGAAAATATACCCAATACTAAAGAAGCAACACCCGATAATAGGAAGGTATTTTTTAATGCTCCTTCAGATGCTTTTGCATCCCAAAAATAGCTAATAACTAAACCAGCAACAATCCAACCAATTGTCCCCCAGATACGTATTCCTGAAAATTGTTTTTCCGGATTGGTCAATTGCCGAAAAGAAACTGAACTAGTCAAAGCCAATGTTGGCATGTAAAGTATCATATAAGCCAAAACATACGGATAAAATGTCGACATGTCTGTTGCACTATACATCTGATACATTAATACTGCACCGACCAAGTGTAAAACACCCAAAATACGCTCCGCATTAAAATAACGGTCTGCAATCATTCCGACAATAAAAGGCGCGATAATCGCTCCCAATGATTGTGTTGAAAATACATTGGCCTTTTCAAATTCTGTTGCATTCAAATTCTTGCTCAAGAAAGTACCTAATGTGACAAACCATCCCCCCCAAATAAAAAATTCGAGGAACATCATAAAGGATAGTTTAAATTTTATTGTTGATGAAATCATAAAAAAAATGGTGTTTTACAATACTACTAATTGGTTTTACCTGCTCAATTTAAGAAATTAAATCTAATTGTCAATAGTACACTATTAAAATATTACAAAAAGCTATCGACCTCGCGATATGCCGCCACCAAGCGATCCTCACCCTCTTTACCAGGCTTGGAAATACCATGCTCCATCCCCATGATACCCTTATATCCTTTACTATGAATGTGTTTGAATACGTTTTTATAATTGATCTCGCCCGTAGTCGGTTCTTTACGACCTGGATTATCGCCGATTTGAATATACGCAATTTCATCCCAACAACGATTCATATTTGCAATTAAATCTCCTTCGGTACGCTGCATATGATAAATATCATACAAAATTTTACAGGATGGACTATTCACGGCCTTACATAAAGCATAGGTCTCATGCGTTTGCTGCAAAAACAAATCTGGTGTATCACTTAAGGTTTCCAACACCATCACCAAACCATGTGGTTCAAAGATCTCCGCACCTTTACGCATCGCAGTAAGGATATTGCTGAACTGATTACCCCAAGGCAGTTTTCTTTCATAAAAGCCCGGTACCACAGTCAGCCATTTTGCGTTACAACGCTTGGCAGCTTCGACAGACTTCTTGCATGTTTCGACAAACTTGTCCAAATACTCCTGTTTTCCTGTCGCTAAAGAAGGCATCCAGTTTTGTCCGCCATCCACAACAAATACACCCATGGTCATGCCTAACTTCGCTAATAAATCACCGATCTTCTGCTGCTCGTCCAATGTTCTACCCAAATAGCCATTATCTTCTATTCCACGGAATCCCAAATCATACATATACCGAATTTCATCCAGGAAATTATCACCTGCATGATTTTTGAACATTCCCTGATGGGGAGCATAATTTAAATTGAATGTCTTTCCTTTATCCATCGTATTTGCTGTATTTTGAGTTGTAGACGCAAAAGTCTGTCCAGCTAGTCCTGCCCCCGCGGCCAAAAGACTACCTTTAATAAAATCCGATCTCTTCATTTTATTTATAATTGATTAATTTTTAAATAATTTACCAAATCCATCCGAATAAATCGTTTCTATGGACTGATTTTTATTTTTAAAAATGACAAAAACCGCCACACCTTTCAATTTTTTGGCCTTTGTCTTAATTTGTTCGGGTTCCATGCCCATAAAATAATTATCCAGTGCATCCGCTTCCATAGCAGTCTTCGCATAGACGCTGACACTCAATATATGGGTCATGTATGGGAAACCCGAAACAGGGTCAATATGATGACCCAATTTTTTCCCTTTGTATTGAATAAACTTTTCGAAACTGCCGGCTGTTGTCAGCGCCCCTTCATTGAGCTGCGCAACAGCAGTCATCAATTCCTCCCCACTTTCACCATCGGGCTGAACAATACCAATGGAAAAGCCCTGCCCACCTGGCGGAGTTCCCAAAGCCCTGATTTCACCACCTACCTCGACCATATAATTGGCAATTCCCTTACGTTCGAGATAGTCGGCCAAGACGTCTACCGTATACCCCTGTGCAATACCATTAACATCGATTTTAATCCCCTGTTTCTTTTTAATCAGCCGGTTGCCGCTGACCTTCAGGTAATGCATTCCCACCAGTTCCTTCGCTTTTCGTACCGTCGCCGAATCCGGGGCCACCGGGCTCTTATTAGCACCAAAGCCCCATAGGTTGACCAACGGGGCAATAGTGATATCGAATTGACCTTTCGATAATTTGTGGTATTTAAAGGAAGCATTTATCACCTTAGCCATGTGGCTATCCATCACAACAGACATTACCGTATCTGTATTGAACTTGGATATCCTCGAGTCTTTGCGGTAAATTGACATCGACAAATCGATTGCCGTTAAGATACTGTCAACTTCCGACCGCCTAACAAGACTGTCGGAAGCGAAGTAAGTGATATGGAATTGGGTACCCTGCGCGGGTCCCTCCAGCCGAATTTTATGGGGTTTCGTTGCCGGTATCTGCGCCTGTGCATCAATGCAACAAATCGTAGCAAAAAATAGAAGGCACAAATTCCACTTTAATCCCATCGGCCCAATTGCTTAAATATATAAGTTGGTGTTTTGACCAGGCATCGCTACTGGGTAAAAACCTTCTGCATCCGGAAGTAATTTTGGTTTAGCATCCCAAGCAAGTACATCTGGTCCCAATTTGATGGTCGATTTCAAGGCTTCATCCCACTTGATTACCTTACCGGTATAACAAGCGATACGTCCGATAATACCTGTTAACGTACTGTAAGCACCATATTCTGCATTATCAAATTTATATTCGCCTTTCGAAATTGCCGTAAATAGTTCTTTATGTTCTTGCTGATACGGGTTTGGATTACCCTTCGCATCATGGCGATAGATTTCCTTTCCCTTCCAGTCGTACAATACAGCCTGTCCACCTGCAGAAAGATAAGCACGTCCTTTTGTTGCCTGGAATTGCTCGTCTACACGGTTATGTATACCTTCGAAGTGTCTACATTGACTATAAACAACGCTGTTGTCGGCATAGGTCAATTCTAATGCAAAATTATCATAGATTTCACCATACTCTTTGCCGGTGCGGTGTGCCCTGCTACCTGTACCTTGGATCGATACCGGGTAAGCACCTTTCACCCAATTGGCGATATCAATATTGTGTACGTGCTGCTCTACGATATGATCGCCACACAACCAGTTGAAATAATACCAGTTACGCATTTGGTACTCCATTTCAGTTTGCTCTGGCTTACGCGGACGCACCCATACGCCACCTGAGTTCCAATAAACTTGTCCCGAAGTAACATCACCGATTGCACCCTCGTGGATACGTTTGATCGCCTCACGGTAATTCGTTTGATAACGGCGTTGTAAACCGACTACAACATTCAATTTTTTACGTTTAGCTTCTGCAGCCACACGTAAGACCTGCTGTACACCAGGGATATCAACAGCGACCGGTTTCTCCATGAAAACATGTTTACCTTGACGGATCGCTTCCTCAAAATGCATTGGTCTAAATCCTGGAGGAGTCGCTAAAATAACAACATCGGCCAATTGAATTGCATCTTTATATGCATCGAACCCCACAAATTTGTGATTGTCACTTACATCGATCTTATCTTGCCATTTTTCCTTCAGCGTTTTATAAGTACTCTCTAAATTATCTTTAAAAGCATCTGCAAGAGCCACCACTTTAATGTTCATGCCCGAACTTAGCGCATCAAATGTAGCTCCAGTTCCGCGGCCCCCACAGCCCACTAAGGCAACTTTGATAACATCCGAACCAGCGGCATATGCACCTGATAAAGGCATTGAGCTCAGCACAGCGCCTCCAGCAACTACAGCAGAAGTTTTAATAAAATCTCTTCTTTCTAGATTTTCCATAACAGTTTTATATTGATTATTTTATATTAAAAGTCTTTGATTGGCTGTTTGTCGTAATAAGCCATAATCTCTTCGTGACTAGGTGGGTTGAGGGGTCTGACTAGTCTCATGCCCACGAATGGGGCTTCTGGAAACCACCAGTTACTTTTTGGAATTTGTGGATCCAACTGTTTCCATACGGGATCTGAGGCACCACGCGCTGCAGAGCGCATGTCCTCGGCACCACTGTCAAAAGCACCACCACGTACAACATGTGGATACAGGGTTGTCGGAACGACTACAGGATTAGTCAATACCTTGCCTTTACCTTCATTGTAACTATCGGCCTTATATTGATCATAAGTCCATTCGGCAACATTGCCATAAATATCATAAAGGCCCCAAGGATTCGGTTTCTTCTGTCCTACAATATGTGTTTTCTGTTCAGCATTATCTTTAAACCAGGCATAATCTGCTAATGGCGTTGCTTGATCACCGAAAAAATAAGTCGTCTTTGAACCTGCTCGAGCTGCATATTCCCACTCGGCCTCTGTTGGTAAACGGTAAAATACACCGGTACGGACATACAGCCACTTACAGAATTGAATAGCATTGTAATGGGTCATCGCTAGGGCCGGGTGCCCTTCCTTTCCAAAACCAAAAGTCATATCCAAATAAGGTTTGGTCGGTCGCGTAACGGCATCAATCTCTTTCGATACTTTACCGTCCTTACTCTTTGCGATCTCATAATCTTTATACAGAAATGGCTCAAACAGATCCCAGGTTACTTCATACTGCCCCATCCAAAATGGATCTAACTTCACCTCGTGTGCAGGTTTTTCATCCTCTTTCCCACCACTTGTAGTTCCCATTTTAAAATTACCGCCAGGGATTGCCAGCATTTTGAACGTCAGATTAGTCCCTTCAATAGGTTGTTCATAAGGTTCGAAAGCTTTCTGAGCCATAGCGTGCACGCCGGCAAATAACAAAACAGGAATAAAGATTCTTTTTAACATATTTAGGTTTGTAATTAAAGACTAAAATATAAAATAAGGTGTATACTTTACACTTTGACACTATAACTTTTTTATTACAGTTTAATTCTTAACATAATAGTCCATTCGTAATATCGATTTAGCCAGATGCTGGCAAGTATCCAGGGTAACTTAACTAGCCTGAAAATCAAGATCAATAAAAAAGGTTTTCCATTCTCATGGAAAACCTTAATATCTTATCACAGTATGCTCTGTCTAAAGCAGAATCTTACGACTTACCGCTTTATCGATGGTAATATATCCCGGATAGAATACCGACTGCCCTGCGATATTGATAGAAGGTTTCACTTTTAACGTAAATATTCCCTTTTTATTCTCATCGCTCGACATTAAAAAATCCTGCAGGTCCGAATTCTTCAACAAATCATAGATATTGGTCGCTATACGCACATTGGCTACGGTAGATTCTCCGGGCTCTATTTGTAATGATTGATTGACAATCCCTTCCACAAGCTGCTGTCCACCATAAAGAATGATATACTGAAACTTATTAATTGATGCCTTTTTGAGCGTTGGGTTGTCTATTTTAAGTCGGATAACTGCATTCAATGGAATATCTTTCCGCAAATAGGCCAACGCCAGGCTTGGCGCTGCTCCCAGGTCGATTTGATTATTCTTGATCAGTCGTTGCAATGATGTTCCGGCCAACCGAATACTATCTACCGATTCCACATCGAACTTACATTTCGCCAAATTCTCGATCTGTGCCTTTTGTCGATTCACGCCGCAGCCGGCGATAAACAAACCCAGCAGAACCAAACATCCAAATAAAATTTTCTTGCTCATAATCCCTATTTTCCTCCAAATTTATATAAAACTCCCAGTGTAAACAATGGGTACCCTGCTTTTAAATAGGTATTACTTTTAAAACCAAATACCATACCGTTCGTATATTGCAGCTTCCATCCTTTCCCTAAGCCCATCCTTGTATAAAATACAGGTTCAATAAGCATATTGTCTTCTTTCTCTGCCGGAAGACCATCAATAGCGAAATTCTTCATCCGCATATTGCTCAACCGAATGATGGTACCGTAATCGATATCGTGCCGGTTGCCAAACAACTTTAGGGCATCCTTTTTCTCCGATGAAAAGTTTACCTGCACAAACACCTTTTCAAAATCCATATCCTTCGTTTCCACAATAGCTTGTCCCATCGTCGACGAACGCTTATCAACCACACTGGTATTGCCTAGCCCATACCCCCCGTAAACCTCAAATACACGATTATTTTTCCGACCGAAGCGTGTATAATAGCCAATCCCCGCTTCGCCCATCTTTTGCGCATAGTCTTTGATATTGGATATATTATCCACATAGGAACCATTGGCGATGACAGCTACATGATCGGTTACGGCTACCCCCAGGTTGGCCGATACATTAGCCTTTGTATTGATATTACCGGAAACATATACCTCCCCAGCTTCTGTAAACATCGGCGCTGAAGGCACATTAGGCATGTAAATCGAACTACAGGAATAAAATGAACAGGCAAATAACCCCGCACACAAACCATATCCAAACTTGTTGTATTTCATATGTAAGTATTTATTCAATCGTGCTTGCATCCAATGGTATTCCGGAATGTTTCGCCTATTGTCTTAAAAACACCTATCCTTTATAAAAATTGTACCAAAGCTTTACATTTAACAGAAAATAACAATTTAAATAAAACCAAAACCTTAACGCACTCATTACCAACTCCGATAAATTGGCGGGGCAGCAGCGCTGCGGGTCAACGATATTGCCAATAGTGGCTCTGTGCAACGAAAGTGCAGCAAGTAGCATCCGATTTCGTTCCTATTGCCCAAGGGTAGATCCATGGGAGAACAGACAAACAAAAAAAGGCATCAATTTCTTGATGCCTTTCCAATATTGTTGCAAAACCTTACGCTTGTTCTGTAGGAACTACAGATACATAAGATTTATTGTTAGCTTTTTTACGGAAAACTACTTTACCGTCTACTAAAGCGAACAATGTGTGGTCTTTACCAATACCAACGTTTGTGTCAGGATTGTGTTGTGTACCGCGTTGGCGTACGATGATGTTACCAGCGATTGCTTGTTGACCACCGAAGATTTTGATACCTAAACGCTTGCTATGTGACTCACGGCCGTTCTTAGAACTACCCGCACCTTTTTTGTGTGCCATTTCTTTATCTTAATTTAAGACTATTTGTCTGATTAAAAATTCAATTATAACGTAATACCAGTGATCTGGATTTTAGAAAATTGTTGACGGTGACCGTTTTTCTTTTTGTAGCCTTTACGACGTTTTTTCTTGAAAACGATAACTTTATCGCCTTTTAAATGAGACAAAATTTTAGCCGAAACTTTTGCACCAGCAACGCTAGGTGTACCAATGGTAAATTTACCACCGTCTTCTGCTAACAATACATTGTCAAATTCAATACTAGCGCCTTCATCTCCTTGTAAACGGTGTACAAAAAGGAACTGGTCTTTTGCAACCTTAAATTGCTGTCCTGCTATATTTACTATTGCGTACATTGTTAATTAATTAAATGTGTTATTAAATGAAGGGCAAAAGTAATCAGTTTTTATCATAATTCAAAGACAAATTTACTTTTTCGTTTCCATTTAAACGTTATCAGTTGAACAGCATGACCTTAATCCGTATTAGGACAATGCTGTTCACGCCTGTTTCCGCTTACCAAACCAAAATTCTTTTCTCCGGTGCCACATACATTTTTGCTGTAGGCTGTACATTAAATGCTTTATAGAAAGCCTCCATATTGTATACGGGACCATTTACCCGAAATTGTTCGGGGCTATGTGGATCAACTTTTAAACGTAGCCGCATGCGCTCATCGCTGCTCTTTACGCGCCACACTTGCGCAAAACTCAGGAAGAAACGTTGATCTGGAGTAAAGCCATCAATCTTGTCCTGCCCCTGCCCTTGTTTGGTTAATTTAAAGGCATCATAGGCAATATTTAAACCGCCGATATCCGCCAGGTTTTCACCTAAAGTAAGCTCACCGTTTACATGTTGATTGTCCAACAGCGTAAAACCACCATATAACTTCGCTACCTGATTAGCGCGTTCCGTAAACTGTTTCGCATCCACTGCAGTCCACCAGTCATTCAAGTTACCGTCTTTATCATATTGGCGCCCCTGATCATCAAAACCATGTGTCATCTCGTGTCCGATAACGGCACCGATAGCGCCATAATTGATTGCATCGTCCGCGTTGGCATCAAAGAAGGGGAACTGCAAGATGCCGGCCGGAAATACAATCTCATTATACGGTGGATTGTAATAGGCATTCACCGTAGGTGTTGTCATCAGCCATTCTGCCTTGTCAACCGGTTTACCAATTTTACCCGCCATTTCTTTATAAGCATGCTTTGCAGCAGACTGCAAGTTGGCATAGTAGGTATCTTTGGCGACTTCCACATCACTATAATCTTTCCACTTCTGCGGGTAGCCGATTTTTTTGGTGAAGGCTTCCAATTTTTCAATCGCTTTCTTTTTGGTTTCAGGCGTCATCCAGTCCAATTTCTCAATGCGGCTCTTATAGACTTTCTGCAAATTGTCGACCAATTCGAGCATTCGTTTTTTTGCTTCGGGCTTGAAGTATTCATCCACATACAACTTACCCACAATCTCGCCAAGATTCTCGTCCGCCGAACTCACCATCAGCTTCCACCGCTCTTTCTCCTGCTTCTGACCATTTAGGGTTTTCCCGAATAATTCAAACTTGGCCTCCCGGAAACCTTTGCTCAGTGCCGTCGCAGAAGCATTCGCTAAATCTGCTTTTAGTTTTGTCTTCCAGCTATCTAAGGACTGCGACTTCAACAAATTATTTAAAGCAAGGTAAAATTTTGGCTGCTGTACCAAAATCGTGTCGGTCTTCACATCCAAGCGTCGCAGAATATCTTTCCAGTTGAGGTTTGGCGTTTGCTTCTGAAATTCCTGTACCGCAAATTTGTGGTAGTTTTTAATGGGATCCCGCAATTCTACAGGTGTGGCATGCGATTTGGCAATTTCTGTTTCCAGGCGTAGCACTTCCTCAGCCGACTTTTGGGCATTTGCCCCTTCACCGATCAGTCCGAATAACTTGACCAGATACGCGACATAGGCCTCCCGGATCTTCTTCGCTTTCTCATCCTGATCTAAATAATAACTTGCTTCAGGCAAGTTGAGTCCCCCCTGAAAAAATTGCAATGCATTCTTAGTGCTGATCCGGTCATCCGCGGCGACATAAAAGGTAAAAAGATCACCATCGCCCTCCTTAAATCCATCTGCAGCATACGCAATCAATTCATCAATACTTTTCAATCCATTGATTTTTTGAATGGCCCCTTCGATCGGTTTCGCACCCAATTTATCGATCGTCACCGTATCCATACCACTCGCATAGAAATCGCCAGCCTTTTGCTGATCTGAACCTTTTTTGTTGTCGGACTTTGCGGCCCCTTCCAAAATAGATTTCAGGTTTGCCAGATTTTCGTCGGCGAGCACATAAAAGGAGCCCCATCCTGTTTCCGATGCCGGGATCTGCGTATTTTTCATCCAGCTTCCATTCGCATATTGGAAGAAATTATCTCCTGGATTCACCGTCGTATCCATACCTGAGACATCAAAAAAATTTGTGCGGACCTCCTGAGCAGTATCGCTTTTCTTATTTGACTGACATGACATCATCATTAAGACCATGGATAGCGTCCCCCATTTGACTTTTTGTATCATATTTTAAGAGATTAAAAGCGTATTTAAATTTTACTTCAAAAGTTTCACTTCGTACAGATCCTTCCGCCTATCCTTCTTCACTTTAACAGTACCATACTCATGTAGGTCGCGCAGCGCATACAGATCAACGTCGGCAATAAGCACCATCTCCGCATTCGGTGTCGCCTCGGCTTTGATGGCATTATTGGGAAAAGCAAAGTCTGAAGGAGTAAAAACGGCGGACTGCGAATATTGTATATCCATATTATTCACACGCGGCAAATTACCCACAGAGCCAGCAATAGCCACATAACATTCATTTTCTATCGCCCTGGCCTGCGCGCAGGTACGCACCCGGATGTACCCGTTTTGGGTATCCGTCATAAAGGGCACAAATAGAATCTGCATGCCCTGATCGGCCAAAATACGGCTCAGTTCAGGAAACTCGACATCGTAACAGATCAACAGCCCTACTTTACCACAATCGGTGTCAAATACTTTCACTTCACTACCACCCACCATACCATAGTATTTAAATTCATTTGGCGTGATATGAATTTTTTTAAACTCATCCAGCTTACCGTTGCGATGACAGAGGTAGGAAACATTGTAGAGTTTTTTGTTTTCCATCAATGGCATGGAACCCGCAATGATATTAACGTTGTAGGATACAGCAAACTGTTGAATGCGGTCGATAATCTCGGAGGTATGCTGCGCAAGCCTTTCCATCGCCAGGCGCTCGGGAAGATCGTTATAAGGGCTCATGAGCGGCGTATTGAAAAATTCCGGAAACATGATAAAATCTGTTCCATAATCACTCACGGTATCCACAAAAAACTCGATCTGATCATAAAATGCCTCCAGATTATCAAACAAGCGCATCTGCCATTGCACCAGCCCCAAACGGATCGTCTGCTTGGTGGTCGAAATGGACCGTGTCTCTGACTCATAATAAATATTATTCCATTCCAACAGGGTAGCAAACTCCATCGATTCAGCATCTTCAGGCAGATAATGCTTGAGTATTTTTTTGACATGAAAATCATTTGAAAGCTGAAAGGTCAGCGTCGGATCATAGATCTCCTTGCGTTTGACTTTCTCGATGTAAACCCGCGGACTCATTTTATCCGCATAGTTATGGTAATTGGGAATACGGCCCCCGGCAACAATACATTTGAGGTTCATCTGTTCACACAGCTCCTTACGCGCATCATAGAGACGCCGGCCGAGACGTAACGCCCGATGTGCCGGATGAACAAACACTTCTATTCCGTAAAGGGTGTCTCCATCATCACTATGCTTGGTAAACTTACCGTCATCGATAATCTCATAATAGCTATCGTAAATATTATTCTTTTTTGAATTCAGGATAATGGACAAGGCACAGGCAACGACATGTCCATCAATCTCCACACATAATTGCCCTTCGGGAAATATATCAATCAAATCCTGAATATTTTCCTTTGACCAGGTCTCACCTGCACCATCATAAGCCTGTTCCATCGATCGTTTCAAATCAACATAATCCTTCTTTGTCAAGTTCCGCACTTGAATATCCATATAAATCTCCTTTTTGAATTAGTTATCTAAATTTAGTAAAAGTAAATGCCAAGTCCAAAACTAACAATAGCCCACAGGCGAATATCAGATGGCATCCAACTTTATATTTTAGACAGTGCTTACTCAGTGATTGTTCAGTGCTCGTTCAGTGCTTGCTCAGTGTAGACTGAATATGCACTGACTTATTACTGTCTAAACATTGATTAAGAAATATTAATAGGCACTACCTGATATGCAGATGTTTCAATTTTAATTAGATCTTGATGATCTTATCCCTTAACAGGTAGTTAGGGCAATCGTTTTTTTCGTACATGAACCCAATTGGAGCATCGGAAAGACTTTGCTGAAATCAAGGACATAAAAAAAGCGCCAATGTTCAATTGGCGCTTTTGATATCTCAATGATAGCTGCAATCAACTATGCTTGACCTTGTGGCGTTCCAAAAGGGAATGCAACTGTAGGATCACCACCTTGTTGAGGTTGTTCAGCAACACCTAAGTCCATTTTAATTGGGCCATTTAATGCTTCGAAACGGTTCACGTTATCAACCAATGCACCTAACAAGCGTTTTGCATGCTCTGGAGTCAAAACGATTCTTGATTTCACTTTTGCTTTTGGCACTCCTGGCATCACACGGATAAAGTCAACCACAAATTCAGTATTAGAGTGAGTGATAATCGCAAGATTTGAGTAGGTTCCTTCTGCTACTTCTTCTGTCAACTCGATGCTCAATTCGTTTTGATTTTGGTTATTTTCCATAATAATTCTAATGATAAGTTAATATATTCTTAAATTCTACTTTGTAAATGTTCTAAAATCTTGTCCGTTCTCAATATTCAATAATGTTTCGTAGATCAACCGGATCACGTTATCCACATCTTCCTTGTGCACCATCTCCACTGTTGTGTGCATATAACGGAGTGGTAAAGAAATCAACGCAGACGGTACACCACCATTGCTATAGGCAAATGCATCCGTATCAGTTCCTGTAAAACGAGAAGAAGCCTGACGCTGGAAAGGAATATTATTCTTCTCAGCAACTTTAACCAACAGTTTATTCAGATTAATCTGAACCGCTGGAGCGTAGGACAATACCGGACCTTTCCCTGAAAATAGATCGCCCTGCGTGATCTTATTGATCATCGGAGTTTGCGTATCATGTGTCACATCAGTTACGATGGCGACATTCGGTTTGATACGATCTGCAATCATTTCGGCACCGCGTAAACCAATCTCTTCTTGCACCGAATTTACGATATATAATCCAAATGGCAATTTCTTTTTATTCTCTTTTAGCAAACGAGCAACCTCAGCGATCATAAAACCACCGGCACGATTGTCCATAGCCCGCCCAACATAATAACGGTCGTTAAGGATAGAGAATGTATCTTCGTATGTAATGACACAACCGACATGTATTCCCAAGGCTTCAACCTCTTCTTTGGTACTACAGCCACAGTCCAAAAAGATATTTTTCAGCGAAGGATTTTCTTCTTTCTCTCCCGAACGCGTATGAATTGCCGGCCAGCCGAATACAGCTTTGACAATGCCCTTTTCCGTATGAATATTCACGCGCTTAGACGGCGCAATCTGGTGATCTGAACCACCGTTACGTATTACATAGATCAGTCCGTCTTTGGTAATGTAATTGACAAACCAAGAAATCTCATCCGCATGAGCCTCTATAACGACCTTATACTCCGCTTTTGGATTGATTACCCCTACAGCTGTACCGTAGTTGTCAACGAATGTATCATCAACATAAGGCTTCAAATAATCCAACCACAGGCGCTGTCCTTCCCACTCAAATCCTGTAGGAGAAGCATTATTGATATATTTCTCAAAAAATGAAAGCGAATCTTTCGTCACAACCGCGTCGTGCTTCGGCTCTTTTTTCTTGTTTTTTTCTGCCATCTTTTCCTTTTCTATTTACTTTCGTCAAAATATGAAAATTTCAATGAAATGCAAAAGTAAAAATGTTTTTTGAAATATTGTTTGCGCAATTTATTTTAGGTTATACGCTCCTCTTTAAGTAAAAAGGATCCGCAAAAGACAATATTTTGTTCACGATGAATGAATTAGATCCGCAGCCCAATGATATTCTGCTTAAAAACAAATTGTAGGAATAAAAAAATGAGATTAAAGCTTATCTTTACTTCAAAGTAATTTAAAAAGCTATAAAATTTATGAATTCAATATTAAGTGCAATACATTGGAATATTGACCCCGAAATGTTCAACTTTGGCGCTTTTGCCCTTCGCTATTATGCCTTATGCTGGTTGTTAGCGTTTTTTGTTTCATACGTAATGATGTTACGTATATTCAAAAAGGAAGGCCGCACACAAGAACAGTTGGATCAGCTTTCAATTTATATTTTTCTGGGCACTTTGATCGGAGCACGATTAGGACACTGCCTATTTTACGATTTTGACTATTACAAAGATCATATACTTGAAATCTTTCTGCCATTCAAATGGGATAAAACAGGATTTCATATCACTGGTTTTGCAGGTTTGGCTTCTCACGGTGGCGCCATTGGAATTATCCTCGCACTCTATTTATTCTGCAGAAAAACAAAAACTGATTTTCTGTGGTTAGCGGACCGATTGGTCGTTGTAGTCCCTATTGCCGGTGCACTTATCCGTATCGGAAATTTCTTCAATTCCGAAATTATTGGCACACCTACAGATCTACCCTGGGCTATCGTGTTCGAACGTGTAGACAATGTACCACGCCACCCAGGGCAGCTTTATGAAGCAATCGCCTATATTTTGATCTTCATTATCATTGGCTCCCTATTCAAATCAAATCCCAATCGCCAAAAAGGCCAATTATTTGGCATATTCATGGTCCTATTATTTGGTGCACGCATGGTCTTGGAACATTTTAAAATTGACCAAGAACCTTTCGAGCAAAGTATGGCTTTAAATATGGGCCAATTACTGAGTATACCTTTTATTCTGGTAGGCTTCTACTTTATCTTCCGGAAAACCAAAGCTTAAAACAGGAGACATTGTTTTTGTTTGCTAATACAAGATTTTACAGGCATCTTTTCTACAAAAGATGCCTTGTTTTTTTTCTATACCTGCAAAGATTACTATATTAGGCTTCAATAAACAATATATCTTTTTACAACAAGAAACTTAAGCCTAAAATGAGTCTAACACAAGCTGCATCTGTCGAAGCAAATGAGAAGATGCTTCAATACAATGGTCAATATGGAGAATTTGGCGGATCTTACATCCCACCAGTATTGGAAGAGCAATTGAATAAACTGGCTGCTTTTTTCGATAGTCATGTCCAAAAAGAAGAATTCCAGAAAGAGTTTATTGCGATCTTAAAACATTATGTCGGTCGCCCCTCACCTTTATATTACGCGAAGAATTTAAGCGAACACGTAGGTTCCAAAATCTATTTGAAGCGGGAAGATTTAAACCATACAGGTTCCCACAAGATAAACAACTGTATCGGTCAAATTCTTTTGGCTAAACAAATGGGAGCTACAGAGATCATTGCCGAAACTGGCGCCGGTCAACATGGTGTTGCAACAGCAACAGCAGCAGCATTGTTAAACATCCCCTGTAAAGTATTTATGGGCGAAATCGATGCTGCGCGGCAGGCCCTGAACGTCAAACGCATGGAATTGTTGGGTGCCGAGGTTGTAACGACCAACTTAGGTAGCCGTACATTGAAGGATGCCGTAGACGCGGCCTTGATGTATTACGTCGAAAATCCCACATCCTATTATCTGCTGGGATCGCATGTTGGCCCACATCCCTATCCAAAAATGGTCGGCTATTTTCAAAGCGTTATCGGTAAAGAAGCACGCCAGCAGATCCTTGATCAGGAAGGGCGCCTTCCCGACAGCATCTTTGCCTGTGTGGGTGGCGGG
This sequence comes from Sphingobacterium sp. UBA3519, assembly GCF_002377215.1. Taxonomy (NCBI): domain Bacteria; kingdom Pseudomonadati; phylum Bacteroidota; class Sphingobacteriia; order Sphingobacteriales; family Sphingobacteriaceae; genus Sphingobacterium; species Sphingobacterium sp. UBA3519. Next base: position 54,567 of record NZ_DFPI01000026.1, read on the forward strand.
TCAAATGCGATTGGCTTATTTTCGGGTTTTCTCGATGATCATGCCGTCGAAATTCATGGTGGTGAAGGTGGTGGCACCGGGACTTATCCAAAAACAGCAGCGACACTTTCTTTTGGTAAACCAACTGTATTCCAGGGGACATTTTCATACTGTCTGGTCGATGATGAAGGTAATCCGATCCCCTCAACCTCGGTATCTGCAGGCCTTGATTACCCGGGGATATCGCCGCAACATGCCCAGCTAAAAGATAGCAATCGTGCAAACTATCATCCCGTGACTGACACCGAGGCGATTGATGCCTACAAGTTGCTTTCCCGACTGGAAGGTATTATTCCGGCCATTGAATCGTCTCATGCTGTTGCCCTTGCGGTGAAATTGCTCAAAGACAAAAACCAAGTCGCTATTGTGAACCTTTCGGGACGTGGCGACAAGGATGTTGACCGCGAATTCTAGACGGTAACATCAAAATACATGAGTAGACCGAGTGCCGAGCCCTAGGTTATGCACTCGGTCTAAACATTTTATCCATTAGCTAACGATCGCCAAGATGAAACGACCTAGAAAACGTCGAATAGTTTTAAAAACAGTCATCAGCCTCCTCGTCTTACTTTGCCTGGGCCTGATAGGTTATAATCTTTATCCCGAACCAACGTTGGATCGGCATGCGAAAGTGGACAAACTGACTGTCTATAAATCTAAAAGGACACTATTGGCCTATAGCAAGGGAAAGCTCCTAAAATCATATCGTATTTCACTAGGCGGTCAACCTGTGGGCGACAAAGAATTTGAAGGTGATTTAAAAACACCCGAGGGTCTTTATACGATCAACGATAAAAATCCATATAGCGACTATCACAAAAACCTAGGTGTCTCCTATCCGAATGAACAAGATATCGCCCATGCCAAAAGTTTAGGAAAAGATGCCGGTGGCGACATCAAGATCCACGGACTCCGAAACGGACTAGGCTTTATCGGTAAACTGCAACGCCACATGGACTGGACTTTCGGTTGTATGGCACTTACAAACTCGGAGATTGACGAGCTTTTTGACGCTGTTCCAATAGGCACAACTATTGAAATAAAGCCCTAGCGGAAATAAAGCCTTGACTGAAATAAAGCTTAGCATCCGTCCCTTTACACTCATCTGTAGGCGATCTAACCCTTCCGTCCTATTTTTCCCCACTGCCTATTTTCAAAATACTACAAGATAAACCCTAAATATTACAACCCCATGTCTAATAAATTAGCGATTTTTGAGTTTACATGAGTAACTTGTATTTAAAATAATTCTTATGAAACTTGCAATAAAGAATATGGTATGCAATAGATGCATAATGGTTGTTGAAAATGAACTGGCGAAGCTCAATCTCCATGTTAAGCATATTTCTTTGGGCCAGGTGGAAATTGAAGAAGAACTGACCAAAGCGGAGAGCAAGCAACTTGCTGAAAATTTTTCGGAACTTGGGTTTGAACTTATTGACGATAAAAGAACCGTCATCATCGAACAGGTAAAACATGTGGTGTTGGATCTCATCCGTAATCAACATAACGACACCAGCCTTAATCTTTCCGAAATCATCAGCAAGAAAGTGCACCATGATTACAACTACATCTCCAATCTATTTTCGGATGTTGAAGGGATCACCATCGAAAAATACTTCATCGGCCAGAAAATTGAATATGTCAAAGAGTTATTGGTTTACGATGAGCTGACATTAAGTGAGATTGCCTATAAACTCAATTACTCCAGTGTTGCCTATTTAAGTAATCAATTCAAAAAAGTAACCGGATTGACGCCAAGCCACTTTAAACAGATCAAAGACAATAAACGTAAGCCGCTCGATAAAATCAACGAGTAAAGGCGTGGAACGACAAAAGCAAGCTTCATAGCAGCCTCGGCCGCCAGGATTAGAAAACAGACAAAAAACAGAAGCAACTGGTCAAAGAAAAGAAGCAGCAGGCCAAATGAAGAAGTGACAAATCAAAGAAAAGAAGCAGCTGCCCAAAGAAGAGCAGGTCAAAAAAGCAACTGGTCAACAAAAAGAACAGCAGGTCAAAAAAGAAAAGGCTTCCGAGCGGAAGCCTTTCTTTTAAAATTGCCCTTTCAAATTAGCAACCCTTATCTTGAATATCTCTAATTCTTTTTGTTGTTGATTGATAAAAGAATTCTCCTCCAGTTTTCCGACCACAATATCACGTTCTTCATCATTGGCATAGACCATGTTTTTGAACTGATTTTTGTAGTCTTTGGCCCGGGATTTATAAATCTGTTCACCAATCCAGATCCGGTGCCCAAGCGCCTGATCCAACAAAGATACAATTTTATCTGTTGATAAAACCATACCTTCCAAATTTAAGACTTCGATTAAAGACAAGAGTGCATGTTCACGTTTATCTAGGGGGTAATCTTTACTTTTATCATGATAGAATTCATGAATATCATCCCACGAATCTATCTTTTTTGATTTGATATCATCTAAGAAAGTGTGGAGGGCATTGCTTTCGATCAGCTGTCCACCGATATTCTCCCAGTTCGTACGCGATCGACCCGTTAAGGAGGCCATAATATCCTGCAGTGACATACCTTCCTCGAGGGCATCCATCAGGTGCAGTACACCATAATACTTAATAAACGAACGATATAAGTGATAAGCCTCGCCAACCTTCTGAATAACAGTCGGTCTGCGTGAATTTTCGGCTCCTTGCAACACGATGGTCTGATCTTTTAGGTCCATGTTGTTGGCAAGCAGTGCCCGACCGGCAACAATACGTTCGCGCTCATCCTTCCCTGCTGCAGTGTGAAGGCTGTCTGCAACGGCCAAGGCCAGCATATCCATCCCTTCAAACATTTCATTCACCGTATCCGGAGCCAACATATCGTATTCAAAATATTGATTTTTGAAATGTCGATTGTCCCGCGCCGCATACTTATTCGCATTTCGTACCAATGCATACATATTGTACATGAACCAATACCCCGGAATCAGGACCAGTTGATCATGTTGTACGTCATTGCTTACTAAGGTGAAAGGTAGCTTAATATCCAGTTCATGCAGAAAATCCCCTTTTACAATCAGGCAATACGATGCAAATCTGGAGTTGTGTTTTAGACTGACACAGAGTCCGGGCCAAAAACCACGTCCCGCGATAATTTCACCATCCGCAGCTCTGGAGTTGTGATTCGATCCTACGGTTGCTCCAGCAGCCATGTTACTTTGGCCCATCACCAATGCCGCACATAAAAACGAGTTGTTATGGTGCTGTTCATGGGCTGGAAAAATCAGGGAATTTAATACTTCACAACAGGAAATTGTCGAGTTGTCACCCAAATAAGAGTTGATCAAGCGCGCACCATATTTCAATTGCGAATAGGAAGCCAAGATAAAACGTACGGCTTTAACGCCATAAAATATACGACAGCCATAGCCAATAATTCCATTAACAAGCTCACAGCCTTCACCGATCTGCGTATACGATTCCTGGGAGGAATTGACGGTTACATTTTTCAGCTTGCTGACCCCTTTGATATAAACATCAGTCCCAATCTTGACATTCTTGATCGTTAACGTATTTTTGATGACACAACGGTCGCCAATTTGGCTGTAATAGCCGCGTTGACTTCCAAATTTTTGATCCGTAAGTTCTCCAAATCGCTGCTGTAAAGCATGATCATGCCGATTGCGGGTCCAAAGGTATACATCTGCAGCCTGCATGCCATCAAAAGGGTAAACCGAGCGGGCACCATTTTCGTTGCAGAGCTCCAGCTCGATCCGTTTCTCCGACTCTTCACCGTCACGGAGGATGCCATTACCAAACTTGGCTGTACTACCGGTCTCCATTTCCTTGATCTGGCTCAACAGCACTTCATTGCCAACAATAAAGTAGGACAAGTAGCCCACATAATGAACAGCAACATCGTCACCAAAGTCCGAGCTGATGATCGTCGAATGGTACAGGCCAATGGGCAGCTGCAAATTGCGGTAATCCAGGTAACTCGGACTCAAATTGCCGATACGGACCAGACCATAGAACTTACAGTGCTGCACCTGATTCGGATCGAAGACTGCCGATACTTTGACCTTGGTCCAGTCGCTTGACCAGTTACCGTTATGAATCAACTGTTGAATCTCCGTTTCCGTCAGATCGCGGTAGTCATTACGCGGGTTTTGCTGAAAGCGCAGGGTATATTCATCTTGTCCTGCTGGAATAAATTCATCTGGGATAAATCCATAGCCCAGCTGTTCCAAAGGTTTCTTCTTCAATACACTCATAGGCCTCCTTACTCTACAGTTACCGACTTCGCCAGGTTACGTGGTTTGTCCACATCCAATCCGAGTTCTACACCAATATAATACGATAGCAGTTGCAATGGTACAACCGAAATCAATGGCGCAATAATCTCATCGGCCTCCGGAATTTCCATAAAATCATCGGATAGATTTTCAGAAACGGTATCGCCCTTGGTAACCACCGATATGATCTTTCCCTTACGTGCTTTGATCTCCTGAATATTTGAAACAATCTTCTCGTGATAAGCATCTTTTGTAGCGATAAAAACAACAGGCAAGTTCTCATCAACCAATGCGATCGGTCCATGTTTCATCTCTGCTGCAGGGTAACCTTCGGCATGGATATAGGAAATTTCCTTGAGTTTAAGCGCACCTTCCAGGGCAACCGGGAAATTATATCCCCTACCCAAGAAAAGAAAGTCGCGGGCATCTTTGTACTTTTTGGCAATGGTTTTAATTTTATCAACCTGCGTATCCAAAATCCACTCCACCTTTTCAGGCACTTCATTTAATTCCTTTGCGAGTTTTTGATAACGCTCTTCACTGATGGAGCCTCTTAAAGAAGCAATCTTTAAGGCAATCAGGTTCAATACAGTCAACTGTGCTGTAAATGCTTTCGTACTTGCTACGCCGATTTCTGGTCCAGCATGGGTATAGGCACCTGCATCCGAAAGTCGGGCGATAGAAGATCCAACAACATTGACCACACCCAATATAATAGCACCCTGTTTTTTTGCATTTTCCAACGCAACTAATGTATCAGCCGTTTCACCACTTTGGGAAATCGCCAGGATCACATCTCCCGGATGAATAACCGGATTACGGTAGCGGAATTCCGACGCATATTCAACTTCTACATTTATGCGGCACAATTCCTCAATAACATATTCTGCAATAAGCCCGGCATGCCAGCTGGTACCGCAGGCAACAATTACAATGCGATTGGTGTTGCTGATCTCATTGGCAAATTTTTCAATGCCGCTCAGTGTAATCTGATGGGATTGCAGATCCAAACGTCCACGCATCGAGTCAAAGATCGTTTGCGGTTGCTCAAAGATCTCTTTCAACATAAAGTGATCAAAGCCCCCTTTTTCAATAGCTGACAGTTCCAGATCCAATTTTTGGATATAAGGTGTGATGCGCTCATTACCCAGATTTTTAAGGATCAGCTCCTCTGGTGTGATAATGGCCAGTTCATAGTCATTGATGTAAACAACTTCTTTGGTATACGCTAACATCGGGGAAGCATCTGAACCCAAAAAATGCTCATTTTTACCGATACCAATTACCAAAGGACTTCCCTTACGTGCTGCAATAATACGATCCGGATGACCTGCTTCCAATACGAGGATTACATAGGCCCCGACGACCCGTTTCAAAGCAATACGGATCGCTTCTTCTAACGAGCATTCATTCTGCGATTGGATTTCTTCGATAAAGTTGACCAGAACCTCTGTATCAGTATCACTTTTAAACGTATAACCTTTATTTATTAATTCTGATTTTAAGGAAGCATAGTTTTCAATGATGCCATTATGAATCATCGCGATGCGTCCGCTATTGGAATAATGCGGATGTGCATTCCGATCAGAAGGTTCACCATGGGTAGCCCAACGGGTGTGGCCTATCCCTGTGGTCGACTGTAGATCTTTTCCGTACACAAACTCTTCCAAGTTTGCGACTTTACCTGTTTTTTTGTAAACATCGATCTGCTCACCTTTATGCAATGCCACTCCAGCACTGTCATAACCACGGTATTCTAACTTTTGTAATCCGTCAATGACGATACCATACGCCTGACGATAACCTGTGTATCCTACAATTCCACACATGTATGTCTCAATTTTAAGTGTATATTTTGTTAATGCGCCGCAATGTAATAAAAAATATTTACGCAATCGATTGATTAACCTAAAATTAACACAAAAAAGGCGGTTAATGAAACATTAGCCGCCTTTTTCTATTGTAAAATGTATTATTTTTTAGTGTTCTGCCACATCTACATGGTCATAATCTTCCTTCATCAAGGCTTCATAATCTGTTTTTTCTTTCTTGCCAAAACGACGTTGAAGACTGTCAAAAATGGAGTACACCACTGGTACAACAACCAGGGTTAAAAATAAAGAAGATAACAAACCACCGATGATAACAATCGCAAGACCTCTATTCATATCGGCACCGTCTCCAGTAGCGATTGCAATAGGAATCATACCAAATACCATGGCAATTGTCGTCATCAAAATCGGACGAAGACGTGCATGGTTGGCTGCCACCAATGCATCGTGCGTGTTATCGCCAGCTTCCTTACGATGGTTGGCAAAATCAACCAGCATGATCGCATTCTTGGCCACCAGACCAATCAACATGATGATACCCAAAATCGTAAAGATATTCAAGGTCTGATTACCCAAAGCCAAGAATAACAGGGCTCCGATAAACGACAATGGAATCGAGAACAAGACCACAAATGGCGTGATAAAACTATCGTATAAAGCAACCATAACCAAATATACTAGGATAATAGATGCCAATAAGGCAATACCCAAAGTACCAAAACCTTCGGTTTGGTTTTCCATATTACCACCCCAGATAAAGACGATACCCGGTTTACGCGGCAGTTTTTCAAACTGTGCCTGCCACTCTTGCGCTACGGTACCCATTGGTCTACCGATTGCCTGTCCCTGAATGGATACTGCCGGCGACTTGTCGCGACGTTCCAACAACGTAGGTCCCGAACCAAAAGTTACATTGGCAAATTGATCCAAAGAAATAGAGGCACCCTGATTATTGATAAATTTCAGATCACGTACGTTGTCGATATTGGCTCGACCATTTTCCGCATAGCGGATATTGATATCGTACTCGTTATCACCCGCTCTGTATTTGTTATCCGTATTTCCTGAAAATGCCGTCTGCATTGTCATCCCCACAGTAGAGACATTCAGTCCCAAAGAGGTCATTTTATCACGGTCGATCTTCACATTGATCTCAGGGTTACCCGCTTCAGAAGTCAATTTGACACCCGCAGCCCCAGGAATCTTACGTAATTGATCTGCCGCCTTCTCTGCAAATTCCTGTGCATCTTCGACAGAAGCACCGATAATGGTCAGCTTCAATGGTGCCTGCTCCGCTCCCATGATACCCACATTGACGGTTTTGATTTTTGCACCGATCAGTTTATTTTCCAGTTCACGCTTCAGCGTCGCTGAATACACCTGTGAGTTACCCTCAAAATTTTCCTTGTCGAGGATCACATGGATCTCCGATTTATAACGCGAACCCGTTGTTGAAGCCATACCGTCCGAAGACTGCCCCACTGTCGTAATAATTTCTTTGACATCAGGTTTCGATTTAATGTAAGCCTCCGCTTTTTGCGTCAACAAGTTGGTCTTCTCCAGGGAAGCATCTTTATCGAGTTCTAACTGGATGAAAAACTCCTTACGGTCGATACTCGGGAAGAAGTCCGAACCAATATACCCCATACCGACCAAAAAAAACGATGCGACAAGTAAACCGATTGCCAAAAACAACGTAGCCAACTTCGTACCGACGTTCTTTAAAGCCCAGGTCAACAATCCCGCAACCCAATGTGTAAAGCTATTCAAACCGCTTTCAAAACCATGAATAATACGACCAAAGAAAGAAGTTTTGCTTAAGTGCTCCAATTTACCGAAACGCGAGTATAACCAAGGCACTACCGTAAATGACACCAATAAGGATAATAAAGTCGAGATGATTACCGTCACACAGAATTGTGCCAGGATATTGGCCACCAAACCCGTAGACATCGCGATCGGCAGGAACACTACCACGATAACCAAGGTGATCGCCGTTACGGTAAATCCGATTTCCGAAGCACCATCATAGGCCGCACGCACCTTGTTTTTACCCATCTCCATGTGGCGGTGAATATTCTCGATAACAACGATCGCGTCATCCACAAGAATACCTACTACCAGGGATAAACCGAGTAAAGACATCAAGTTTAAGGTATAGCCCATCAAAAGCAAGCCAATAAAGGTAGCGATCAAAGATAATGGAATCGCCACCATGGTAATCGCCGCATTACGTAAACTTTGTAAGAAGAACAACATGATAAAGCCCACCAATGCAATGGCAATCATTAAGTCATGGATCACGTTATCGGCTGCATTCAAGGTAAATTCTGAAGAGTCATTGGCAACCAGAATTTTAATATTCTGTGCAGCATAATCCTTCTCTACACCAGAAATTACTTTTCCGTCTTTATCGTGTACCGCAATGGTTTTCTTGACCGCTTCGGACACCGCTACCGCATTTGCATCAGACTGTTTAAAGACCTGCAATAAGATTGTATTCTGACGGTCCAGGCGGGCTACTTTTTCAATCTCTTTAATACCATCCCGCACATCGGCGATATCGCGCAGATAAATCTGCACCCCTGCCGGCGTTGTGATCGGGAGGTTACGCAGCTCCTCGATTGAAGTTACTTTACCCGAAAGACGGATGGTTGTCCGGTTATCACGAGTACTGACGTTACCTGTCGGGAAATCGAGATTGGATGATGCTACAATTTGTTGTACCTGCGAAATTGTCAGTCCATAACCTTCAATTTTCTTCGGGTCTACAGAGATCTGGATTTCACGTTCCTCACCTCCGATCAGGTCCACTTTGGCAACACCATTGATCCGCGCAAAGACCGGCTGGATTTTATTGTCCAAAAGATCGTAGAGTTCTTTTTCCGATAAGTTGGACGTGACGGCCAAACTCATGATCGCCACATCATCCAGGGAGAATTTGGAGAGTGAAGGTGTCTTTACATCATCCGGCAGATCGTTGATCACGGCATTGATTTTCCGTTGAGCATCCGTAAGCAGGAAGTTGACATCCGCACCGTTGTTGAGGGTAATCATGACAATCGATACCCCTTCCAGGGAAGTCGACTCCACCTTTTTGATACTTTCCAAGGATGAAATGGCATCCTCTATTTTTTTGGTCACCGAACTCTCCACCTCTGCAGGCGAAGCTCCCGGATAGACCGTTTGTACCGTAATGACGTTAATTTCAAATTTAGGGACCAATTCATAGCCCAATCGCGTATAAGAAAACAACCCGCCTAATGTCAGTATTATAAATAATACGATAATTATACTGGGGCGTTTTATCGATATTTCGGTAATTTTCATTCGAATAATTTATTTTTAATAGCTATGCAACCGAGGTTCCATCTGCTACCGATTACAGTATGCTCTATTTAATAATCTCTACAGGGCTTTGGTCAAATAGATTGATCTGACCCGAAACAATCACCTGATCCCCATTTTGCAAACCACCTAAGATCTCGATGTAATCACCAAAGTTTCTACCTGATTTGACGTTTGTTTCGATGGCTTTACCGTTTTTCAGCACAAAGATCTTGTTGTCGCTCACGCTACCCACAAAGGCATTACGAGGTACGATCAACGTATTGCTAGCAACACCTTCACCGAAGATGGCTGTACCGTACATACCAGCACGCAATTGGTTCGATGCATTATTTACCTCGATTTCCACCGGGAAGTTTAAGCTACCATCCGATTTAGGAGCAATAAAAGTTACTTTACCTGTAAAGCGTTGGTCTGCATATACACTCGCTGTCACATCAACAGATTGACCGATCCTTAAGGTAGCCACATTCTTTTCGTCTACATTGACACGCAATTTCAAGGTGGCGACATTGACAATATCGAAGGCTGCAGCGCCCACATTTAGGTAAGTGCCCGGTTCGATTTTACGTGCATTGACGATACCCGATACCGAAGTTTTGATGGTCACATCGCCAGCATTCAATTTAGACGCTTTTAAGTTATTTTTCGCATTCTCAAATTGCAATTTCACCTGGTCTAACTGTTGTTTGGTTACACCACCTGTAGAGAAGGCACTTTCAAAGCGATGCAGATCGGCCTGCGCATTGGTAAATGCAGCCTGCGCATTCGCTACGTTCACATTCAGTTTATCGCCCTCGATGATCGCCAAAGTCTGTCCGGCGCTCACATGAGAACCTTCATCAACCAATACTTTCACCACTCTACCTGCAGTCTCAGCTGAAACAGTTACTTCCTGTTTCGGAGAAAATGTTCCGTTAGCCGTATAACGTAAGTCCATGGAAGATACTTTTGCCGTATCGATACGCACTGCAATAGCCACATTTTTCTTTGCTACCTCTGCAGTTTCGGCCTCATTTTTCTTTTTATTTTTATTTAACACAAAAAATATTCCTGCTAGACCAGCAGCAATAATAAGTAAGGTAATAATTCCGCGTTTCATATTGTATTAGTCAATTATTCTTTAATTAGTGATTTAAGATTTCCATTCGCTTTGATCAGCTGCACTTCAGCAATTTTATAATCGAGCAAAGAGGTATTTAAATTATTCTGGGCATCTGCATAGGCATTTTCCGCATCCAAAAGATCGGTCAATGTTGCCAGACCATTTTTGTAATTGTTGTTAGTATCTTCCAGCACTGATTTTGCCAAATCCACGTTCTTACGGTTTGACTCAATTGTTAACAAAGAATTTTTAATCTGAACCTTGGAGTTTTCTGCTGCCAGATTCAGTGCCAATTTTGTATCCGCGATATCAACCTGCAACTTATCGATATCGATCTGTGCCTGACGAACTTTAGAACGTGTGAGGAAACCATTGAAAATAGGAACCGTCAAATTAAGACCAATTCCTGAAAATCCCGACCAATTTACACCTTCAGCTTTCGAAAAGATTGGGAAAACAGGTCCCAAACCCTGACGACCGTAATTCGCAGTCAAAGATAAAGTGGGGTAGTATTTGGATGCTTCAGCTTTTTTGTTCAACTCTAGTAATTCATTTTGTTTAGTGAGCACCTGGATCTCCGTTCTACTGGACACATCAAGCGGGTCATATATGGCATCCAGAGCAACTGTTTCAAACGTTGACGCCGGCATAACAATCTGCTCCGACATCTGCATACCAATGACAAATTTTAGTGCATTCTCTTTTAATTCAACGGCATTAATCAGCTGCTGGCGAGAAGCTTTCAAATTTGTAACGGCTACATTTGTACGGTCAAGGTCAATTTTCTTCGCTAACCCATTCTTAAAAAGTCCTTCGATGACATCCCTAGTTTTGGTGGTACTTTCCAAGTTATTGTCAACCGTTTTTAACTGCAATTTGGATTGATAAACATCATAATAACTATTGGCCACCTTTTCGATCAATTGCTCATCGGTCAATGTTTTGTTGATCACATAAAATTCGCGTGTCGTCTTGGCAGCTTTCAGTCCAGTAAATACAGTTTGATTAAATAGCTGTTGGTTTAAGCTTATCGAATTTGTCGATTGCCATTTTTGTCCAAAAGCAGCCATTACTGTGGTTCCCGGTTGGCCCACAAGCTCTCCTGGTAAAGCGACCTTTTGAATCATTGGATTGTAAGTGATACCACCGTTAAAATTGACCTGTGGTAATGCACCCGATTTAACTTCCGCAATTTTATGTTCGGCATTTACGACATCGAGACCTGCCTTTTTCGCATCAGCCTTGTTCTGCAAAGCAAATTTAATCGCATCACTTAAGCTCAATTGTTGCTGTGCATGACTTTGGAAAACCATCGTACCTAATAAAAGGCTGGCTAGTATTCTGATTGTTTTCATTCCTAATTTATTTATCCTAATTTTATATCTACTTTTTATTTATACCATTAAAAAAGAGCTTGGTAGCCAGCTTTTGCTTTTGCAGCACTTCATCAAAACGATCCTGATTTGGAATTCCTGAAATGATATCGGAGATATTGCACATCAGGGATAAACTCTTCATCAATTCCACATAGATTTCGGCCGTTTCATAGAGATGCTCCCCATCGATTTCACCTTTTTCGGCACCGATTTTGAAGATCTCAAACAAGGCTTTCACATCTCGGTCGTGCAGGCACTGGAAAAAATCCTGCATGGAAAGTCCCTTGATCCATTCCAGGTTTTCATTCATGTGCAACATATAGTATTTCCGGACAAATGCATCGCGCAGCTCCAGTATTTTCATGATCAGCTCGTAAGTGGTGCCCACGTGCACAGCCACCATCTTCTCCTCCTCTTCCCTATATTCATCCGTCAAACGCACAATCACATCCCGTATAAGTGCATTCTTTTCCGAATAATAGTAGTACAAATTCGCTTTGGTAATTTTGATATCCTCCGCAATTTCATTCATTGTAGTCTTACTAAAACCATAATGCATAAAGCGTCTTATCGCCGCATGAATGATTTGATCTTTTCTATCTTCCATTCTTCAAAAAACTCCTTTCTACTTTCTGACTTTTATCAAAAATTGTTCAAAAATATAAAAAGTAACATGTTGGGCAAAATAAATTTTGATATTGTAATAATTTTGATATTAACCTGACAACAAAACCTTCATGACTTCGCAGACACCAACAGCAATGAAAGCAAACTGAAGGTTCTTTCTGGCCAGTAAGATCAGACACTTTCAGAAAAAAAAGGAAAACTCGAGAGTTTGCCTTTTATTATACGAACAGATCTGTTAGAATGCGACCGTGTTCTGAAAATGTTTTAAGAATTTTCGTTTATCCAGTTTATAGAGCCGTGCTGCACGATAGGCAACTCCAGTCTGCACTTCGTCGAGCTCTTTTAGAAAGCCATAATTTTGCATTTTCTTTCTAAAATTGCGTTTATCAAGCGGTTTATTCAAGATTCCCTCATACACCAGCTGTAACTGGGTGAGTGTAAATTTTTCAGGCAGCAGCTCGAAAGCAATCGGCTTATAGGCAAGGCGGCGCTGCAACCGCTCCAGACAGAGGTCCAAAATCTGCTTATGGTCAAAGGCCAGTTCAGGTACATTCCGAACGGGGAACCATTTGGCCTGCTTCATATAGTTTGTAACAGGTTTGGTTTTCAATTTGGTATTATCCAGCTGCACGAGGGCGTAATATGCCACCGTCAGAATGCGCCCCTTTGGATGCCGTTTTAATCCGGCAAAGGAATGCAGCTGATCCATAAATACATCTTTCAAACCTGTATTCTCATACAGAATTCGTTTTACGGCATCTTCCATCTCTTCGTCATTATCCACGAAAAAACCTGGCAATGCCCACCAATCCTTAAAAGGATATTCATTTCTTTCGGCCAAAAGAACTTTTAATTCTCCTTCGTGAAAGCCTAATATGACACAGTCAACGGTAAAATTACTATACAAAACTTCTAAATTTATTTATGTGCAATATACTGAGCTAAATTTAGCGGTTACTAATCATCGGGTTATCTGTAACAATTATACGCTTCCTAAACGTGATGCGCAAAAAAATATTGAAAAATTTATTCAAAGTGTAGAATATACACTATAAAAATCTTATATTCGTAAAACCTAAAATATAGCGTGTGATAAAAGAAATTAAAAAAATAGGTGTATTGACGTCGGGAGGTGATGCTCCTGGCATGAATGCCTGTATTCGTGCTGTCGTTCGAACAGCATTACATAAAGGATTGCAAGTAACGGGTATTTATCAAGGATACCAAGGTTTGATCGACGCAAATTTCATTGAAATGGATACGCGTTCGGTCAGCAATATTATACAACGTGGTGGTACAATATTAAAAACCGCGCGTTGCATGGAGTTTAAGACGCCGGAAGGCCGTCGAAAAGGCTATGACAATCTGATCGCTGCCGGTGTAGATGCCTTGGTGGTCATTGGTGGTGACGGTACCTTTACAGGTGCTAACTTCTTCTCCAAAGAATTTGAAATACCTATTATAGGTATTCCGGGTACGATAGACAACGACCTTTACGGTTCTGATTATACTATCGGCTACGATACAGCCAACAATACTGTCATCGAAGCGATTGATAAAATCAGAGATACTGCGGCGTCACATGAACGTCTTTTCTTTGTTGAAGTGATGGGCCGTGATTCAGGCTGTATCGCCTTAAATGCCGGTATTGCTGGCGGAGCCGAAGCCATTTTACTTCCAGAGAAAGAAACGGCCATTGACGATCTAATCCGTCATTTAGAAGACGGTGCCATTAAGAAGAAATCGTCATCTATAGTTATTGTTGCAGAGGGCGACCAAAATGGTGGTGCTTATTATGTCGCAAAAAAAGTAAAAGAAAAGTTTGATCATTACGACACGAAAGTTAGTATATTAGGGCATTTGCAACGGGGTGGTTCTCCGACGAGTTTCGACCGCGTGCTTGCGAGTAGATTGGGCTTTGCTGCGGTCAATGAATTATTGGCCGGAAACACACGAGTTACTGTTGGGCTTCGTGGTAATGAAATCAAGACAACTCCAATTGAAGAAGCAATCAGCAATAAGGAAATTAAACTTAGCCCTGATTTATTGGAAATGGCTGAGATTTTATAATCGTAATTTGAACAGACATGATAGCAGTAGTATATAGTGGATCTCGATTTTCAGACTGGCGGTTGGCCGACAAGGGGCGGATCACTACGGGGTTCCGCATGAACGGGATCAATCCTTATCTTCAGGATGAGCGCTCCATACTACAGCATTTGCATAAAAACACCAATTTGATCAACAATGCCGAAAAAATCAGACGGATCTATTTTTTCGGAGCGGGATCTTCCTCGAAGGAACGTAAAGATAAAATAAAAAACGTCCTCGAACGTTTTTTCGTCAATGCGCGCGTACGGGTTGATCATGATGTCATTGCTTCGGCAATTTCCACTTTCGGCGACGAAAGAGGAATTATTGGCATCATTGGAAGTGGATCAAATGCAGCTTATTATACAGGGAAAAAAATTATTGACAATAACTATGGTCTAGGTTATATTCTGGCCGATGAGGGGGCGACAAACTGGAATAGCCAGCAGCTGCTCAAACATTACATGACGGATACCTTACCTGTTGATCTGCGGGACAAACTGGAAAGAGAATTTAACATCGATAAGAAAACCATTTTGGAAAGGGTGTATATTTCCCCACAACCGACAAATTTTCTGAATTCATTTACAGACTTTGTCCTCGAAAATAAAGATCATCTATTCATTAGTCAATTGGTTAAAAATGGGCTTCGTACGTTTATAAAAACCTACATCAAGCCCTTAATGAAAGAATATCCGGACAGTGACGTAAACTTTACGGGTTCAGTAGCGTTTAATTATGAGCACTTGCTTCGGGAAGTTGCCACAGACGAATTTAATATCAGTATTGGTAATGTTGTAAAAGAACCGATACATAATTTAATTAAATATTATATCAATAAAAATTAAGAATATGAAAATTGGAATTAACGGATTTGGACGTATTGGTCGTTTAGCATTTAGAGCGGCTATCAATCGTCCAGAAATTGAAATTGTTGGTATCAATGACTTAGTTGAACCAGATTATATGGCTTATATGTTGAAATATGATTCAACACATGGCAAATTTGACGGTTCTGTAGAAGTAAAAGACGGTAACTTGGTTGTTAACGGAAAAACTATCCGTGTTACAGCTGAGAAAGATCCGGCAAACTTAAAATGGAATGAAGTAGGTGCTGAAGTAATCATCGAATCTACAGGTTTCTTCTTGACGCAAGAGTTGGCTCAAAAACACATCGATGCAGGTGCTAAAAAAGTGGTGATGTCTGCTCCAGCGAAAGACGACACCCCTACTTTCGTCATGGGTGTAAACCACAAAGAATTGAAAG
This sequence comes from Sphingobacterium sp. UBA3519, assembly GCF_002377215.1. NCBI lineage: Bacteria > Pseudomonadati > Bacteroidota > Sphingobacteriia > Sphingobacteriales > Sphingobacteriaceae > Sphingobacterium > Sphingobacterium sp. UBA3519. The sequence continues at coordinate 70,505 of NZ_DFPI01000026.1, forward strand.
CCGATCAACACATCGTTTCAAACGCTTCATGTACAACAAACTGTTTAGCGCCTATCGCTAAAGTATTAAACGATAAATTTGGTATCGTTGAAGGTTTGATGACAACAGTACACGCGGTTACAGCAACACAAAAAACTGTAGACGGTCCCTCTGTAAAAGACTGGAGAGGTGGTCGTGGTGCATACCAAAACATCATCCCTTCATCGACAGGTGCTGCTAAAGCAGTAGGTTTGGTTCTTCCAGAATTGAAAGGTAAATTGACCGGTATGTCATTACGCGTTCCTACAGCAGACGTTTCAGTTGTTGACTTAACAGTACGTTTGAACAAAGGTGCTTCATACGAAGAAATCAAAACTGCAATGAAAGAAGCTTCTGAAGGCGAATTGAAAGGTATCTTAGGTTATACTGAAGACGAAGTTGTTTCTTCAGATTTCTTAGGTGATGCACGTACATCAATCTTCGATGCAAAAGCAGGAATTTCATTGAATGATAACTTCGTTAAAGTTGTCTCTTGGTATGACAACGAATGGGGATATTCAAACAAAATCGTTGACTTGGTATTAGAAGTTGGTAAATTGTCTTAATCAACTCGACCAATATCCTATAGAGGGGCTATTCTATACGAATAGCCCCTTATTTTTTTTCCTTAAAAATCAGCAGGTTGGCGTTTAAACGCAAAAAAAAGCGCTTTTAGCTTTCGTAATTCAAATAATCCGTCTATATTTGCATCATCAATAAGGCAGACAGCTAAATTGAAAAGGTGCCATAGCTCAGTTGGTAGAGCAAAGGACTGAAAATCCTTGTGTCGCTGGTTCGAATCCAGCTGGCACCACCAAAAGGGAAGAACGCAAGGTTCTGACAGATTGAAAGAATAATAATTCCAATGCGAAAATAGCTCAGCTGGTAGAGCACAACCTTGCCAAGGTTGGGGTCGCGAGTTCGAATCTCGTTTTTCGCTCACCTGCCTAGGTGGTGGAACTGGTAGACACGCAGGACTTAAAATCCTGTTCCCGTTAAGGGAGTGCGGGTTCGATTCCCGCCCTAGGTACAAGAAAGCTCATCTAACGATGGGCTTTTCTTGTTTTAGCCCCTTGCCTCCAAAGACTTATCCGAACTTAATGCGTCCGAGAAGACTATTTTTTGTCCGAAAATTGATAAATTAGATGATATGTTCCATTCAGCTCATTCTCGCCGGCATTGGCCGACACTCCTACTGTGCGTGCTCTTCTCCGTAATGGGTTTAGACCTCAGTGCGCAATTGTTTCATCAGGACAGCCTAACATTAATAGCCCGGCAGTTTGCCTTTACCGAGGGACCGGCAGTGGATAAGTCGGGGGACATCTATTTCACCGACCAGCCCAATAACAAAATCTGGAAATATAGCACTAAAGGGCAACTTACGCTTTTTAAAGATGCTGCAGGCCGCGCCAATGGCTTGTACTTTAACCATCAGGGTCAGCTCCTCGCCTGTGCCGACGAAAAGAACGAAATCTGGTCAATCAGCAAAGATGGAGAGGTTACCGTGCTGCTCTCAGCAGTTGATGGGAAAAAACTGAATGGTCCAAATGACCTTTGGGCAGACAAGAAAGGCGGCATCTACTTTACAGACCCCTTTTATCTGCGCGATTATTGGACAAGGACAAAGCCAGAGATCGCAGGGCAGAAAGTCTACTACCTTCCACCAGGAAAAGGGAAAAAACCCGTTGTAGTAGCTGACGATGTCACCAAACCGAACGGCATTGTAGGCTCGGCCGATGGAAGATACCTGTATGTGGCCGATATCGAACGGAATAAAACGTACAGATACAGCATAGAGTCTGACGGTAAGCTCAGCAGGCAGACGGCGCTTATCGATCAGGGATCTGACGGGATGACTTTGGATCACCAAGGAAATATTTACCTCACAGGCAAAGGCGTTTTTATCTATAGTCCTACAGGCCTGCTGATCGGACATATTGAAGTAAATGAACCATGGACGTCCAATGTCTGTTTTGGAGGCAAAGATCGCAGCGACTTATTTATAACCGCCTCAACAGCCATCTATAGGATTCCCATGCGTACCAAGGGCGTGGATTAATACATTTCATGATACATAGAAGCAGTCTAGTTTTAAAATGATGAAACGTCAAGCAACTTTATTTATCTTTATATTGAAATAAAGATTCAATTATTATGTTCCGGGAAAAGCGCATGACAAGCATCAATTGGTTAGGTAAAAAGCTTGGATTCAATTTAAAAGGAAAGAAGATCTATCTATTGGATTAACTACTATCCATAAGCTTTAGTAGTCGTATGTTTTCTTTAACCAAAGGCTTGCCTTTACCAATAATATCAATACAGGAACTTCCACCAGCGGGCCTATTACGCCAACAAAAGCCTGTGGCGAATGTATACCAAATACGCCTATCGCAACAGCAATTGCCAATTCAAAATTATTACCTGTTGCAGTAAATGAAATGGCGGTATTTTTATCATAGGGAACATTCATCAATTTATTGACAAAGAAGCTAAGGAAAAACATAAGTATAAAGTAAATAATTAATGGTAATGCCACTTTGATGACATCCATCGGCAATTCCACTATTTGATCTCCTTTCAAGCTAAACATCAGTACAATAGTAAAAAGTAGAGCATACAGGGTAATAGGCGATATTTTGGCGATGAACCGGTGGTTATACCATGCTATACCTTTAAATCTTACAAGAATATAACGACTTAAAAAGCCCGCAAAAAAAGGAATTCCAAGGTATATCAATACACTCTGGGTAACATCCTTCATGGAAACGCTCACATTAAAATTGGCCAAACCAAGTTTACTTGGTAAGACATTGATAAATAGCCACACCAGGAAACTATAGGTCATCATCTGAAAAATACTGTTCAACGCCACCAATAATGCAACGTACTCCCTATTTCCTTTTGCCAGATCATTCCAGACGATGACCATGGCAATGCATCTTGCCAATCCAATCAGTATCAGTCCCGCCATATAATCGGGTTCATCTCTTAGAAACAGGACCGCCAATCCAAACATCAATGTTGTTCCGATCACCCAATTCAAGAATAGGGATATACCAATCGCTTTTTTATCCTTAAATGCTTTTGGCAATAATGCATAATCCACCTTTGCAAGCGGCGGATACATCATCAATAGTAAACCGATTGCCAAGGGAATGTTGGTCGTACCTATAGAAAGCGTATTGGTGAGATGAGAAATCTGTGGGAAGAAATGCCCTAGACCTATCCCTACTGCCATCGCAAGGAATATCCATAAAGTCAGGTAACGGTCCAGAAATTTTAATTTTGGCTGCATGGCTATCGCTTGATTTTTGAAAAGACGTAAAACATGCTCCTTGCAATTTCAAGGCTCCGCTCGGCATATATTCTGGTCTGGTCGGGCGTATCATCAGCGATTTTGGGATCCTCAAAAGTGACCGGAAACCTTCTATCGGCACCTGCTATAAACGGGCATCCCCCATCGGCCTGCGAACAGGTCATAATGGCGATAAACTTCGATACCGGATTAAAGGGGCTATCGTATTTTTTTGAAAAACCAATTACGGGAAGCGCATTGTCATCATATTTTATAGCATATACAGGATTAAGGGTCTCCGAAACCGTAAAGATATGAAAACCCTGGCCAGCCAACGTCTCCGCTACTTTAGGAAATAGGGCTGTTTCTTCTGTACCGCCAGAATAACAATATACCTTTGGAATATTGAAATATGCACTTGCCACCTGCGCCCAAACCTGGGACAAGTGGCTGCGCCTTGAATTATGGGTACAGATGAAATTGAGGTTTACAGCCTCCAATTGATCAACCTTCTCCTGAATAGCAAGGATCAAAGGCTTTAAAACGGTGCTGCTATCTTCGTTATCTAATCGCGTCCAATTGAGCTGCTCAATGGTATCCGCTAATTTAGGGTATATCATGCGATGCTCAACAATTTAACAACATCCTGATCCAGGTGTGCAGCATGAGGGTTGCGCGATCGGTAGCTGCGCCAGGTTCAGCTTCGTTTTTTCCGATGGTATGCCACAGGCATCCTGCGCCAGACAAGCAGTCGTTTTATTTTTCAGTATAAACGTTTTCCCATTAAAATCAAGGTCGTACTTACCGATGGTATCGCTTTGGTATTCCACTTCGATGTCAGCATCTTCCAGTCCTAGTTTTTCTTCAGAGAGCTTGATGATATGGAGCAGCTTTGCGGGTTTGAGACGGTGCTCATAATCATCCGCATTCCACAATTGAAAGTTGACTACGTTCTCATTCCGGATGACGCCACCACAATCGATAAAGTTTTTAGTGATTTGACCAACCTCGGTCACATGGAAATGCTCGGGCACAAAATTGCCGTTTTCCAATTGAAACTCAACATTTGTTAAGGTTGGAAGGACTTCTTTAATTTCTGATAATCTCATAATAATTCAATTTAAAATGAACGCGCTATTTATTAATAATATATCGCAATATTACGATACGTATTGCCAAAAAAAATGCACTAACAGCATCCTTTTATTTTTACATCCTGGATAAAGAATGTATTCAGTACACCTTGGGTTTGCTTCCACACATTTTCGTCAATGCAATAACAGACTGATTTTCCCGCTATGGTACCCTGAATGAGGCCTATATTTTTAAGCTCTTTCAGGTGCTGCGATATCGTCGCCTGTGCCAATCCCAATTCCTCAACCAAATCGTTACAGATACATGCCTTTTGGTTTATGATGTACTGAAGAATTGCTATCCGTGCCGGATGTGCTAAGACCTTTAGGAATGAAGCCAGTTTATTCTGCTCGTCGGTGTAAATTTCTGTTTTCGTAATTCCCATATTGCCAATTAATACATCGCAATATTACGATATTAATTTAACGAATCCAAATGCAAGCAACATATTTATCCGACTCCACCTATCAGCAATCCGCCACCATTCTAGGTATGGCAATAATGAAAACGGCAACTACCATCTATCTTGCTTTACATCGCATCCGATGACGGACCCATCCGAAAAATCCAAAGTACAACGTTTTTAGCCTTGCGCTTTGGATTTTCTTTTCGCTGATTATTTTATATTTTTGTACATCTTCCAGCAATAATCTAATTTAGTCGGGAACAACCATTATGCAGTTTAATTTCGCCTTTGATTCCAGTCCGTTTAAAACCCTGATCGCTTTTCATAAGATTATACCCTCTTTTGAAGCAGCGGCCCTATCGCCGGTTGGCTTTCAGGCTAATTACGCCCGATCGCTGCTGGAAGAAATCAGCAAATACCCCGAACTTATCGAGGGCGTAGAAAAAGCCGAAGACCTGCTGCGATACGAGCCTATCATCAAGGTGCTGCTGGCAGATCTGTTTCCAAGCTCACTGACGCATAATGAGATCAAGGCCATTACCATTCCCTTCCATCTCTATACGTTCAACCATACCGCAAGACTGGAAAAAATATTACAGGACGCCGGCGATCACTATGAATTTAGTCTGCGCGACATCTCGCCCGACACCTATTATATCCTCAATTGCTGCGTCATCATCAGTCAATATTATGGCTTTAAGGTGGATGCTATGGATGCCCCGCTCTTTTTGGATATTCCAGACAAGAATAATATCATTCATCATTACCGCGTCCTCTTCAATGCCGATTTTATCGATGTCCTTCCGACAGAACAGGCTATCGACCTTTCGGCAGAAGATATTACCGAACTGGTCGACAACTTTTCAGATATTGCCTTATGGAAGTCCAAATTCCCCGAGCAGAGCTGGATCCTGAAGGGCTTTTCCATTATGACGCTCTTCGATGCCACCATTGAAAATGCGGTATCGAGCTTTAAGAGCAATCTGCTGCGCGAAAAAAGTGCGATCCAAATGGCGGAAATAGAAAGCATCTTCAGGTCGATTTATAAAATAAATGATCTGCGGATCGGACTCACCTCCTTTGAAAAAGTCAGGGACGAGTACAACTTACGGCTTGTCGAAAAGCAGCTGTACAGTCACCTACTTTATGATTCGACCATCGAGGAGTGTGAAAGCATGCTCTGCAGCGAGACCCTGGAGCGCATGCTCAGCAAGGACGAATACCTTGTTGTACCGGATATTGACAAACTGCCGATTGCTGATCCAAAACAGGCCTTTTTTATCAATAAGCTGAAGCAGCAAAATGTAAAGAGCTTTATTTTTGTTCCCCTGATCGAAGGCGACAAAGTGCTGGGTTTACTGGAAATGTCTTCCTCCAGGGTACGCGAACTCAATTCGGTCAATGCCAACAAGCTCAACTTCATCTTGCCCTTTATAAAGGATAAAGTCTCGAAGGCATTTTCCGAAACTGAAAACCAGATTGAAGCGGTGATCCAAAAAGAATATACATCGATCCACCCGAGTGTCAAATGGCGGTTTCAGGAAGAAGCCATCCATTTCCTCAACGACCGCGCCTTCGGCAAAGACTATGCCCTGCAGGAAATCGTCTTTGACCATGTTTATCCGCTCTATGGACAAATCGACGTACAGGGCTCCTCCGAGTCCCGCAATCAGGCCATCCGGCAAGATCTGATCAATCAGAGCGAGGAGCTTATCGCGCTGTTTACGGCGGTCAACCAGACGCAGCCATTACCCCTATTTGAGCAGAAAATATTCGATTTGGAACGAAATCTGACGACGCTGCAACATGGGCTGCTGACGGATACGGAACAGCTTATGCTCGATTATTTTAACCAGGATATCCATCCTATTCTGGAGAATTTCAGAAAGAATAACACAAATAGCCTCGCCACAGAGTCCATAGACCGTTATTTTGAGCGAATCAACCTGTCCATCGGCGGTTTTTATGAGGCCCGCCAGGATTATGACAACTCCATCACGCTGATCAACAAAAAGCTGGTGGCCGTCCTCGACGAGAAGCAGGTGGAAGCCCAACAGTACTTTCCACATTACTACGAGCGCTACAAGACAGATGGTATCGAGCACAATATGTATATCGGGGCATCCATTGCTCCGGACCGGAATTTTGAGCTGTATTATCTGCGCAATTTACGCCTGTGGCAACTGCAGGTGATGTGTGCCATGGAACAGGAATTTAGGCAGCTGCAACCCTCACTGCCCCACCTGCTCGAGGTAACATCCCTGATATTGGTGTTCGCCACGCCCATTTCCATCCGCTTTCGCATGGACGAGAAGCAGTTCGATATCGATGGCTCCTACAATGTGCGCTATGAAATTGCCAAGAAACGGATCGACAAAGCCAAGATCAAAGGCTCTACAGAACGCATTACCCAAAAAGGTAAACTGATCATTGTTTACTCCAATGTACATGAAGAGACAGAGTACCTAGGCTACATCAACCTACTTCAACACAAGGGCTTATTGACGAATGAAATAGAACAGTTTGAGGTGGAAGATCTCCAGGGCCTCGTTGGCCTGAAAGCGATCCGTGTAGGCTTTCACTTTCAGGAACAATAGGAAAACAGCAACGATCATTTCGGACAGGTTCGATTACCGAAAAGTAAACGGTAGCTTTTTTTTATTTTATAAGGAAAAATTATTGCATTGCAATAGCAATTTCGCCGAGATTGGGTTATCTTTACTTCAAAGATTGATCGGGCCATATGATAGAAAATGCATTCAACGAAGCTGCTGTAAACCGTAGGGAAATGGATCGACTAGCGGCATTACAGCGCTACGATATTATTGATAGTCCTTCCGAACGCATTTTTGATGGTCTACTGCAACTAGCTGCACAGGTTTTTCAGGTGCCAGCGCTGTTGCTCACCTTTGTCGGTGCAGATCATATCTTTATTAAATCCAGCCTGGGCATCGACCAGGCTGAGCCTATCAACCGTGCGAATAGCCTTTTTTCCAGTACCATTGAACATCAGCAGGTGATGGTGATTGAAGATCTGCTACACGAAAAAGCCTGGACAGGCGATCGCACTTGGATCGACAGCCATGCTCTTCGCTTCTATGCCGGTGCTCCGCTAGTGACAGCCGATGGATTTCTGATCGGCACATTCAGCATTGCCGACCATCAGCCGCGCGAGTTTAGCGAAGCCGAACGGGACAAGCTTGCCTCCTTTGCCCAAACAGCTATGGATCAGGTCGCTTTGCGCCAATCAGCACTAGCGAAGATCGAAGAGGTTGCCGCCGTCAATACCCATCTGGCCCATATGCAGCAGCGGCTGCTCGATCTCAACAGCGAGCTTGAAGCTGCCAATGCGCAGCTTACCCAGACCAATAGCATGCTTTTCAAATCGTACGATGTGACCCTGCTGCTCAACAAAAACCTCAAGAAGAACGAGCAGCGCTTGAAATCCTTTATCACCAAAGCCCCTATTGCCTTTGCCATTCTAACGGGCCGCGAAATGAAGATCGAGGTCGCCAACGATAAGATACTCCATATATGGGGTAAAACCGATGCCGTGGTAGGCTCGCCGCTGGCAAAGGCCTTGCCCGAGCTCGAAGGCCAGCCTTATTTTGATCTGCTCGACAACGTGTTCACAAGTGGACAAGCCTATATCGGTGATACGGCTCCAGTGGAATTAGAAGAGGATGGAATAGTAAGCACCCATTATTTTGATTTTATTTACGAACCGGTCAAAGGCGAAGACGGAAAAACAGAATCCATTATTGTGATCGCCAACGAGGTGACCGAGCGTATCCGGCAAAACAACCATCTGAAAGGGCTCAACCAGGAGCTGGAAATGGCCCTCAAAGCCGGCGAACTGGGCACCTATCACCTGGATATTCAAAACTGGAAAAACCAGGCTTCAGCTACCTGTAAAGGCCATTTTGGCCTACCGCCAAATGAGACCTTTGAATTTGACGACTTCATTCAGGCGATTATCCCCGAGCACCGCGATATGGTGCAGCAAAAAGTGGAGGAAGCCATTGCTAAAAAGATTACCTATCAGGCTGAATATATGACCCGCTGGCCAGATGGTTCGCTCCATTGGATCAATTCCTCGGGACTGACCCACTATGATGCCGAAGGCACCCCAATCGATCTGATAGGGGTAACGGTTGATGTAACCACCCGCAAAAATTACGAGGCGCAAAAAGAAGATTTTCTGAGTATCGCCAGCCACGAGCTCAAAACCCCCATTACCAGCCTTCGGGGGACAATACAGATGCTGGAGATGCTGAAAGACAAATCGGCAGATGCCACCATCGGCAAACTTATTGACATGTCGGGTGCAAGTATCAAAAAAATAACGGCACTGGTAGATGACCTGTTGAATATGCACCGCATCAGCCTAGGGCAGCTCGAGCTGAATACCACAACTTTTGCAGCAGCCCAAATGATCCGCTCCTGCTTTCGCGACATCAATATGATTGGCAAGCACCAGCTCAACCTGGAGGGCGACATCGAGGCCAGGCTCCATGCAGACGAACAGCGCATCGAACAGGTGGTCTCCAACCTGATCAACAATGCCATCAAATATGCACCGGCTTCGCATACCATTGACGTGCGCATCGAGCAGCTTCCCCGATCTGTTAAGATCAATGTAAGGGATTATGGCGAAGGCATTCCAGCCGAGCTACAGCAGCAGATCTTCGAGCGTTATTATAGGGTCTATCCCGATGGCAAGAAATATTCCGGCCTCGGACTGGGGCTGTATATCTCGGCAGAAATTGTCAAGCGCCATGGTGGTGAGATCGGTGTAGACAGCAGTCCCGGCCAAGGCAGCAATTTCTGGTTTACCATACCGCATGCCGAACCGCATCCTGATGAAAGCCTTTAAATAAAGGTACGAGTCAAGGTTTTATCCAAATTTAAGCAATTCGATATCACATCGGATATGCGTTTGCTTCGGCTTAAAACAAAGTCTAAGTCGCTTTAAACCATTCGATGTTCCATCAGGTAGGCCAATGCCTCACGTACGGCCTGTTCGCTGCTTTTGGGATTAAAACCAAGTTCGGTGCGTGCTTTGCTGATATCAAAATCCTGCTGCAGCCCCGAAAACATCGCAATATCTTTGCGGGTAATCGTTGGCGCCGCACCTTTCAACCGTCCTGCGAGCTCCATAAGTCCTGCGACTCCGTAAAGCAACATTTTGGGAACGGCTGCGGGAATCTTGAGCCCTAATTCGGGATATAGTTTCTGTGCCAATTTGGTCGTATCAGTTATCGTCATACACTTTTCATTGGCCAAAATATAACGTTCGCCTGCTCTTCCGTGGAGGGCCGCGAGGTAGCAGCCCTCGGCGACATCCTTGACGTCCACCTAGTTGAGGGCGATGCCGGTATCGACAGGAATCTGCTTGGTCAGTATAAGGCGGAGCACATCGTATGATACATTGAGGGGCAGAGCGGCTTCGTTGCCGATCATGGCACCGGGCATAACCGACACCAGCTCGATGCCCAGTTCGACCGCCAGTTTAAAGGCCAGCTTTTCCCCATCGTTTTTGGAATTGTAGTAGGCATCCCGCCGGTCGGGGTTGTAACCGTTGCTCTCCTTTGTGGGCGTATGCGTGTAATCCAGTGCAGCAATAGAGCTTACATAGATGATTTTTTTGACGCCTGCCTCTGCGGCGGCTTCGATGGTATTGCGGGTACCCTGCATATTCACGTCGTAGATTTCCTTTTGCGGATCGCGGGCCCATAGCTTAAAAGCCGCCCCCACGGCATAGAACGTATCCACGCCCTGGAGCGCCCTGACAAAAGAGGCCTTATCGGTGATATCTGCCGATACGAGTTCGCAAGGCAAGTTTTTCAATGCAGCGTTGTTATCGAGATTTCGCACAGAAGCGCGTACCTGAAAACCCTTTGTGAGCAGCAGTCTGACCAGGTTATTTCCCAGGTGCCCATTTGCACCCGACACCAATACCAGTGTTTTTGTTGTCATGTGTTTGATTTTAAATGATAGCACAAAGTTCTGCTTTGGCCATTCAAAACCAGTTCACAAATGTTACCTAATGATCTGTTTGCGGATTCGGCTCAAACTTTTGGGGTTCATACCGAGGAAAGATGCGATATATTGCATGGGTACATTGTGCAGCAACTCCGGCTGCTCGGCCATGAGTTTGAGATAACGTTTTTCAGCCGTAAGCGTGGCTAGCTCTTTCGATCTCTTCTCATTGTAACTCAAAGCTTGCTGAAACACATACATGCTAAAATCTTTAAAATCAGGCGATTGCACCATAAGCAGATCGAGGTTTGCCTTACTGATGCGTAGCAGTTCGCAGTCGGTGATACTTTCCAGATTTTCTTCGGTGCAGGTCTGGTTGCTGAAATTTTGGTAAGAGCAGATAAATCCCGGCGGGCAGTTGATATGTGTCGTCAGTTCATCGCCTTTATCATTGTAATGGAACAGACGAACAAAGCCCGACACCACAAAATAGAGGTAAGCCGGTACCTTTCCCTCCTCTTCAATGAGCTGATGCTTAGCATAGCGCACAGGCTCCATATACGTTTTGAGCAGCTCAATCTCGGATTCCGATAGCTGGCTGTGTTGTTTGATCAGCTGAATAAACTTTACGTGCATTTTATCTGTTTTAATCGTCTCCCAATCCTTTCATACGTACACCTGCCATTTCCTGTGCTTGAGTGTCGCATCGCTGGGTATCGCCCATTAACCAAACAAATATACTAAAAACGATTAATATACTAATAAAATTAGTAAATAAATTCTGCATCAGGACTTTTATGCCCGGTATTCCTTGCTGGCGAAAGCCAAAAATTACAGCAAGCTTGGCACAATAAAGAGCAATAAACCGACATGAACGATAAGCGGCCCAGCGATCATTAATTGCGCGCGGGATACGTTGGCGCGGGATAGTCCCTGTCGACATGCATCTGATTGATCAAAACTTCGTTGATCAGGTGACGCATGCGCTTATCATTGACGGCTATTTTTACAATTTTGTGGTTGTAATAGGAATCGGTTTCAAATTCGCTTTCGATTTTCTCGGCGAATGCAGGCGATAGCGATTTGTAGTGCAGGGCAATTTCGGTTTCCTTTTCGGCCACTTTTTTTACGATCAAGGTCCAGAGTACCCCGTACTCCGGAGCGAAAAAGATTTTTCTCGGCGGCGGCACTTTCAATTTTTTATTCTTTAGGGTATACGTATACAGCAGATGAATACTTGGTTTGGAAACATCTTTCGCTGCTGCCGCGACCAGTTTATTATAGTCTTTTTCGTTATCCACAACCGTCTCAATACTTATTCCCTGCTCCTCAATTTCAAAGCTGGCCGTGGAATCTGTACTTTCCAGGGCTGTGATTTTCATTTTGCTGTCCACAAACTGGCCGGCCATATTTGGAAGGGATTCTTTTACACGTTCGAAGCTTGCCGCTAAACGGAGCGGAACCAATTTAGTTGTCACCGTCTGGGCACGCAGACTACCTGCTGCGGCTATAAAAAGAAGTATTATACACAAATATTTTCTCATTATGATTGTTTTTAAGATGTCATTGAGCGATAACGATCGTTCAATTTTCCTCGAATTTACTGATTTTATAGCGGCTATATTCTTCCATCTAATATCCGACAGCATTCATTTACAATTCGTTGTATTTTCAAGCATTTCCGACAGCAATTGGCCTAAAAATGTCTTAACGGCAGCCATACCCCCTCACATACCAGGCCACGGTCATTAACTTGGTCCGGTTGGTCTTTCAATCGCTTTAGCGTCCAGACTGGCTTGTTCAGGAATGGTCAATGTCGCCTCCATCAAACGCTAGGCACCTCGGCTTGTTGCCGCTACGTCAATTGATCAGCCCCTTTACCGGCAAAATACACGACAGCACATCCAGTTTAAAAGTCAAGATTGAGAAAGACAAGGTTGAGTTGGATATCATTTGAAAAAAATTAAAGTTAGCACTATGCTGTCGAAGATTCTACTATTGCTGTCAATTTTTCATGTAAAATCTGACAGTTTTCGTGAAAAAAAATCAGTTTTTTGAACTCGGTATCTTTTTTGTGCAATTTTTAATACAGTCGGCCGGCTGGCAATTATAGATTATTGTTATACTTCATTAAAAGGAGGTTACTATGAAACTTGCAAAAAGAAACTGGAACAATTTTTCACTTTTTTCGCCCATGTTTGATAATTTTAACCGGGAGCTTTTAAACTGGGACAACAAAAACTATTCATCAACAAGTACCACTGTTCCTGCAGTCAACATTAAGGAAAACGGAGACACTTTCGAAGTGGAGGTCGCTGCCCCCGGTATGGCCAAAGACGATTTCAAGGTCACACTCGACGGCAATCTCCTGACCATATCTTCGGCTAAGCAGGAAGAAAACGAGGAACATAAAGACAACTATACACGCCGGGAGTTTAGCTACCAATCTTTTCAGCGCAGCTTCGAACTTCAAAAGGAGGTTGTCGATCAGGACAATATCCAGGCACGCTATGAAAATGGCATGCTCCGGTTGACAATACCCAAAAAAGAAGAAGCCAAACAGAAGGAACCGCGGATGATCGAAATATCCTAAAAATCCAGCTAGCAGCAATAACCTGGTTAGCCTCCGTGGGAGGCTAACCTATTTTTCAGTCTTTAATCCCCGGATTATGAAAACGTCGAATTACTATATTGAAATACAGATGTACTGCCACGGACGTTACATCACGATCGCCAGTTTTGACAAAAACAGCTGTGAAAAGATTATTCATGAACTATTTGATGAACTGCTCGGTGAGCACGAAGCCTCCGATAGCAGACGGCTGCGCATCAATCTTCTGCTGAACGACACCGCAATTTCGAAGACGCAGTTGCGGTCCATACACTGTACACTGGATGAATTGGCCGAGAATACCAAGATGATCATCAAGAAGACCTTCCGCTCAATCAACTTTGACTGATGTCAGCCTGCAACGACATTTACCGTCAACTACCAGCTTTTAGACCGTTTAAACACATTTTTTTTACATTATTTTTTTTATTTCAATCTTGATTTTTATCAAATTGATTTTTAATTTGGGCACGGTTTTCAAAAAGGCACCTGCTGCCCAAACCAACATTTTTTAAAAGCTAATATTCTATTTAAATATAAATTTTAGTTATTGGATCATGTTAACAGAATTACTAATTACAAACACAGACCGACGTTTTTCTTTCAGGCCATTTTTTATCGCAATTGTTGTGCTGGCCAACAGTTTCAATCTATCGGGGCAAACCGCAAAACCCCTCAAATCCGGTTTCGAAGCGAGGCTCATCAATATTGAAGCCCCCAGCAATGAACCCTTTCGTTATACAACGACCCTGACCAATGGATCCGCCCAATTGGTTAATTACAACCTGAATGCCCAGCTGCCTGATGGATGGCAGATCAGCTACCGCGTAGATGGGTCGCAGGTGACTTCCCTGCAGATGCAACCCAATAAAGCCCAGGAAATCAGCATTGAAATCAGCTGTCCGATCACGGCCAAGCCCGATAAATATAAAATTCCGGTCCGGGCGATCTCCCCGACCGACACCTTAAAGCTTGATCTCGAAGCAGTTGTTAAAGGCTCCTATGCCCTCGAGTTGGCCACCCCCAGCGGGCGGCTGAGCGACGAAGTCGTATCCGGCGGCAGCAAGGAAATTCTACTTAAAGTCAAAAACACGGGCACCCTGCCACTCAATGCGTTGGAACTGACGTCCCAATTACCCAGCAGATGGGAAGCAAGCTTCGAACCCTCGAACATCAAACAGCTCGAAGCAGGTAAATCTATCGACGTCAAAGTCAACCTCAAAGTTCCCGACAAGACCATCGCCGGTGACTATGCGGCAAAATTTGAGATCAAGTCATCCAATAGCAACGCCGACATTTCATTCCGTATGATTGTGAAGACTTCTTTGCTTTCTGGCTGGATCGGTATGCTGGTCATCGTTTTGGCCATTGGTTTGGTGTATTTTCTCATCCGCAAATACGGCCGCAGATAAAGGCGCAACAAAAAGATTATCATGATGAAGGATCCTATCATTCAATTGACAGGACTAACAAAACGCTATGGCAAAGTAACCGCCGTAGACCAGTTGGACCTGCACATTTATCCCGGAGAGATCTTTGGTCTGCTCGGCCCCAATGGCGCCGGAAAAACCACCAGCATTCTCATGATGCTGGGCCTGACCGAACCCACAGCCGGCACCGCCTATGTCTGCGGACATAATGCCACGCGCAATCCGATCGCGGTGAAACGCAAAGTCGGCTACCTGCCTGACAATGTGGGCTTCTACCCGGATATGACCGCGCTGGAAAACCTAAGCTTCATTGCCCGGTTAAATGGACTAACAGAATCCCATGCCCAAGCGGCTGCAAAAGACATGTTACATGTCGTTGGACTCGAACGGGAAATGCATAAAAAAACCGCTGCGTTTTCCCGTGGGATGAAACAACGGCTAGGTTTGGCTGAAGTGCTGATCAAGGCTCCCGAGGTTGCCATCCTCGATGAGCCAACACTGGGTATTGATCCCAAAGGTGTTGACGAATTCCTCGAACTCATCAAACAGCTCAGCAGAGAACACAACCTAACTGTACTGCTTTCTTCACATCACCTTCACCAGGTGCAGCGCGTATGCGATCGGGTGGGTATTTTTGTTGGCGGAAAGCTGCTGGTCGAGGGATCTATCGAAAGCCTATCCCAAAATTTACAGCAACAGAAAGGCATCAGCACAGTCATTACCCTTGGGCATGCCCAGGGCAATCAAAAACGCTTTGAAGAAGTATTAAAGGATCTACCCGGACTCCGTGATCTTACGATCAACGGATCTACGATCGAGCTAATGACCGACAGCGATACAACAGCAATGGCCGTGCGCCTGCTGGTAAACAATGGCGCCGATATTGTATCGGTGAACCGCAATGACTATCAGCTCGATGATATTTATAACACCTATTTTGAGAATAGCATAACAACAGATACTGTCTATGAAAAATCCAACGGTTTCTTCAAAAGATATCAATAAGCGGCCAGCCATACCGATGCAGGTGCTGGTCCGCAAAGAAATTGCGTCACATATCCGGAGCTGGCGCTTTATTATCCTGATCCTGCTCATCGTGCTGACCTTCGGCGCCTCCCTCTACGTATCATCCATGGGGCTCAAAGATGCTGTCAGCAATGTGCGCGATCCCGATCAGTCATTTTTATATTTAAAGCTACTGACCATAACGGATAATTCTATTCCGCCGTTTCATGTTTTTTTAAACTTTTTAGCACCCTTGTTGGGCATAGCCTTGGGTTTTGATGCCGTCAATGCGGAATATAATCAAGGGACACTCACCCGTTTGCTGGCGCAGCCAATTTACCGTGACAATCTCCTATTCGCCAAATTTCTGGCGCCGCTGGCCGTGGTGGGTACATTATTTGTTGCGCTGGTCATGCTGATGATCGGTGGCGGTCTCCTGGGCACTGGTGTACGGATAGAACCGCAGGAATTGGTACGTATTTTGGGTTTCACCCTGATCAGTGTGCTGTATGTTGCCTTCTGGCTGAGCCTTTCCATCCTGTTGTCGATCCGCTTTCGCCAGCCGGCCACCTCAGCACTTACCGCAATCGGCATCTGGTTGTTTTTTACGGTATTTTTCCCTATCCTGGTCAACCTGGCAATACGTCCCTTTTTGCCCAATCCCAATTATATTTCTGAGCAGGAATATATTGGCTATAACGAACTCATCTTAAATTTACTTCGCTTATCACCGAGCCAGCTCTACACCGATGCAACCACCACCCTATTGATGCCTTCGGTACGCAGCCTGGGTCCCATTTCGATGGAACAGATGGTGGGTGCCATCCCTTCGCCACTCTCCTTTCGGGAAAGTTTTCTCATGGTATGGCCCCAGATCAGTGGACTCAGCGCAGCCATGATGATCTGTTTTGCCTGGTCTTATTACATTTTTATGCGGCGGGAAATCAGAAGTTAAGAACCTCAACCAAAGCAGCTTATCAAAACTGTATTCATAAACTGTAAGGCGCACCCTCCCGTGCGCCTTTCTTTATTTCCTTTCAGCCCTTCCGTTCGGTCATTAATTTGTTCTCTCTGAAGAAGTCAAAGAGCAACAGGGGCGTTCACACGATAATAGAAAGGCGACATCAAGTCAAAGAGCAACAGGGCCGCCTACACGATAATAGACAAGATAAGACGAAGATAATAGAATAAAAATATACCATATAAAAACAAATTAGCTCCAGTTTTGGTATATTTGTATATAATAAAATAAACAGCTGCACTTAAGAAATCAGGCTATGAAAATTCTCTTGACCGGTGTTACCGGGTATATCGGAAAACGTCTTCTGCCAGTGCTGCTGGAGCAGGGACATGAAGTGATCTGCTGTGTACGAGATAAGAATCGTTTTGACACCTCGGCCATCCCGGCAGCTGTTGAAGTTGTCGAAGTTGACTTTCTTGATCAGGAGACCCTGAAAAATATTCCGGCTGAAATTGATATCGCTTATTTCCTGATCCATTCAATGGCTACGCAATCCGGTGATTTCCAGCAGATGGAAGCCCAATGTGCGACCAACTTCCGGAACTTTATTGAAAAAACCAACGCGCAGCAGATCATTTATCTGAGCGGAATAGTTAATTCGGATCACTTATCGAAGCATCTCGACTCAAGAAGGAACGTTGAAAACATCCTAGCAAGCGGCCGCATTCCGATCACCACGCTGCGCGCCGGTATCATCGTTGGCTCGGGGAGCGCATCTTTCGAGATCATCCGCGACCTAGTGGAAAAACTTCCCCTAATGATTACCCCCAGATGGCTGAAAACAAAATGTCAGCCCATCGCCATACGCAATGTGATCGAATTTATGATCGGGGTCATCGCCAGACCGCAGACTTTTAACAAAAGCTATGACATCGGCGGTCCCGACATCCTCAGCTATAAAGAGATGCTGCTGCAATATGCTGCCGAGCGAAAACTCAGCCGGCATATCATTGTGATCCCGCTCATGACGCCGCGGCTCTCCTCCTACTGGCTCTATTTTGTGACTTCAACATCCTATAACCTGGCCAAAAACTTGGTCGACAGCATGAAAGTGGAAGTGGTCTGTCAACCAAATCATCTGGCCGAAGAACTCGGCATCCAGCTGATCAGCTACCGTGCATCCATCCGCTTAGCTTTTCAAAAAATTGAAAGCGACAACGTAGTGTCCAGCTGGAAAGACGCACAGACCAGTAAAATTCTATCGGGCGGGCTTACCCGGCTGCTGGAAGTGCCCAGCTATGGCTGCTTTAAAGATGTCCGTACAGCCCCGCTTCCTGACAGTGAGGCGTCATTGACCAAAATCTGGTCCATTGGCGGCAATGCGGGCTGGTATTATGGCAACTGGCTCTGGAAAATCCGCGGCTTCATGGATCAACTGGTCGGCGGCGTAGGCATGCGTCGGGGACGCAAAAATAAAAGTGACCTTGCAGCCGGCGATGCACTTGATTTTTGGCGCGTGCTGATCGCAGATCGAAAAACGAAAAGACTGCTGCTCTATGCGGAGATGAAACTCCCCGGAGAAGCATGGCTAGAATTTAAAATCGAAGATAATATCCTGGTCCAGACCGCCACCTTCAGACCGTTAGGTATTGCCGGAAGGCTCTATTGGTATGCCGTATGGCCTTTTCACGGCTTCATATTTAAGGGCATGATCAACAGGATCGCTAACACTTAAAAAAGTATTCATACACTATGATTTATAATGAACAGGCCATTGCGGCATTTGAAAGAAGATACAGAGCTAATTTTATCAACTCGCTGGGCGGCTTTAAAAGCCTGGTATTGATCGGTACAAAAAACAGGGACGGCAGTGAAAATCTGGCCACTTTCAGCAGTTTGTTCCACCTGGGCGCAGATCCGGCACTCTGCGGTATCATACTCCGGCCGGCAACAGATTTTAGCAGCACACTGGAGAATATATTGGATCAGGGGTGTTATACGGTCAATCATGTCTCCCCTGCATTTGTACATCAGGCGCATCAATGCAGTGCCAAATACCCAAAAGGTGTTAGCGAATTTGAACAGGTTGGACTTACCCCTGAATATCTGGAAAATATTCCGGCGCCTTTTGTCCAAGAAAGTAAAATAAAATTCGCCTGCAATTTTGTTCAGAAAACAGCCATTGAGCTGAATGGCACGACATTGGTCATTGGTCAGATCAAGGCTGTTTTGGTACCGGACAACTATTTAAAAGAGGATGGCTATATCGATATCGAAGAAGCCGGGACCGTTACCACCAGCGGTCTAGATAGTTATCATACCACAAGCCGCATCGAAAGGTTACCTTATGCAAAGCCTTAGGTAACCTTGGGCTAGAATTTCCATTAGAGCGAAACAGATTATCCGACTTTTATGAAGACTTTACTCCGCCGAACGGAAGATAATGCGATCCAACGTGGATTAATGTGCATACAAATGTCCCGTCAAATTCATTCAATTAAACATGCCCCTAAATTCCAGTGGCGTTTGAGCAGTTTTCTTCTTGAAAAGTTTGCTGAAACTTTGGGCATGCTCAAACCCCAGTTCATAAGCGATTTCGTTTACCGTAAGTTGTGTTGTTGATAATTTCTCTTTGGCTTTTTCAATAAGTTTATTGTGGATAAACTGCTGGGTATTCTGACCAATGAGCGCACGTAGCATGTCGCTTAAATAACCTGCAGAGAGATTCAACTGTTCCGAAAGAAAATGTACAGTTGGAACACCTCGAACAACCGAATTATCATTGTTAAGATAATCATCTAACAGCGCCTCTGCCTTCTGTAAAATATCATTGTTTACATTTTTCCGAGTAATGAACTGTCGCTTGTAAAATCGGTTGACATAACTCAGCATTAACTCAATCTGGGAAATAATGACTTCTTGGCTAAATTCGTCTATCCGATTGTCCAGTTCATTTTTCATGATGTTCAAGATAGCTATCATCGTTTCTCTTTCCTGATCAGATAAATGTAACGCTTCATTCACAGAATAGGTAAAATAGCCGTACTTTCTAATTTTATGTGCTAAGGGAGAACCCAGGAAAAAGTCAGGATGAATCAGCAGCAGATAGGCATAGGTATCCTTATTATATTCTGTGCTACCCACCAATTGATTGGGTGCAAAGAAAAGCATACTTCCTTCATTAAAATCATAATAACCCCTACCGTACTTGAGTTTTCCGCTATTTTTTGTTATAAACGTTATTTTGTAGAAACTGAGGACATCATAGATTGGAGCCATATCGGTATTGAATGGGTTGTCCTGATTAAAATGAACCAGACTAATCAAGGGATGCTGTGGTTTTGGCAGGCCAAAAGCTTCATGACTCTCTGATATTGATATAAAGCGCCTTAACTTACCGTCTTTCTTTTTCATAGTATAAATTTATAAAAAACCTGTAACGCATGATTACAGGTCTTTGAATCGGTGATTCTACCAGGGAACTTGACCGCCTTGTTCTGTTCGGTAAGTAGCCGGTCCCGTAAAGCTCCCATTGGGAATATCTTCTGCGAGCGCAACGCGTATTGGCTCAAGTGCCCCTTCTTCTACCGTATCCGTCCCTTCAAAGTTATTCAGGGCTGTAGATGTAAAGCCCGGACTTACCAGATTTACCTTAACATTTGTATTTTCCAACTCATTTGCAAGAGAAAGGAAAACTCCATTCAACGCTGTTTTGGAAGCCCCATATACCGCATCAAATCCACTACGAAAGGTATTGTCCCGATCGGCATTCAGCGTTAGTGAACCTAGGGAACTTGAAACCGTTACGATTCTTGATTGTTTCGCATTCCGCAGTAAGGGTAACAATGCCTGTGTTATGGCAAGGGTGCCAAAGACATTGGTTTCCCAGACCTGACGCATTTCATCTATTGATGCAACGCTTGCTTTCTGGGCACTAAGAATTTCCCACATGGTGCGACCGGGAGTTCCAGCGTTTGAAATCGCGGCATTATTGACCAGCAAAGTAAGATACCCAAAATCATTTTCTATTCTGCTTACTGCATTCTTGATTGAGTTGGTGTCGGTGATATCCAGCTGAATAGCCTGTGTTTTAAATCCTATCCGGTTGGCGGCATCTTCCCCTTTTTGTAAATTTCGCGATCCAACAAACACATCATATCCATTTTCAGCAAGAGCTTTGGCTATCTGAAAACCAACACCTGTATTGGCGCCCGTAACAAGGGCTACTTTTATTTCATTTGTCTGCATATCTCATTATTTTAAATTTAATAGGACAAAGTTCACCATCTACAGATGGTCAATTGTAGTCGAATTGAGGAAATTTCTAACCAAATTAAGGGTAGATGCAAATTCAGCTATGACGCAGGTGATGGTTTGCTTTTTTTTGACGTATAATAGATGATCATAGCACTTAGCATCATCAACATAGAGGCCAACAAGAACGGAGCACCTGAAAACTTAAACGGTGCTTTATCATGTGTAAAGTAGTAAAAAAGATTAGTCATCATAGGCGGCCCAATGACTGAAGTTGCACTTACCAGACTTGTTAATGCACCCTGAAGCTCTCCCTGTTGATTTGAGGGGATACTTTTGCTGATCATCGACTGAAGTGAAGGCCCACAGATGCCACCCAATGAATAAGGAATAAGAAACAGCATCATCATCCAGCCTTCCGCTGCAAAAGAAAACAGGAATAAACCCAGTGCATAA
Source organism: Sphingobacterium sp. UBA3519 (assembly GCF_002377215.1). Lineage (NCBI taxonomy): Bacteria > Pseudomonadati > Bacteroidota > Sphingobacteriia > Sphingobacteriales > Sphingobacteriaceae > Sphingobacterium > Sphingobacterium sp. UBA3519. The sequence continues at coordinate 92,057 of NZ_DFPI01000026.1, forward strand.
AAAATCAAGCCATAATAGATACTTTTTTGCTCCCCTAATTTTGGCGTGGTCCATCTGATCAAAACACCCTGGACTAATCCAAGTAAAAGCCCCAGTACACCTAATGACATACCTACGATTCTTTCCGACCAATCAAATTTATACATGGTAAAGAAATGCCAATTACTTTGTACGGCATGGAGTCCGATATAGACCAAAATTAATGCAATTACTAAACATGAAATTTTTGGATGTTTTGCCAGCAATTTTAGCGATCCGATCGGATTTGCGCGTCGCCACTCAAAGGGTCGTCTTTTGTTTTCGTCCAAACTTTCGGGAAGAATGAAATAACCATAGATGAAGTTCAATAAACAGAGAACCGATGCAACATAAAAAGGAATTCGCGCACCATAGTGCCCGAGCAAGCCTCCCAGTACCGGCCCTATAATAAATCCCAGACCAAATGCGGCACCTATTAAACCAAAATTCTTCGTTCTGGTTTCATCCGTAGACACGTCGGCAATATACGAACTTGCTGTGGATATGCTGGCTCCAGTGATGCCCGCTAGGATGCGTCCGACAAATAGCCAACCAATAGAAGGGGCCAATGCAAGGAAGAGGTAGTCCAATCCAAAATCCCAGGAGCGAAATTAACAGGATCGGACGTCTTCCGTACCTGTCACTGAGATTGCCGATCATCGGTGCACATATGAACTGGGTGAAAGCATAGGCAAAACCCAACCAACCACCATATGTCGCCGCTTCAGTGATGTCACCATGGATAAGTTCGCCGACAAGTTTAGGTACAACGGGAAGTATAATTCCCCAACCTGTAATATCAATTAGCAGCGTGATAAATATAAAACCAACGGCTGCTTTTTTCGCTGTTTTTTTCATGGCATAAAAATAGAGAGCGTCAAAAAAGAAGGCATTGACACCTTAATGGGATTTACGTGCAATTTTTAAGGTGATTTGTCGATTATCTATGGAAGTTTGGCTACGTTCCTTTGATTCCGATAGGATGTTGGAGACACCCCACTGATTCTTTTAAAATACCGACAAAAGATGCTGGTCTCGCCAAAGTTTAACGCATTGGTGATTTCCTTGATCGATAGGTTGGTCGATTTAAGGAGCGTCTTAGCTTCCAAGATCAATATATGGTCAACCCATTGCGCTACCGATCTACCCGTTTTTTCCTTCAGGAAAGTGGAAAGATACTGTGGTGTTAAATGCAATTTCTCCGCGTAAAAATTAACGTTTCTGTGTTCTTTGGTGTGTTTTAAAATTAATTGATAGAAATCATCGATATTCTCGTGTGTGCGGCTTTTTGGTAAACTCTTGGAATTGGGCAGTTCTGAATACAATTCGGAGATCATATTGATCATTACCATGACCAGATGTCTAAGCATTTCGGCTTTATTCGGGCTTGGCTTTTTATTGTAAAATCCTTTTATCAAAGTTATCAGTTCATTTTGCAATCTACCTTCGTCCTCTTGAAGCCTAACTACAGGTTGCCAGCGTAGCTGATCATTCATTACAAATTCACGCAACATTGGAAATGCGGACATAAAATCTAGTGAGATCCCAATTGTGACGATCTCTGCGTCGTCACTCAGGTATTTTGTATCCATTAATAACTGCGGTGGTAAAACAGCTATATCACCGGCCTTTATTTCGTAATCCAGGAAATGGATCTGCATTTTCATAGCTCCTTTTAGCATAAAACCAAGTAACAATCCGTCAAATAACCGGCTATGCTCGGTATACCCCGCACTTGATCCGGCCAGTTGATGGAATACAACGATACCGTCTGTCTTTTTTGAAGGATCAATAGGATATAATTGATAAACGTTATCGAGTGTTATAAATAAAGCCATGTACAAATATTGAAAAAATATTTTTTGTGATCCGTATTTTGAGCGACACAAATCAGAAGCAGATGACAACACGAAGTTAGGTAAGCAGGGACTCCCCTAAAAGGATGACAATTTGTACTAAAGCCGATATCGAAGGGATAAATTGCGCCAAATCTCAGTCGCAAAATGCTGATCTGAATGCCTGTTTTCAAAAAACCAATGGTCACCTCTTTTTACCAGATTCTGCTCAATTCCATCGAGCAAAATGGGCAATTCCGTATCGAGCTTTGATAAAGACTTTTTCAACAACACCAGCTGATAATCCTGTCCTTTATACGTTAAACGGAACACCTGTGAACGATGTGGTTCCCCGCTTATCCCATCAATTGTGCCTTGCATAAATATAGATCCTCTAAAATTTTTAAAATACAGCAATTACGCCAATACGAATATGCTAAAAAGTATGTGAATCGAACACAAATCAGCTTCCTATTTCATACTTTTTTATAACGAATATCAACAAATAATCGTGCCAAAAGATAGATGTCCATTTATAAAAATGTATTCTTTATCTTTGGACTAATGGACATCAATAATAAATTTGGCAGTGCCACTTTTGGCGAGGACCACATCTTACAGGCGCTGAGCAGTTCTCCCGAGCCGACGTCAATATATACTGGGACAGAGATGACCATTCAGTTTGCTAATGCGGGCATGCTTTCCCTATGGGGCAAAGATGCATCCGTTATTGGAAAGGCGCTGATCAGTGCTATTCCCGAACTGGAAGACCAGCCGTTCTTATCTATTCTGCAAGAGGTTTGGCGTACGGGCAAATCCTATTCCGTTAAGGAAGCGCCGGCCAGACTCATTAAAAACGGTGTTCCGGTGACTGACTATTTCGATTATGAATATAGAGCCCTATTAGACCAAAACAATCAAACCTGGTGTATTTTGAACACGGCCCACAATGTTACTTTAAGGAGGCAGCATCAGCAACAAATACAGGAAAAAGAAAAAAAGGAACAAGGGCTTATGGAGGAAATGGCGGCAACGCTCGAAGAATTGACCGCTACAAATGATGAGCTCAACAGTTCCTTACAACTTCTAGCAGAAAGCCGTGAACAAATGCGGACAATTATTGAGCAGGCACCTGTTGGCATAGCGATGCTGAAGGGGCCGGAACTGATTATTGACATCGCCAATCCGACCATATTAAAGATCTGGGACCGTCATTTGGCGGAAGTGCAGGGCCTGCCGCACGATATTGCAAGGCCCGAACTACAGGGCCAGCCCATGATCCAATGGCTCCGGGAAGCGTTTGAAAAAGGCGAACGGAAAACAAATAATGAACTTTCCATCATGCTGCGCCACAAGGACGGTTTGCGGGAGGCTATCGTAAATTCGATCTATCAACCTATTTTTTCAGCTGACAACAAAGTCACGGGAATTCTGATTATCCTCGAAGAAATTACGGACCAAGTCCTTGAACGCCGGAAAAGCGAAAAGGACCAACAAATGTTATCCATGGCTATTGATGCCGGAGAGCTTGCGACGTTCTATTATGAGCCTGAGCTGAACCTTTTCTCCGGAAATGCGCTATTAAAGTTATGGTTCGGTTTGGCCGATGAAGATCAATTGGATCTATCTGCCGCTATTAATTCCATTGTAAAAGAGGATCAGGAACGCGTCATGGCTGCCATCACTGATGCACTGAGCGAAGAGTCGGATGGCAATTACTTTATTGAATACCGTATCGTCCATCCACAGTCCCCGAACGGTAGGCTCGTGCAGGCACGTGGTAAAGTGTTTTATGATGCCAAGGGAAACGCTGCCAGCCTCAATGGTACTTTACGGGATATTACCGAACAGAAAGCTGAGGAACAGCGGAAAAATGATTTTATAAGCATCGTTAGCCATGAATTGAAGACACCGCTGACCTCCATAAACGCCTATCTTCAATTAATGCAGCGTCAGGCAATCCTTACAGCAAACACGAATTACCAAAACATTACAATGAAATCCCTTCGACAAGTTCGCAATATGAAGAACTTAATCAATGGATTCTTGAACATCTCGCGATTCGACTCCGGCAGAATGATGATCGAAAGAGAAGTGTTTGATCTGAAGGAATTATTTGCTGAACTTGAAGATGAATTTAAATTGAGGATCAACACCCATCAGATTGTCGCTGACCTGACGCAAAGTCTATCCATTGCTGCTGACCCCAACAAGATTTCGCAGGTAGTCCAAAACCTTGTGGAAAATGCGGCCAAATATTCGCCGATAGGAACCCAGATTACATTTGGCTATTCGCCCACAGACAACAAGGATATCGAAATTTTTGTCAGTGACGAGGGTATGGGAATTGCCGAGGAAGACCGCGATCAGATATTCGAGCGATTTTACAGGGCAGGAAAAGATCGGGTCGGAACAATCTCGGGATTTGGCATAGGTCTCTACCTCTGCCGTGAAATTGTAGAACTGCATAACGGACATATCGCTGTGGAGAGCAACTCCGCGGGCGGAACCACATTTAGGGTGCGGCTTCCTGCGCAGTAAGCTCCACCCCCAACTTCGCCGCCACTATGTTATCTAGCGGTTTATGGTTGTGTCCCTGCACAAGATCAAGCAATAGGGATCTTTGCTTCAAAGCGCTGATCCGACTAATTAAAAAGTATGAAAGGTTTCCAAGAAACCTTTCATACCTATCAAATAAAAGCATTAAACCTATTTTTCCAGGGGAAGTTTGACCCCCTCCTTGATTTCGTCATTGGCATGCAGCAAGATCTGATCACTCTTGTTTAGCTTACCAAAAACCTCGGTAGAATCATGCGTAGATACGCCTTCTTTGATATCCACGAAATGTGTCTTACCCTCTATCAGTTGAATCACATACTGTCTTTCCGTCGAACGTACAATACTATTGGATGGCACCAATAAAGAATTGGCTCCGGCAGACAATGGAATATCCACTTCACAATATAAACCAGGCTTGAGTTTGTTATCCGAGTTGGCGACATCCACCTCTATCGCTTCGGACTGCATGGCGCCCAAAGAATTTGCCGAACGGGCTATCATCCCTTCAAATACCTTATTCGGTTTATTATTAAACCGATAAGCGACCTTTTTCGAAAGGTCTACTTTATCGACATAGGTCTCGGGGATCTGCACTTCCAGCCGTAATTTATTGAGATCCTGCAGGATCAACAGGGGTTGATCATTTCCTTTTCCTGGTCCGACCAGTGCTCCTTCAGAAACGTTACGTTGTACAATCACACCATTGAAAGGCGCTTTGATATTCAGATAAGACTGCAACATTTCAACCTCTTCCACATTTGCTTTTTCCGACATGGCTACCGCTTCGTCGGCTTTCATCTTTGATAGCGCATTGTCCAGATCAAGTGGTGATACAGCACCTTCCTCCTGTGCAGCATTTTTGAGCCTTTTATATTTATCCTTACTCGCAGAAGCAGTCTCCTGTGCCTGCACAAAACGTGAATGCGCAGCCTGTACCGCAGCGAGCATTTCTGGTGCCTCCAGCTGCATCAGCAGCTGCCCTTTTTTGACTATTGCTCCTCTGTCCACATAGATGTGCTTGACAAAGCTGTTCATTTTGGCGTAGATATTTACCTCGTTAAAAGGTTTGAGCTTACCAGGTAAACGCACACTGCTGGACATGACTTTCTCCTGTATTACTGTTGTTTGATAGGTACTGGCTTTAGCCGGATTTTTCGGCGTCAGATCAATCGGCTTTTCGGTATGACCGAAAGCGGAAAGTAAGCCTGCCAGTATTATTAAATAGCCTACTTTTTTCATCCCTTTGGTTTTCTTGTTCATTTCTCAATTATGTCTTTAAGGCATATATGCTGCCTTTGGCAATTTTATCTTTTTATACGATTCTGTTCCCGTTCCATAGTAACTTCCTTCTATATCATCGCAGTTCGTACTGCTTGATGTCGATTCCGAAAGAGCACTATATTTTTTAGTTTACACGATACGCTTCTTTTTCCATCAATGGCTTCCGATGATCAGGCGCATCCTGCGGCAAGAGTGATTCGGAGTCGAACTTGGATTTTTCCTTCATCCACACAAACAGGAGCGGCAGAATAAAGAGGGCAGCAAATGTGGAGGCAAAGAGGCCACCGATAACGGCCCGGCCCAATGGAGCTGCCTGTTCACCCGTCTCTCCCATTCCCATGGCCATGGGAATCATACCGGCAATCATGGCCATACTGGTCATCAGGATTGGACGTAACCGCGTTGTCGCACTGGCCAGCGCTGCCGTCCTGGCATTGCGAAAGTCCAGCCGCAGTGCTTCCGCATTGGACACGATCAGGATCGCATTGGCGACGGAAACCCCGGTAGACATAATCATACCCATGTATGATTGCAGATTGAGCGTAGACCCTGTGAGCAAAAGCATCGCCAACGACCCTAATATCACTGCAGGAATAGTGACCAATGCGGTCAGCGAAAGCTTGACACTTTGATAATTCGCCGCCAACAGCAGAAAGATCACAACAACTGCGCAGGCTAGCCCCAACTGCAGACTATCCATGGTATCAAGTAATAGTGTCGACATCCCCTTCATTTCCACCACAACACCACGCGGCGGAGCCGGAAGTTCACGAATAGCTTGTTGCACATCGGCTGTTGCTGCCCCCAGGTCCTTCTTATGGATATTTGCCATCACGGTCAGATACCGCCTTGGCCCCTGTCGGTCATATTCACCGGGTAAATATTGTGTATTGAAACTGGCTATATCGCCCAAGGTCGGTGTGAGCTGCCCTTTCACCAGCGGAATTTCGCGCAGTTCGTCCATTGTATTCATCACGTATTCAGGCACCTGCACCTGTACCTGATAGGTATAGGTATTGTTTTCATCGAGCCATTGGATCTTCTGTGTAAATCGGCTTGATGACGTACTGGCTGTTACCGACCGGGCAATATCATCCATCTGCAGACCAAGCTGTGAAGCTTTGAGGCGGTCGATGGCAATGGAAATGGTCGGCAAGCGGAGGGGTTGCGCGATCTGCACATCACGCAGATAGCCGATATGCCGCAATGAACCGACAACCTTATCGGCGTAGACCTTCAATTCGTCCATTTTCTTGCCGGCGACACGCACTTCGATCGGTGTTGCAGCTCCCTGGCTCATAATCTTTTCGGTCATATCAATAGGCTCAAAATTCAGGCGCAAATTTGGTAGTTTATAGTGGATGTTACGCCGTAAAACATCTTTGAGTTCGTCCATATTTACATGGTAGTCTGCATTCAGGTTCACCTGAATCACGGCTTCATGCGTTCCGGTATTGAATACATAGAGGTTGCTGACCCCATAGCTGCTGGGCACCAGACCTACATAGGCCGAACTGATGGCAACCTGATGGTTGACCGTACTGTCGATTACTTGCAGAACCTGTTTGACAGACTCTTCGGTGCGCTCCAGCCTAGTTCCATCGGGCTCTTTGATCCGCAACTGAAACTGCCCATTGTTGACTTTGGGCATCATATCCTTGCCGATGTACACAAATGCGCCAGTGGCAAGAGCCACCGTGAGCAGCAGATATCCTATGATAACTTTGCCCTTATGCCGCATGGAGCGGTATAAGCTAAAGCGATAACGCTTTTTGATCTTATCGAAAAAGCCCGGCGAGTCTGACTTGAAATGACCAATATGATGCTCTTTGAGCAGCCAATTGGACAAAATGGGTACCAAGGTCTGCGCCATGAAATAAGAAGCTATCATCGTCAATCCAATGGATAAAGAAAGTGGCAAAAACATTGCCCGGGGAATTCCCGTCATCATAAAAGAAGGTGCAAATACAGCCAAAATACAGAATAGGATCAAGAGTAGCGGAACAGCGATCTCCTGACAGGCATGATAGATCGCCCTACGTTTGTGTGTACCCTGTTCTTGATGCTGATGTATGCTTTCGATGGTCACCGTGGCCTGATCGACCAGGATACCGATGGCCAGTGCCAAACCGCTCAAGGTCATGATATTGATGGTCTGGCCAAACAGTGTGAGCAGAAAGACACCGATCAAAATGGATACCGGTATGGTGACGATCACGATCAGGCTGCTCCGCCAGTCACGCAGAAACAAGAGTACCATAAGACCGGTAAGCAGAGCACCGAGCCCCCCTTCGTGCAAAAGACTCTGCACCGAATTCATAACCGCTACGGACTGGTCAAATTCATAAGATACCTTCACATCCTCTGGCAGCAGGTTCTGGATTTCCGGCAACTTAGCCTTAAGGTTGCTGACCACTGCCCAGGTGGATGCATCCGAAGTCTTAACGGCGGGAATATAAACAGAGCGCCGACCATTGATCAGTGCGTAACTGACCGTCACATCCGAAGCGTCCGATACGCGTGCGACATCTTTGATATAAATTGGGATCCCATTTTTTGTCAGAATAGGAATATCGGAGAAATCTGCAACATTCTTGATCAGTGAATTGATGGTGGTCACATACATCGTATTGTTGAGGTTCAGGTTGCCTGATGGTGACATGACGTTGAATTTGGACAATGCCATCACCACCTCGTCGGCGGTCAGGTTATAGCTGCGCAATTTATTGGGGTCTACATTGACCGTAATGGTCCGGGAGTTGGCTCCAAAGGGTGGCGGGGCCGAGAGTCCCGGTACCGCAGAAAACATGGGCCGCACCAGCGTACTCGCCATATCGTAGATCTCCTTGAGGCTTTTTGTCTTCGAAGACAGCACCAGCTGCCCCACAGGTAAAGAGGAAGCATCAAAACGAACCACCTGTGGTGGCAATGCCCCTGGCGGAAAGAACTTCATGGCCCGGTTTACCTGCAGTGCTACCTGCGCCGAAGCTTCGGCCATATCGGTATTTTCATAGAAACTAAGTTTTAGGAGCGTAAGGCCCTGAATATTTTTGGCTGATATATTTTTGATTCCGTTGACATAGAGAAATTGATCCTGCATCCGGGAGGAGAAAAACCCCTCCATTTGTTGCGGAGACATTCCACCGTAAGATTCAATGACGTAAATTGTCGGTGAATTGAGCTGCGGAAAGATATCAATCGGTATTTTCAGTACAGCGAGTACCGAAAAGAGCAGCAGGCTCAGGGTAATGATCACCGTGGTAATCGGCCTTCGTAAAGCAGCTGTGACAAGTGACATAAGTAATTAATTAAAAAGTTGAAGAAAGCCATCGACATTGTTTTGTGCCACCACCTGATGGAACAATGCCAGATAATAATTATACTTAGCGGTGATATAATCGCGCTCTGCCTGATTGAGCATATTTTGGGCAACGTTGACCTCCACAATATCAATCAGCCCGTTTTTGTATAAGGAAAACTTCTGACGGTAGGCGGCATTTGCAGCCTTGGTCTGACGCGGAATTTCCTTGAGCCGTCTTTCAGCAGTTTCCACTTCCGTGGCAGACTGTGCAATATTCATGGCGATGTTGGCCTGTTGTTCCTGTAGCTTTTGACCGGCCTCGTCCACCATAAGACGCTGTGTATGGAGTTTTACTTTTTTGCGGCGCAGGTCAAACAGGTTGTAGTTAATCCCCATACCGACGAGGTAATTACCCCTTTGCAGGCCAAAGCCATCGGCTAGTGAACCATAACTGTTATCACTATGTACACTGGATGCCCTCCCCCAGACGGCGCCCGAGAGGAACAGCTTAGGTCGGTAACTATTGGCGACCAGCTTTTCTTCCATCTTGGTCTTGTCAAACAATGCATTATAATAGGCTACCATAGGATGCTGACGGCCACCATCCAGTTCAATGGGGGCATTCTTTACCTGCTCGAAAAGAATCTTTTCGGCAGTGGTGTCCGCTATAATCTGCGCTGGCGACATACCCGCCAAAGTAGCCAGTTGAATTTGCAATTGCTGCTGTTGGTTATCCAGTTCGATAAGACCAAGCTGGCTCCGCGATATTTCAGCATCCGCCATACTGGTATCCACACCGGCCCTGATACCACTTTTGACCAGCGCAAATATCGACTGACGTATTTCCTGATTACGGGCTATACTCCGCGATTGGATTTCGATTAGGTCATGCAATTTCAACAATTGCAGATAACTGTAGATGGTGAAGGACTGCAGGTCATACTTAGACTGTTCAAAACGACGGTTCTCCACGGCCACCTCCGCCTGCGCAAGCTGGTCCTGGGCCTTGAATTGACCAAAATTATAGACCTCCCATTGGAAAGCAGCAATGCCAAGATTACTGCTCACAGCCTGATAATTATTATTGGCACGGATACCACCATTATTGGTCGGTACCAAGCCAAATCCGAAGTAAGGCCCCGGTACATTATTATTGGAACCGACATCTGCCTGATACGACAGCTGGAGGCTCGGCAGACGGTTGTTTTTGACTTCGGCTGCTCGGGCCTGCTGCACCTGCGTACGCACGTAGTCGGTACGTTAGGAGGGCGCATGCTGCGTTACCGAAGACAACAGCTGATTGAGTTTGATAGGCACATGGTTCTCCTGGCCATAGCTAAAGAAGCTACAGCAGAGCAGCACATGCCCCATAAGGACAAGTTTCTGAAACATATAAAAAAGCTTATTTTAAAATAAATGAATGTCTGTAGCCCCATTGGACTCATTCAATACGATTAAAATCGCTTTTTTATCATAAAGTCAGTTGGAGATTACGCAGGTATAGCCGCTCGAGCGGCAATAAGGCCTTGGACATCAAGTTACCAATCGAAAACACGCTGGAATTCGGAAAGAACCTGTTGAAAAAGTGGGTAATGAAAAACTCCCTTACTTTGGCGGTAAAGTGACGAAGTGGAGAGAGCGTCAGACAGACACTATCTTTGACATCAACCCAATCCAGGTATTCTTGTTTCCGTTTACTAAAAGCCTTGATAACGGTGATAAACTCATTCTCGCTCTGTGCCTTTGCCTGATGATAAAGTGAAAATCCGATCAAAGGCTTCACGATCAACAGCATCGCACTTATCAGTAAGAGAAATTGAAATATGACTCGTCTTAACATAGGTTGTATGATATCTAATGTACAGCATTTTGATTTGCGTACACTACAAATATAAACAATTGCGCAGTAGACTAATGTAACATTGACGTAGCGAAAGCTTTTGTAAACATCATGTTGCAATCACACTTTTTCCTGCAAAGATCAACCGCTAGCGCTCTCCTAGCCTTAGCCCGCAACATCATCCTCGTCCACATCTTTCGATTCTCCGGAAAATACATAAGCAGCCAGATTCGTCTATATTTAATTGCCTTTAAATGACTTTTCTTTTTTTGGATAGGTTTACTTTTGTCGCAAATGTATCCCGTTCGGGATTGAAGAAGAGCAAAATGAAGAAAGAATCACGCATCATATCGCTCATTGTAGGTGGCACACTGCTTATGGAGATGCTCGACACCACAGCGATATCCACGGCCTTACCCAAAATGGCACACGATTTTGAGCGTAATGTGGTACAGCTCAGTGCCGGTATTACTTCGTATACGGTTATGTTAGCTGTATTTATTCCAATCAGCGGCTGGATTGCCGACCGCTACGGCGCAAAAAAGGTTTTCAATACGGCAATTATGGGGTTCATACTTTCTTCAATCGCATGTGGACTGAGTACCAACTTAACTTCCTTTGTTATAGCGCGAATCTGCCAGGGTACTGCAGGCGCACTGATGGTACCGGTCGGCCGTCTCATTGTGCTCAAGCATACCGCAAAGAAAGATCTGGTCGATGCGATCGGTTATATTGCCTGGGCCGGATTATTGGGCCCTATAATTGGTCCCGTATTGGGCGGATTTTTTACGACCTATTTTAGCTGGCACTGGATTTTCTTTATTAATGTACCCGTCGGTGTATTTGCACTGTGGGCAGTCAATAAATTTATTCCAGCGATGGAATCTGAAAATCGACGACCACTTGACCTTATCGGTTTTTTTATCAGTGGGATCGGCCTTGCCGGCATTATGCTGGGTACTGAAATGATCGGTGCAGCCAAAGGAGATTATACCAAACCCATTGTTACTATCGTTGCTAGCTTTGCGCTAATGGCCGTTTCAATCTGGCACTCCAAGCGGATCAAGTATCCATTGATAGATTATAGTGTCCTCAAAATAAAAACGTTCAGGGTTACGGTCTATTCTGGATCGATCACCCGTATGGTGATCAATGTTGCTCCGTTTATCCTGCCGCTTATGTTACAGTTGGGTTTTGGACTGAGCCCATTTCACGCAGGCCTCCTCTATATGGCCAACATGCTGGGCAGTATGAGCATGAAGCCCGTAGCCATATGGATCACCAGAAGATTTGACTTCCGTAAAGTATTAATCGGGAATGGTATTATTTTAACATTGTTTACGGCCGGACTTTCCCTGCTTTCAATACAAACACCGATTTGGCTTGTAGCCATTGTATTCTTTTTCTCTGGACTTACACGGTCGCTTCAATTTACGAGCCTTAACACCTTGGCCTATGCAGACATACCAAATGAGCAGATGAGCAATGCAAATACGCTCTATAATACGGCACAACAAATGGCACTTGGTATGGGGATCGCCTTAGGAGCGGTAACCCTCCACCTAGCAAGCAGTTATTATCAGGATACTGTTTATCAGATGCGGGATTTCAGTCTGGCATTGCAGTTAATTGCGGCCTTGTCCCTACTATCCTTAATTGAATATTTCAAAATTAAACCAAGTGACGGAGCCAATTTAAGGGGCTTGCCTTCACAAAAAGAAGTGCAGAAGGCCGCTTAGTCCTTTAAATTTTAGTTAGGCACTTCGGAGTGAAGGCAAAACTGTTTGCCGGAAAAGCTCCAGCAAATACAGGTTTAGTTAGTGCAAAAACAGCTGCTCAAAAATCTGAACAGCTGTTTGCTATGTTTGTATAATTGGGAATAATTACTTTTTGTCTCTGGCTAGATCTGCCCGTACTTTCTGTACAAAATCAAGCGAAACCTTCGCAACACGCACGATAACATCATCAGTAAGCTTAAGTTCGGTAATCAAATTTTCCACTACCTCATAGCCTTTTGCCTCAGCGCCCTGTTCCAGTCCTTGTTCAACACCTTGTTTAATGCCTTGTTTAATGCCTTGTTCAACACCTTGTTCAATGCCTTGTTCAATGCCTTTTTGAATAGCCTCATTAAGCTGTTGCTCCTGATATTGGCGCACCGCTTCAGCATCCCATTTACGTTTTAGACTTACATCATACATTGCTCGTTCCTCCTTATTCAACTTTGCGTATTCCGCTATTTTAAATAATTTTTCAAATATAGGCTTCTTCAGATAGACCGGTATCTTGTTCAGCTTGGACATATTACGTAAAACATAAAGCCAACGATCAAGATCAGTTTCTAATTCCGCCTCTACTTTTGTAAAGTTACGCAATTGAACGTAAATAAACCCCAACTCTTCATAAAAAACTCGACCTGTCTTCCTGTTACACAAGCAAATATCGTGAATAACAGCGCTGGATTCATCCGCCTGTGAAAAAGTAAATCCATCCATAAGTACAACGATATACACTTCGGTTATCGCATAATTCCACGCTCGCCGTTTTCCTTTGGGAGCCTGATCCGCAATAAGCTTACTGCTGTAGTAAAGCATGCGTTTTTTCAAATTTATCTGTGCAGTACGCTGTACTTCAATCACAAACTTCTCTCCATTTTCAGCTGTACAGATCAGGTCAAAGATCACGGTCCCGATCTCCTCGCTATCCCCTACATGTTCATTCTTTTCGTACAATAAATCGACAATACTTTTCCGTCCACGGAATAACTCATTCAATAGGGAAATCAGTAAATCCTTATTGGGTTCGGATCCAAAAATGCGCTTAAATGCATAGTCTGAAACTAGATCTATATAAACGGGCTCGTTCATAAATATAATAATTGGTTGTTGACTGTAAATTTCGAAAAAAGAATTTAATAAAACTAATATTTTTAGTAATAAATACAGATTCCCGAAGACCTACCGTCAACGACTATGCAAAGGCTGTATTGATAACTTCCGTTATATTTAGGTTGCCAGTGATGACATCCCCATTGGGCGTCCGGTTAATAATAACTAGTACCACACGGTTATCAGGAAGGCCATTGAGTTGTGTGGTGAGTCACCTGCGGCAGATCATGAAGCAAGCGGACAAGTCCGCAAAAGCATTTTTTACCGCCTTGCAGCGCAATCTCAAAAAGATCCTCGAGCTACGCGATACCTTTAGAAGTGGAAAACGCGCATAGTCGACTTACAGAAACGCCTTGGGAAGACCACTGTCTCAGCGAAGACCTCGTCTACCAACAGGAATGATTCAAATAACGGGGTAAGCAATGTTGACGAAACCGAAAGCACGTAGGGTATTTTGCGCTGTACACTGTCAATAATAATTATTAGCTTTATTTAAATTATGCTGTGATGCATTTCAACAATGCACTATTTATCTCTGAATAGCTTTATAACTTAGACAAATGGCAAAATCTATTTTAACAATAACCCTGAACCCATCCGTAGACAAGAGTACCAGTGTACAACATATCGTTCCTGAAAAGAAATTACGTTGTGAAGCACCTGTATATGAGCCTGGTGGCGGAGGAATTAATGTATCTCGGGCCTTGAAAAGACTTGGTTTGGATTCAACAGCTCTTTTTACATCCGGTGGAAGGACAGGCAGTTTACTCGAAAGCTTATTGAGACTGGAAGATATTGCTATAGATCCTATTCGGGTGAATGGCGAGACCCGCGAAAACTTTATCGTGGTTGACAGCGCAACCAATCAGCAATATCGATTCGGGTTTCCAGGCGAACAAGTTGAATCCAACGAGCTGGACGGGATTAGGAATTCAATTGAGGAACTCACGGATATCCCGGATTTTGTCGTTATCAGCGGCAGTATGCCGGCTGGTATGCCACCCGAGTTTACGCGGTCACTGATCAACACGTACAAAACGAAGGGCAGTAAAATAATCATTGATACATCTGGCGATGCACTTCGCCTTGCACTGGATGAAGGTGTCTATTTAATCAAACCGAATGCCGGCGAGCTGGCTGCTCTTCTGGGAAAAGAGGAATTGGGGCATTCCGATCTGGATATGGCCGCCAAGCAACTAATTTCGGAGGGTAAAGCTACGCTGATCGTGGTCTCGCTAGGTGCACAGGGCGCTATTTTGTATTCAAAAGCAGAAAAAATCCAACTACCTTCACCAGTGGTAAAAGTGCGCAGTACTGTGGGCGCTGGTGACAGTATGGTCGCCGGAATGGTTTCTGTCTTAGCCCAACAAGGCGATCTGGAGCATGTCCTTCAAATGGGAATTGCGTGTGGCTCGGCGACCACGATGGCGCAGGGAACCGGACTGTTCGCTAAGAAAGATGTCGAAAGGCTGTTTTCGGAAATTAAAAAAAGATAAAAACTGAGGATTTTGCCTTACAAATGAAGATGTTGCCTTACAAAAAGGCGCACAATCCCGTGCACCTTTTTGTTCTACTCATCTTTTCCGTTTCCCCAGTTTGGCTAGTAGACCAGTCTTTAAATATTAAATGATAAAATACCATTTGCAAGCCCTAAAACACGGAGACAATATCAATTATTTATTATGATATTTTAATAGATCTTTTTCATACCTTTCTAGACTCCAAATAATCTTCCATCTCTTAAGATATTCTTTCATTGGCGGTAAGCCAATCTTGGATCTGAACTCATCGACTTTAGCAGGCTCCTGAATTGGCAACACATAGTATGCAGAACCCGATTTGCCAACTTGTGTACCATATTTCTGATTATCATTGCGCTGTAAAAGATATCGGTCCTGGAATAACGCATAATCGGTGGCTCTTATTTCTCCTTTCGAAACGGCTCTTTCCACCATATCGATATACTTTTGTTTAATATCTAAAGGCGCGTGCTGAAGCACAAGAAATACTGTATTGATTCCCCTCTGAGATACCTTTTCTGCTCCTAGCCATCCGTAGCTATCTAACAGTAAAGAAATTCGATTCTGATTTTCTGAATCGTTTTTAGACATTTCACCATAAAGCTTTTTCATTTCCAAACTATCATCTGCCTTTACATTTAAAAGTTTCATTCTGGGGAGCTGATCGTTTTCATAAATAGTATCTAAGATGTGAATAAGCTTTTTGTCAAGAGACTGATAATTATTAGACTGGATAGAATCATTGAAGTAATAATTTGCCTTTATCTTACTCTTTAAGTTTTCCCATCTTGGAATATTTTCTAACTTTTTAAATGCACTATCTGCCTCTATTTCTATGTAACTACCATATCCGACTTTAATTATTTTATTAAATTGATTCTCAACAGAATCTAAATTTCCTATTAAAGCCCATAATCTTCCCGCTTCATATCTATCTTGAACAAGCCCTTTATCACCATTTTCGGCAAATGCGCGCTCAAGCATAGTTACTGCCTCTTTAAATTTATTAGTACTCCTATAAATTCTAGCGCTATCTATCAGTTTTTGATAGCGTTCAGGGAGCACCTGACTGAAACTTTTAGAACTAGATAATATCAAGAGGAAGAAAATAAAAAAAATATTGTATCCTTTGATTTTTGTTATGCAATTATGCTGCTTCGTCATCATTCCAACTTGCTGTATATGGGTCATAGAAACACTTTTTTGGTTTTTCTGAATAGTCTTCATCTTCATGACCGTAGTCCATTTGGTCGAATTTTTTATAATCGGGAAACGCATTTAGTTTAAATTATTACACACGAAATGTGTTTAAAAAATTACAAATAATAAATCAAAGCTGAAATTTTTTTTAAAAATTCAAATAGCTTACATTATATTTCTTGAAACATAAAATAATAAATACCATCCACTAACACTTTCTGTATCGTAAATTGTCGATGAATTGAGCTGCCGAAAGATGTCGATAGGCTGTTTTCGGAAATTAAGAGAAGATAAAAATTGAAGATGTTGCCTTACAAAAAGGCACACGATCCTGTGCGCCTTTTTGTTCAACTCATTTTTTGCGTTTACCCATCTTCGCCAGTAGCCTACTTGTTGCGAAACTGACCAAGGTACCTAGTGCAGCTGTCAGGGCGGTTTGCAGCACATCGCCCAGGGAAATACTGGCCCAGATGGAGCAGATGGTACCACCAATAGCCGAGACGCGGATATCATTCACTTTCATCCATCGCGCTCCTTTCACCTGTAGTTTCGGCTCCGTTTTTAGCGGACATGTTATCTCCAACGCCCTCCGAAGTAAACTTATCGCTTTCCAATTCAGAAGCCGGCTTCTTACCGTTCTCTTCCACCGAAGCATCCTTATCGTCCACCTCCGGCTGCGGCTTAGCCTCATCCAATACGGTTTCCACGATGCCCAGCCCCAGGGCTAGGTATTTTAATACATTCCCTACCTTTCCCGGTAGCTTAACAGGTGCCGCCAGCAACAGCTGTAACACCTGTCCTATTTTGCTAAAGATTTTTTTCATGATTATTCTATTTAATGGAGTTCACTTGCCCTGTATCGGGCGACGCTCACTCGACCTGTACTTCGACCAGTCCCTGCAGCATTAGTTCGACCACTAGCGGATAGAACTTTTTGTAGGCGACACCCGAGGCTAACAGGCGATAATCACCATCCTCCAGTACATATTGCGCGCCTACCAGGATGCAGCCCGCAGTCTCTTTGTAGCTGTTTCCTTTGTGGAAGTAGACATAGCTAAAATTCGGAATATCAAGCATCTCTAACATCCCGCGATGCATTTTTGGGTAAGCGTCGTAGTAACGGCCATTCATTGCCCCCTCGCGGTTAAAACCCAGCGGATAATGCCCGACAGGTATGGCAGTCTCGCCCCTAATCTTCACGGGGCGCGGAATATTCTCCAGACCGTAGCAGACAAATTGATTGTTCAGGTAGATCTCGGACAGCGTGCTATGCTTGCCCTGTTTTGTACGAAGTACTTTTATCGTTGATTTCATACGCAAGATTTAAATTAGAAAAGACCGAGGTACTGACTTCTGGAGTACAGGTTTTCGTCACGATCATGTAGGAACAGGTACAGGTGCACCGGCCGATCATGCAGGATGGATGGCAGCTCGATCGTCATTTGGAGATCCTTGCGCAGCACCTGTTGTTCATTGATGGCTGCCTGCTCGCCAATAATATCATAAGCACAGAGTATGACCTGGTCATCCCATTGGTTATAATCTTTGATGTTGGATTCGGTTACATCCCAGCTCAGCTGAATCGTATTTGACGTACGTACACAGGTATTCACCGCGAGCGGAGACAGCATGCCATTGCTTATTTTTGCGAGAGCGGGCACTACCTCAAAATCCGGATATTCCCCCTGTATCACATTCGTCAGCGTATGCGACATGGCGCGGCCAAAAGCCGCCTGCACCGTGCACTTGCTATGGGCAAAACCTTTGCGGATGAGCGGGTACAGCGGATTCAAAAACCGGCGTGCCAGCCGAAAACGCTCCTGCGCAGCCTCCCTACGTGTCGGATCTGTAACCTGCTTTTTAAACTCAGAAATCACCAGCATGTCTTATCGTTTTGTGTTCAAAAATCAGGAGGAGCCACATGCTCCTCCCGTTCAATTAATCCTTCAGTGGCTAAGCCAGGTCAAATTCGCCCAAATACGTACTTTTGGATACCTTTTCGGCCTTGCGGTCGGTAAAGAAGATCCAGACATGCCCCTTGCCACCGAGCAGGTGGGCCGGGATCTGGATGTCTATCGTACCGGCAGCACGGGTGGGCGGTGTAGGTGCCGTCATAAATTCATCCTTTTCGGGTGAATAGACCAAGATAATGACCTGATCATCGGCCTTGGTCTTGTACAGGCTGTTGAGGATGGTATCCCAGTAGATAGAAAGAATTCCATTATCCACAGCAGCCTCCATGCCGCCGCCGTTGAGGTAAGAGCCCGTACTGATTTCGATCTTGCTGTAATCCAAGCTAAAGTTTGGATAAGTACCGCTTACCGCCTGTGCGATGTTGAGCTGCAGTGCCACGTTTGTGGGCGTCATCTTTTCGGTTTTGGAAAGCCCAAACCCCACCTGCAGGATCGGCGTGATCGGCATCAGAAATTTGGAGATTTTCAGGAAACGGTCCTGTTGGATCAGCTGTTCTTCGGACATCCCTTTCGTCCGCTTTTTGGGCAGGCCTTTGAGGTAGTTGATGGATTTCCAGGACGAAGCTATCACAGCGCCCACTTTACCACTTGCTCTTCCGATTACACCATTGTTGATTGTTGCCATGTTGTTATTTTTTTTAAAAAGTTAAACCCCATAAAGCTTTCATTTATACCGGTATGTATTGCTTTACTTCGACAAACATACCACATCACATAGCCCCTTGTCAATAGCATAAAACAGGTTGGCGGAGACTCGTCGGCGGCAGCCCGTCTTTTGTCGGCGTGTTGTCGGAGGCAATCGGGCATATTCCAGGTACACCGCCGTCTGGCACTTCAAAAACTACGGGTTTGAGCAGCAGTCTCGGGCCTTTGCTTCGCACCTGATTCGTACCTGCTTCGGATCAGCAATAGATCTTGTACAGATACTGACCAGACCTTCACCAGTCTCCGAACAGGGAAATACTGTTCAGCAACGGATTAACAGTGGCTGCTTTTACATGCAGCCCCGAAGACAATACGAAGCAGGTACGAATAGTGTAGGGATTTAAGGCATTTGCCGCGGCCATTTTTTATATTCGGCCACATACAGCTGCACCACATCTTTTTTGAGAAAGAGATCCGCATTACCCTCTTTATAGGTGGCTTTGAGCAGGCCTTTGGCGATACGGCGCTCGATGGTGCGCACACTTTTGCTCAAAAAATAGGCGACTTCGTGGATGGTCATTGTACCGGTCAGCTTGTGGAGCTCCGTATACTGCTGTTCTTGCAGCAGGTCGAGGATACGGTCCAGCTTGGCCGCTAAGGGCGTATATCCGATGCCTGACTTTAATTGAAAAGAATAGTGGATTTTAAGGTGAATAGCTGTCGCATTGGACACAAAACGGGGGGTGATATCCTGTTGATCAGGAGATCCTTTTACAAAAAACATAAACGGGTAAGGTTAGCTCGACTAACCGCCGAAATCCAGCGCAGCAGCAGACCTGTTGTCTACTGCGCTCGGTCTATCTAAGTTTATAAAGTGGGATGATTCAATTGAGCCGAATAAGGTTATCCCATCCCTCATGCTCCAGGTTATTGACGTTATCCAAAAAATCCTTTAGTTTTTTTTCTTTGCGCATCCATTCAGTTATCTGCAGCAGGTTGCTGATTTCCAATTCCGTCATATTCAACTTGAGGCTGTCAAACACTTCCTTACGAAACTCCAGGTAAGTGGCATTTGGCAATATCGGTTGACGGACGAGCATCATATTTACCCTACAGGTTTTATTGATGCGGAAATACCATTTATCAAGCCCCAACCTTTCTAGCTCCTGCATGAAATGATGGGCTTCCAAACGGATACCATTGATCAGGACGACTTCTTTTTTTCTTTTTTGGGAAAAATAAAAGGGCACATCAAACATACGTACAGCATCCATCTGCAAGGTATTTAAATTGAATGGCGAATCTTTATGCAGCACATCATAGAGTGATCCGATTACGATAGTCCTATCCAATGCACTTGGAGGTGCTATAGTTCCCGCTCTATCTGTTGTGTTTTCCTGCGACATGACCTCTTTCCCTAACAAAGCCATCACATTTTCAGTTGTTAGCCACCATAATTCGCCGTTACGAAAAACATAGATCACGTAGGCTATAAAGCCTAGACCAATAAAAGGCATATAATGCAGCAGATAGCTTCTTAACAAGCTGTACGTATCTTCGCTGCGGACAGAAGCGAAACAATAGATAATGAAGAGATAAATCGATAGAATCGATATAGTTGTAACAAGAATTGCACAGCAGAGCTGACCTTTGGGTATACTCTTGGTCATGACCCTCCCCTTGCTCATGAGTATCAAATCAGGGTACCGCTTCTGCCAATAAGTCCCAAAGGCTTCAAGAAACATCTGCGTGAACACGACCGCAACACCAATCGCAATTGCAAATGCCACTGTCCACATCCAATAGGTCTGTGTCCAAAATCGATTCAGGTAAATACCGTGATTTCCGATTAAATTAAAAAGCATGGAGATGAGTAAACTCTCCACCGTTAGTTTTAATACTTTCATATGTTATGTCAAGCTCTCTTAAATGGCTCAGGTTTATACTGGTTTACAGAACCAATTTACTAAATAAAATCAAATATTAAGCAAAATTTAATCACCCAAAAGAAGATTATCCTCCAAAATACCGGAGGTTAGGACAGGTCGGTTGCTAATTTGATCTATTTAAATAAATATTTGCAAAAATACAATTTGAATGAAAGAGAACTTCGACAATGCAGGTGTGGCGCAAAAAGTAGCCACGCTTCTTGCGCTACCCTTAGCGGAGCGCGCGCTAGAGATGCAACTTCTTAAAGACGATTTTGCAGCCTGGATGGAACACAATTTTGACTTGAAGCCCCATCAGGTGGAGCAGCTCTATGATTTTTCACCTGGATTTCGGAAACAACTTGGCACGGCTATCAGCAATTATCTCATGCAGGGCAACGTACTTCAATTTCAAAAAGAAGACAAGGGAGATGATGATGATCCAGAATTTAAGGAGCTTATGGTTCACGGCCTCGATGAATGGCAGGATGGTGTGGCGACAATGATGTTCACTCCCCTGTTTATCCGGATTTCCTACACCGGTCCGCAGCAGTAATCCAACCCAACGTTATCCAAAAACCATTTCCCCCGATCATACCGAAATCCTGATCGGGGGGATTTTATTGACCTATACACCATTATGAAAACAGCACTACAGATCGATATCGCAAAGGTATTTGACCAGCCGATCAGTCCGAGAACTGATATGCTCAAGCCAAGAATAAGCATGTCCAATGCGGACTATCAACATTACGAAAACCAACATGGGCAAGCCTGCCTGCAGCAATTTGATGGCATGCTCGGCTACATCAATATATTGGATCTGCATCTACCTGCCGATATTGTCATTCCTATACAAGTCACACGTTCAGACCTGCATATCTTTTATCTCTTCACAGAAGATCGTGCTATTCAGATCAGGGATGTCCAGAAGCGGATCAGTTACAGCATTTCTTGCAATCGTGGCCGCTACTTCTACTTAACCAGAAGTGATTATGAAATCCATGTTCCTGCCGGAAGTTATACCCTTGTTAACTTTTATTTCCGCGGCAGCATTTTCCGCGATGGCAATGAGCGTCCCTTCCAGTTTCTTCACCCCTTGATCCATGCCTATCGAAAACAAGATCCGAATTCGTGGTGCAGCATCGATTTCCGTGCCGGCACCAGGACCATCTCATTGATGAAAACCATTGCGTCAAAAATCAAGAAAGGCGACCTCGATAGTGAGGTCAATATCCTCTGGGGTATCAAGAAACTGATCCAGCTATCGAAGGAAAAGATCTTTGAAGAATATGACAAGATTTCGGAATCCCAAATCAAATCCAAAGAAGCCCATGCTGCCATTAAGCAGGCAGTAGCCGAGCTTGGCCAGGATTTTAAACTGGACGACATTGCCTGGCAGCTCGGGATCAGTATGGACTATCTGCATCAGCTTATCCAACTTTATTACGGACAGAGTCCTCAAGAGCTGAAGGTAGAATTTATGCTGGATCTCGCCAAGAAATATATTGTAGACGGTATGCCTACCGATGCAATCGCCTATGAACTGGGCTATGCCTCACCGAGCAGTTTTGCACGCTTTTTTAAAAAGAAAACGGGCATGACGGCTACGGAGTTTTTTAAGCGGTATAACCAAGACTATTTATAAAATTTATTGTTAAATTAACCTAGTGACCTAAAAACATGAAAGAAATCATTCAAAAAAGCGTAAAATTTTTCAGCGTGATCGGACAATTTTTTGTAGCTGAGCCAGCTGACAAAAGCACGCTAATTGCGAGAAAAGTCTGTGGAAAATATAGAGCCTGGAAATATGGCCCGTTATGTATTTGTATCGAGATGGCCGCCTCCTATTTCCCTGAAAATTATCAGCTTGATGAAGAGGTACTCAGGAAAGCAAATGCTGCTGGCAACATTTATTCTCCAAAGGGTATGCTTTATTATCTTTTGTCCCATGCGAGAAAGGTAGCGGCACCACGGCAGCCATTACCCATTAAAAAGAGCTATAGCTATGTGGCCTGGCAGATGATCAATCTATCAAAAGTGGATATCGTGACAACCCTCACCAAACACCCTCGTTTAATAGAAATTCGTGAGGAAACGCTGGAACTGTCTGCAGCGAAAGCCGAGATACTGATCTTGAGCAGCGGTGGTGATTATCTTGAAGTAAATCATCTTCTTTCGAAGGTTGACCTGACACATAAATATGTAATTATCTGTTCTGTTTTTGAAGAAGCCTTTATACGCGATCATATTCTTTATCGAGTAGATCGGAAAATTACACCAAATTTTAAAAGCGAAAACGAATATATGGCATTCATTGACGAGATTATCCAAGAAGCCACCACAATACCTTTGAAAATTTAACCGTAGCATTCCCCCCCGAGGGGATTTTTTATTGCTCTACCTTTTCATTATTCCAAACCTGTACATACACGACTCCAGATTCGGCCAAGCCCAGCTGCTCTTTACTGGCGAACTTTGGTATAAGTTAACGACGAAAACGTTAACCGGATAAAACGAAGAAATAATAAAAGTCAAGTGGGCAGGCCATGATAAGGAGGCGCCGCTGCCAACAGACAAATGGATCAGGTAATACAAGTTGTATGAACAAAATGCACCCTATATTGAACATAATGACGGCTCTTTTCCGTTGCATCGGAAAGCTATACTCGTCCCTGAGGACGCAGGTATATCCGCTGATTATGCCCAAGAGTTTGGTCTGTAGACTGGTCAAAGACAAGCTTCAGCTGGACACTTTACCGCATCGGATTGCCTTCGCCCAGAAGAGAGTTGTACAGCGAAGGTCGCGCAACCGTAAAGGGGCACTGTTCACGGAAATCCCGGATGGCTCTCAGGGCTCATCTGGGAACAGGCAGGCTGCGTATCGGGATGCAAAGCCAGCCAGCGAGGTCTGCTAAAAGACACCCCACAACATAAAATTAATCAAAGTTTTTTGAGGCAACCTTTTTTTGATCGGATAAAAAAGACCACAACCATGATTTCAAAAAAGATCATTAAAAGAAGTCTAATTACCGTTGGCTCGGCATTGACTTTAGTACTAGGTATCGCATTCGCGGTGAATGCAATGGAAAAGAAGGATAGTTTTATTGAGGAGCAACCTGCAACTCAAACATACTACTATCAACTAAACAGTACAACTCCTGCGGATGTTAATAACCGCAATAATTATGCATTGACCAAACCTGGCAACGGACAGGTGGAATGCGGTAACGGAATATATATCTGTGAAATTCAAGATACTCCACACCCATCCGACGCTACAAAACCGGCCATGTCATTGGGTAATGTGACCGATAATCCTGATGATTACGAAGCTGCCGAAAGACCGGCATTTTCAAATTAATGGGATAGTTTTTAAGGAGGGACAGCTCGGCTGCCCCTCCTTTTAGTGACACACTTTATCTTGGGTTTTGGGGCATGCCTGTCAGTTCAATGATCTCAGCAGGTAATGGTAACGCATATCTGTTATCATTTCTCTTAAGCAAAAACTCGCTGTCACCTAACTTGCGAACAGGAATAATCACCCCATCATCAATCTTATTTAAACGTTTGATATCCCCCCATCGGGAATCCCGCATGATAAATTCCTTTCGTCTCTCATCCAAAACTAGTTTTAAGGCGCTCTCCTGCGACATTGAGGCAAGCGGCGGGCTATAAGTCTCATCGTAACGATGACGTTGGAAAAT
This sequence comes from Sphingobacterium sp. UBA3519, assembly GCF_002377215.1. NCBI lineage: Bacteria > Pseudomonadati > Bacteroidota > Sphingobacteriia > Sphingobacteriales > Sphingobacteriaceae > Sphingobacterium > Sphingobacterium sp. UBA3519. Next base: position 116,749 of record NZ_DFPI01000026.1, read on the forward strand.
TTCAAGAAATCGCAGTCCTTCCTCTGTTTTATTCAGGCGTATCAGTCCTTCCGACAGATTGAGGTAAGCATCCGCTACTGTAAGTCCCATAAAAAGCCCTCGGGAACCGACGTAAGACCCCTTGAAATTATACGATCCATCTTTATTTCTTTCAAAAAACAGCTTCTTTCTAAGATCATGTATGTCATATGAAGAATATAATAGTGTATCAATTTTACAATAGGACTTTCCAAGCATGTTATAGATTCCTCCTCCGGCCACTATATAAACGATTTCGTCATCAAAACCAAAAAACGGATATCTGGCTTCCTGCGAATACTCTTTATAATCTTTAAGTTTGCTATCGATTTCAAGTGCTTTCTGTGCATACAGAATTGATTGATCAAATTCAGCTCGTGCCTGATAAATCCATGAAAGTAGGACATAAGCTGATATCCTTGACGGTAAGTGCATATTATCTGATTTCAGCGGCAATAAACTTTCCGCTTCATGTAGATCCTGTAATATCTGTTGATAACATGCCTCTACTGTTCCCCTTTCGGAAGGTATATTAAAGTCATCATTCAGTCTTAATGGGATGCCAAGATCAGTTTTAGAAGCGTCTTTATCATATGCATTAGAGAAGAGTGAAAGCAATTTATAATGACCAAATGCCCTGAAGAATAATGCCCTTCCCCTAAGCTCCATTGCACGCCCCTTTATTTTCTTCTCAGAAGCGATCTTATCCAATTTGGCTAATACATGATTGCTGTAATATATGCTCTTATAATAATCCAGCCAAGGATTGAGGTAAAACTGGTAGAAGATTTCTCCTCCCCATGTATATAACTGTCTTTCGTGCTGATCAAATGCTTCCCAGCTAGATTTGTCGAGGTAATAATTATCAGCAGAAGCCTCGCCAAGTCCCATGCTATAATAATTCATGATCTTAGTATTGTTCAATAGCGCATCAAGGTCTTCGAGGCTATTGGCTTCTTTTAGACTGGCATCAGGTTTTTCATCCAAGAAATTTTTACATGAAACCTGAAGGATGATCAATAGATATAAAAAATAGTTGAGCGTTTTCATTTTTTTCTAATTATAAGTCAAATTAATGCCTAGAGAAATCTGTTTCTTAGGCCTGAATTGTGAAAGGTAATCGGGATCAATTCCTTTATTGTTTTTTCTCCAAATAATTCCAAGATTAGTGGCATTGCAGAATAGCCTTCCGGAAACAATTTTATTGATCCTGAATTTATATCCTACAGAAAGATTTTGTAAACGTACATGGCTTGCATCTTCAACTAAAACGGAAGAACTTTGATAGAAAGAGCTACGCTCGGTATCAACAGGGTAAATAAAAGAAGGTATATCTGTTTTGGATTCGTCACCACTCACTTTCCATCTACGGTCAAAATCCCCGCTACCATCGCCTAATCCACCCATGGCAACCAATTCATTATATCCTACTGGAGTCCGTCTAAGTACATGTCCTAATTTATATAGAAAACTGGCGGAGACATCAACGTTTCCTAGCGACATACCGGGGTTAAAATAACCCGAATAGCGCGGAACCACAGTACCTTTGTATTCGAGTACAGATTTATCCTGCAGTTTGATGTTTGGATAATCGATCGAACGCTGACCATCCAGTTCCCCGACAGGATTTCCGTTGGCGTCTAGCCCATTCCACTTATATGCGAGAATAGAATATACCGGATAGCCTACCTGTCCCGTTACTGAAGTACCATAACTTAGAAACTCATAAGCATAATTGCCCTCATAATAATAATCGGTTACTTTATCAGTATTGAAATTGATCATAAGCTGGGGCGTAAAGAAAACACGATTTCCAAATGGAATATTTCCATTAAGCTTTAGGTCAACACCATTGCCTTTCATTGCGGCAATGTTCCGAAGTACACCCTTGTTTGGTATAGCCGTATAATCCACGGGATATCTGCCAAAAAGGTCAGTTCCCCATTTTTTGTAATAGTCAAGAGAACCATTGATCTTACCCGATATAAATGAAAAATCAATTCCAGTATTCCATATTGTATTTTTTTCCCACCTTAGATCAGGGTTGCTGTACTGGGAAATAATAGCCTGCGGCAAGTTGGTATAGCGGTCCGGGCTTGTGTAGCGAATAGTTGTAATGGCTGAGCGCGATTGATCCACATTTCCACTGATACCATATGATCCGCGTAAGCTCAGCGCATCTATCCATGCAATCTTAAAGAAACGCTCTTCCGAAAGATTCCATTTGTAGCCGATAGACCATAGCGGTTGCCACCTTTCATTCGTTTTTACACCGAATAGATTTGAAGCGTCCCGCCTAACACTCCCTGTCAGGACATACCTACCGTTATAAGAAACCGATGCATTTGCATATTGAGATCTTGAACGGTTTATTTTAAGGCTCTTATTATCTAAATATGGAACATAAATGGTCGATTTATCAATAAAGTGAGTGTATGGGTTCCGGTAATCTACTTTTGAAACAGTATACGTGTCGGGATCAAATCCATAGAATCTGTATTGCGCACTCTCGGCATTTGACTGTCTCCACTCCGTTCCCAGTAAAGCTGTAAACAACAAACCCCGCCACCTCTTTTCATAGTTAACACCAAATCTCACATTATGCGTCTTTTGTATCTGATCAGACTGATCCAGAATACCGCCAGTAGGAATTGCCGATGTTACAGTTCGTTTGGCATAGTCTACCATAGCATAGGAATTGATTAGATTTCTGACCATGTAACTATCCTCATCATAACGTTGCTTATCCCGGGTGGATACAAACTGAAAACCATAGTTCCCCTGCAGATTCAGGCCCTTCAAGAGTTTGATATCAGCTGTCACATTTGCCAGCACCATATTTGATGCAAGTATAGAATGCTTTTTTTTGTATTCTATCAGCGGGTATTCGAACCAATCATTTAAGAGCCCTTGCCCTACAGTGTCAAGATATCCTACCCTATTTTTAGCTTGTCTAATTGGATTGCCATCTTTGTCTGCAAGCATGAGGTATGGTCTACCGTTTGATGGACTATAAGCAGTTCTTCCTTCTTGAAATTTATTGTCTACATATTGAAGGTCAGTTGAAAGCCTGATTTTTGGATGCAGTTCAATCTCAATAAAAGTCCTTATTAAATTCTTCTTCAGCTTTTCATCCAGTGTGCCGGTATTGTTGTCCATTCGTGCAGAAAATTGGTAACGCAAGTTCCTGCTACCACCTTCAATACTTAAGTTGTGATATTGGTTGACAGCCGTTCTGTACATATACTTACTATAATCGTCCCTGACATCAAGTTTTCTGTAGTTCGCTATAGCCTGCTCATGATCCTTTCGATCTCCTATCCCATCTCTAATGGCTATTAAATGCTCTACTACAGGCGAAAAATAAGGCATGTTGAAGGAATTTTGATTATCATAACGGCCTTTTTCAAACAGGAAGTTTTCGAGATCGACAACACCCGAAGAAGAAATTCGATTCAAGGAATAAAGGTCCGGTTTTTCCTGTATCTGCACACCGCCTGCTATTGTGACCCGATTCGGTGAATTGTATTTCCCTTTTTTCGTCGTGATTACTATAACCCCATTACCTGCACGGGTGCCCCAAATAGCCGATGCAGCAGCATCTTTTAATATTGTGATATCGTCGATATCTTCCGGATTGATCCAGTTCGGATCACCTTCGTAGGGAAAATTATCGAGCACGATGAGGGGAAGGTTTGTATTATTTATACTGCTCAATCCACGGATAGTCATCGACCGTTTGCTGTCACCCGTCTTATCGAATAGGATCGGTGAATTGCCTTCTAACTTCTGAAATATATTGCTGCCGTACACATCCCTGCTTCGTTGGAGATCAATTTTATCGACTGCGCCTGAGGATATACGCTGATTTATTTTCTGATATCCTGTATTAATTGTAACTGTTTCGAGCATATTATCTTTGCTGGCCAAAGTGACAGATCTGTCTTTAAGCAGCTGGCTCAATGCAATCGTAACAGTTTTGTATCTGATATGTGTAAAAGTCAAGCTATCCATATTAAACTTGTTCAAAAGAAAAGATCCTTCATGGTCAGTTTTTGCAACGAAATCTCTTCCTTTGACATTTACCTCTTCCAGCGGATTAAAGCTATCCACGTCGGTGATCTTTATCTTTATTACCTGAGCCTGACCGTTCACCGTCTTGATAAAAATGAAAAGCAAGAATATTAAATAAGTCGTTTTCATAAGCTTCTCCTTTCTGTTACCTCTATAATTGATTGTTTAGCGCGCTGATTTTTGATTTTTAGCCCATATTTAGACAATATGTCCTGTAAATATTCCTCGTCCCTTATCTTATGGAGATCTATAGAAATCCGGTCCTGTTTATCGATTAAATCACTGGACAAATAGATTGGTACCCTCCGCATATCCTTTTGCTGGTAGTTCAGCGACTTCAGCAGTTCTTCAATCGTCACATTGCCTGCTGTGGCATATAACTTTTTATTTCCTGTTGGATATATCAGTTTGGTTTCAACTTCTTTCTCAACGACTGCAAGGTCATATCCATTTGTATTGAGCAGTGCGCTCAATGCATTCCACTTTAACTCCTTTTTTGGGATGTTCAATGGAGCAATAGATTCCAAGCCAGCGCCATATTTGGTTAACCATACAGTGTAAGGAAATTTTTGTTGATCTTCGAAGCCGAAGTAGTCGAACTGATCTTCATTACTTATCTTTAAAAAGATCCGGTTATGCCAATAAACATCCAGGAGCTTGTACATTGCAAACAACAGACTATGATTTGTCAGGTAGAGCCTTTGCGTGCTATCAGTCTTTTTGTAAGATCCAAATGCTGAAAGTCCGCTTATAGGCCCCATTATAACCGTCCTGGATTTTATAGCATCCTTAATTCTACTGTTTTTTTGGTCCAGGATGACTTTGGTTTTATCAAAATTAAGGATATCGCTCTTTGCAAGATATTCTTCATATTTACCTCCTTTCAATTTTTGGACATTTTCAGGTAACAATATTTCAGAGTGGGCAATAGTCAAAACTTTCCCCTGTTGGATGACTACGACGTGCGGAATTATCCTATATGGAAAATAAGCGCTGAGCACTGTATCGCCAATTATTGTTGGAAAGTTAAGCTTAAACCTTCCGTTGAACTTGGTGACTTCTTCCTTGTCCTGATAAGTGACACCGAGGAATGCTATATCTGCATCAGTATACGCATCTGTTTTAACATACTTTTGTATTGATCCAATACAGGCACCACACCATGTAGCCCAGAAGTCCAGAATGATCAGTTTTCTATTTTTGAGTTCATTAAGAGTTACTGTATTCCTATGGGATCTGTCGTACATAGAATTTAAGGCTGTAGTCCAAAATTCATCTGGCACTGTATCACCTATTTTCAGTGGTTTGATTATTTTCAGCCCTTCCGCCCCGCTGTCCTTGCGGGGCGTCTGAGCCGATAAACTAAACATATGAAACATAAGAGCTAATACAATAAAAGCTCTTATGTTCTTCAATGCCTTTAAAAAACAAGTTAAATAGGATTGAAAAACTAAGAGGAACACAATTACAACTAGTGTAATCTGTATAACTGGAATATTGACTACCTTATCCAATAAGGCAGTGTATGATTTTGATCTTTTTATCATCTGCTTATGGATTAGGTATTATTCAGCAATTCTATTAAAGAAACTGTGGATCCTTTGTTTGGTTTCCAGATCGGCCGTAATGACGCCGGCAGGTTCCGTAAAGGCAAATGGCACCGTATCGATTCCGATCTTGCGAAAGTGTACGAGGAAATAAGCCATCAGCACACGACACACTTTCATCAAAAAGGTATGCATCTGCTTTACGTCGGCAGCATCTTCCTGCACCGTACTCTTTCTATAGTTTTCAAAGAGTGTCCACAGGCTTTCCTGACAGTCGGTGATGGTATGTTGGGACCAGAACTCCGTAATGGTTTTTAATGGATCGTATCCATTGTCGTATATTTCATAACATGCTAGCTCAAAAGGTAGCAGATTGTTTGATTTTTGGTTCATAATTTAGTTTCATCAAGTATGACAAACCCGAGGTGCTACCGGAAAATTAGGCCAAAGCATCCCCCTTCGCGATTTTTTCGCGTTAAAATGGCTTGTCATTGCACAGATCAAATGCGACCTATGCGAAATGGACAAATAAGATTAAAAGTCCGAAAAGCGCCTTGATACAGTTTCAAAGCATAAATTAGGGTTAATTATGGCGCTCCCTGCCGGAAAGAAGGAAATACCGACCTACCACAAAATTGTATTACAATAAAAACTACGGGTAAAAAGTTTGGACTGAATGAAAATTTGCTTAATTTTAAGGTGCAAATATTAAATCAAGCTGTATCACTGGCCAATATTACCTTTTAATGCAATTATATAAATGTATAGGTCGGTGACAGGCGTAAAAAGAGGGAAATTAAACTGAACCGGGTTCAGTTGTCTTTTCAATTTAAGGAAAGTCAAATCCTCCCCTTTTTGTTGCTCTTTACAGCCTGTTTTAAGTTGAGCGCAACCTATTCAGGTGCGCGAAAGATGTTCTTTAAAAGTGATTTGCGGGAATACCTAGTCATCTGATCTCTGATCGAATGCGGGTAATGGGTGGTGTTTTTTGTGTTCGTTCTCATAATCATTTTTGGTTTTATGTGAACGATGTTACTCTCTATTATTGCGAAGAATAAAAAAAGCAAGGGGTGACCCGCACTTTAGATCTGAAGGTGACTAACCTTTGTTGTCTATGTCTACACGAGACACTTGACTCTACCCTCTAAAGTAAACGCGAATCACCCACATGCATTATAAAAGTATTACAAAAGTAACAAACTTTTTGAGCATGGGGCGATATCACGGTTTTCTCTGGGTAATTTAGTCGTTTACAGATAGAGAAAAACATCGTTAATCATGGCTAATTGCCCTGATCTTCATATCGCTAGAACAAAAATACAAATAACTGGAATATTATGCAAGTTTTTTAGGTTAAAATATGTCGAAAAAAATCAATAATATAAAAAAAGCTATCAAAGATTCTCCACTCCAAGTAATAGCACTAGCTCTGTACCTTGACGTGGATGACACGACAATAAGCAAATGGAATTCAAATACTGCTCAACCGAGTTTAAAAAGATTGGACGAAGTAGGTGAAATTCTTGAAGTAGATAACGTAGAACTAATTCAATCCATTCCGAGATATTCTACTGGATTAGCTCAAGCTCTACAGAATGAATATAAAAGATTGCTCAAAACCGGTATGTCTATCAAAATCCAATCTCCTGATGATAAAGGAGAATTAAAAGAGATTAATAATCCTGAATTTGTAAGAGCACTCCAAAAGTTTGTTGCCGATTATAAGAACGAGAAATTATAACTTGCAACGGGATTGTATGTAGCCAAAAGGATTTTATGGCTGAAAAGCCTATAAAATCCCGTTCGGATAATGGAGCCAAAATTGAGATTTAAAACTGAGATAAATATCAACAGAATTTGCTAAAATTGTACACCCCAGCATTCGAAATGTTGGGGCATATATCTTTTGACTATTTAAACTAATATATCAATGGCAATTCATTCAATAATTTTTTCTGAGTTCTCCAATTTGGGTAGTATTGGTCCATCATTAGGACAAAACGCTTATTATGATGACGTTCTAATAAATGAACCAATTCATGAACCACTACATATTCAATACATTCAATCGGTTTCTTTGTTAATTCGATATTAAACCATAATCGCCCATTAGTTACAGCACAAGAACCCCATTTTGTTTTCATCGTTCTGATTTTGAATTCAGGAATTTCCAATTGCATTTTATCTGCAAAATGTGCGAGCAAACTATTCAATTTAATACGAAGTGCTTTTCTGTAAAACTTGTATAAAACCTCACGCTTCAATTCTTTATCATTTCCATCTATTACAAAAAGAACAATCTTTTTACCTTTTAAACTAATCGAATTCCGTTTAGCCACAACGACTTCTAACAAATATCGTTCACCAAACAAATAATGACTTTCTTGGTTTATCATTTGTCGTTCGGATTCTCTTGCTTGATTTTTAAATTTTAGCTGCTCTTTCTTAATCCAACCCAATTTGGTAGCCGCATAGATTTTCACCTTCTCCAAATCATAAAATTCTGGCGAAGAAATCGTCACCTTTCCTTCCGGCGGGTGGACACTAAGATGTAAATTCTTAATATCTTTAAAAGTAACCTCTATCTCTACTCCTCCAATCTTCAACTGCTCTACTTTCATTAGTATTCGTCTTTATGAGCTTCTATAATTTTATAAATCTCGTTGACTTTATCCTTATCTTTTACAACGTCGTAAATTGCTTTTTTGACTAAGTTTTGTTTCGCTAAATTTTCTCTAAAACCTTCTTGTTTTGCGTATTGTACAGCATTTTCACAAGCTAAAGCCAAATATTCATCTTCCAAGGTATGATACAAAGCTACTTTTCCTTTTGTATTTAGCGAATCCGGTAAGTCATCCTTTTTACCTTGATTGACTTGGCGCACCAGTTCCACCATTTCATTCAAATATTCTTGATAGGAAATCATATCTTGCTTGCGCTTTTCAATCAATTCTTGCAAAAGAACAGACATGTGATCAAAATACTTCGGATCTAACAAATGTTCTTCTACAATTTTACTGCGCACGTTGTTTTCAATAATTTCTGCAACAGCTTCTTTATTACCTTTAACACCAGCAGGTAAAGTTTCAATCGCTTTTTGAATATTGGTATCAAATAAATCCAACAAAGAAATATCCTCAAAAGGAGAAATGGTTTCAGATTCTTCAGCACGGATATAGGTGTCAATCAAGAAACGCATATCGGCTTCGTAGGCTTTCAAATCAATCGTTTCACCTGACGCAATTCGAATAATTTCTCTGATGTTTAAATACTCATCAATTTTTTTATGAAAACGTTGTACTTCTGCATCACTAAATTCAGTCTGTACAAAATCTGCTTTGATAGCTGTATAAGCACGTACATATTCAACGATAGCTTTGTATAAGGCCATACGTTTGAATTCATTCGCTTTTAAATCTTCGGGGTTCTCGGTATTCCCACAGAAATAGCGAATAAAATCCAAATCCGCTTTGGGTAAAGCTACATTTTCAATAATCGCTTCTACGGTTTCATATGCCGTCATCAATCGATCGGCCGCTACTTTGATACGATCCTTTAAATTGATTTCAACTTCTTCCTTTGTAAACCCTTCACTGTCCAATTCAGATGTATAGACACTGATAGCGTCGGTTACATTTCCAAACAATTCCATGTAGTCGATGATGTAGCCATAATCCTTGTCGTCGGTATCCAAACGATTCACACGACAAATAGCTTGAAACAAGGTATGATCCTGCATCTTTTTATCGATGTAAATATAGGTACACGGAGGCGCATCGAAGCCTGTTAAAAGTTTAGATACTACGATCAATAATTTCATGCGAGCAGGTTCCTTACGGAAACGCTCCTTGCTTTCTTGTTCATAGGTTTCAGTCTTAGATTTATTACCACTCGGGCTCACTGATTTTAATAATTCCGTATAGGTATTGTAGATGTATTCTTTGTCTGTTTCGCTATCTGCCCCTGTATCTTCTAACGATATATCACGTGCATTTGGATTGTACGAAGTAATGATCGCACATTTGTTTTTCAGTTCCGTATTTAGAAACAAGTTGTAGTACTTACACGCTTCATAAATGCTCGAAGCCACTAAAATGGCATTACCTTTTTCATTTGCTAAACGCGGTTTTACAGAGAAATCCATCACAATGTCTGATACGATTTTTTCCATGCGGCTCTTTGAACTCAATACATTTTGCATTGTTCCCCATTTCTTTTTGAGTTCATTGCGCTGGAATTCATTCAACCCCGCTGTTTTTGCTGCAAACCATTGATCAACTTTAGATTGTGATGTTAAAGATTGTTCTATCTTACGGCCCTCGTACATCAAATCTTTCACGACACCGTCTTGAACTGCCTCGTTGAATTTGTAGGTATGAATGTATCGACCGAAAACATCCATCGTCGTTTTCTTGTCTTGTTTCAACAAAGGCGTTCCTGTAAACCCAACAAATACTGCATTATGCAATACGGCTTTCATCACTTGGTTGAGTTTACCGCTCTGTGTGCGGTGGCACTCGTCAATGAAAACAAAAATTTCTCCCTGCGTTTGTAGCGGATTTTCTTGCAATTCTTTTAAAAAAGCATCAAAATCGGTTTCGCCTTTATTTCCAAACTTATGGATTAATGAACATACCAATCTTGGGCGTGACGAAGTCAAAAACTGTATCAATTCTTTACCTGATCTAGTTTTTGCAATATCTGTTTCACCCACATCATTAAATACCCTTTCGATTTGATCGTCCAACTCTGTACGGTCGGTTAGAATCACCAAACGGGAATTGGGAACATTCTCCAGAATCCATTTCCCTAGCATCACCATCATTAAGGATTTACCCGAACCTTGCGTATGCCAGATAATTCCTCCTTCACGACCTCTCACAAAATCTTGCGCTGCTTTCAACGCAAAATACTGATGTGGACGTGGTAATTTTTTCACCCCTGCATCAAAAACAACACCATTGTAAACGATATCTAAAAAGCGTTCTTTGACACAAAGTTTCTTTAGGTATTTATCCAGTTTATATTCGGTATTGTCGGCTTCGTCTTCTTTCCAAGACAAGAAATATTTAGCTGGAGTTTCTATAGTTCCATACTTCAATCCTTGCGTATTATTACCCGCCATAACAAACTGAACCGTGGTATAAAACCACTCGTTAAAGGTTTCTTTTTGATTGGAAATGGATTGATTTACCGATTCTGCAATGTCTGTGGTCCCACGTTTTAACTCCAATACACCCAAAGCAATACCATTCACATACAACACAATATCAGGACGACGTGTATGTTGGCCTTTGGTCAAAGTAACTTCTTCCGCGATACCAAATTCATTCTTCTCCCAGTTTTTCCAATCAATCGGGAAAATGGTATCAAACTGCTCTCCCAATTCCGGTCGCGCTTTTACACCATAACGCACCATGTTATAAAAAGCCTTGTTACGATCGTATAAATTACCTGAACTCGTATGTGCCAAATCGTATAGCTCCTTCACTGCTTTATTGGCCAAAGTTTCTGTATATCCCCGTTGCAAAAGATTCTTTTTCAAAATCTCTTGCTCTACGTTGCTATTATTGTCACGTTTCTCCCAATTGCCATAATAGCTATAGCCCAATTGCTCTTGAAACAATTTGATAATTCTATTTTGGGTGATACGTTCGATTGGGTTGATCATGGTAAATTAGTTTTTAATAGGGAAACAATATATTGATTATGTTCCAATATTTCTTCAACAAACCATTTTGAATTTTTCATCATTTCCAGTTGTTTTATACTATCCTTTGAATTAGAATTGATATAATGTTCTTTTTTAGCTTGAGGCAAATAATTACTTAATTTTGAATTATTGCTATGAGATATTAAACATAAATTTCCAATACAATTTAATATATTTTCATCTTCTAACTTTTCTCCGCTAATTGGATTTTGAGGATAATAGTGCTCTACTGAACTTCTGAAAGAAAATGCGAAATCTTTATATTCATCCTTTTTATTCACCCATAAGAGATAATCAATGTAATTGAAAATTAAATTGTTTCTTACTTTCCCATAGGATAGTAAACTGTCATCAAAATCTGCTTCTAAATTTTCTAAGTCATTCAAAAGTATTTTATCATATCCTACTTCTTGATTTTTATTTAAAAATCTAAATTTCAAAAACTTCTTTGCAATTTTAATTAAGCTTTCTTTATATGTAATTGAATCTATATTAGTTGGATTTTCTAATGAAGCTATGTTCTTTTCAAAATCATAAGATTTATGAAGAAACATTAACACTTCTAACAACCAATACTTATAGACTAATGTTGGTGTGGATACATGAAACATTGATAACAATAATATGAGTTCGTCATTTATTGATTTTTCATGGTAAGTATTGATATAATTATAAGATTCTTTATCTCGTATTCCATCTATTTTAGGATAGAATTTCAATGCTTCTAATGTCCAAAAATCCTCACCTGGTAAATATTTTCTTTTCAAAACATAATGATCAAGTAAAAATTTGGTCTTTAATAACATATAGCCAAAATCAAGTACAAATCGCGATTTATCGGCAGAATTATCTAGTGCTTTTTTAAAAAAGCTCAAAAGTCTTTTGTCATCCAAACTTATCTCGGAACTATCAGATAGCATCAATTTTAAAACATGTAATAGAAAATTTTCAAAATTGATTACAGGCTGATATTGATTTGAATCAGATTCGTTAACTATTTCCTCATTTTGAAAAGAGTCAATTTTATGCTTTAATGATAATTCATCATTTGTATCAATGATTTCATCAAAATTTAGTCCTACAGTAACTTGTTCAATATCACTATTATCATTTGATAATAATCTGTATAATTCATCACTTGATGTTGGTATAAACTGAAACCATCGATCGCCAAATACCGCTGTTCTGTATTTTTTTGGAAATAATAATTGAACGTAGTTCTCCATTTGTGAACATGCATCCCAGATTAAATGAAAAGACTTTCTAAGCTTTGAAGAATTATCCAATCCATTTAGCTCATTCATCATTCGAGCTTTAAGAATTTCGTGTTTTTCTAATTGCTCGCCTCGAGAATTCATTATTTCAAAATAATGATTCAAATCTGTGTCTAATGGAACTTGAACACGAATAATAATTACTTTTTGAAATAGATAATCTATGAAACCTTGAAAGGATTTATTTTGTAATTGAATCTCTTTTGTATCTGAAGAAAACGATTCTAACAACTTTAACAACTGTGCTTTTACGATAGCGATTCCATTGATAATGTTCTCGTTGAATTCTGGAAAATTGGGTTGTGCTGTACCATTGTTATAAATATATTCAATTGTCTTAACCGATATACTGCGAGATTCAAAACTAATATTTGTCTTTAATTGTTTATCATAACCTGTGATGTCATGTTGTTCTCGTTTTAATTCGCGCAGCGCGCACATTATTAAGTTAAACGTTGTAAGCCTTTGCTGTCCATCAATTGTTTCATAAAAAAATGATTGATTTTCTCGTCGCACATTGACAACTAAAGTACCTATGTAATAATTTTTACTTGATTCTTCGAGGTAATAATCCTTTATATCTTCTATAAGTTGAATAATCTGTTTGTCTTCCCATTCGTAATTACGCTGATAAATAGGAATTAAATAAGCATCGTCTCCTAAGAATAATTCTCCTATGCTTAGATTTACAAGTTCACTTTGATTAGTTTGCATAGTAATTATTTTCTTTAAAAAATTTCACAATTCGCTTGTCCATTCTTCTTGAATTTGAATTTTCAAAATCAATAACCTTCTGTAAACTCGGTACATTTAAAAATGCAGCTTTAATCACTTCTTTAGGTTGAAAAGCATTTTTAACGATTAAAAACAAATTGTTATTAAGTACATATTTATCAATACTATCAAAACCTATTCGTTGGAACTCAAAACGAAGAAAGTAACACCAAACAAATGCTTTTTCTATAAACGCTTCAATTTCTGCTGAGCCAAATTTATCGATATAGTAAATCGTTATACATTCAAACAAATCTTTTAAATAGGACTCTCCATCACGGTAACTATAATCATTTCTATAGACGATTTTCACAAGATATTCGGCCCTTGTACAATCACTATCCAAAGTACTTATAGGTTTTAAATAGTCCTTTTTAAATCGTTCATTTATTCCTAAATAATAATGGATGTACTCAAAAAACCTACGCCCATTTATCATTAATTGATCTATCTGAAACGGAAAGTTCATTTTTTGTTTATCTATTTTCCGTTCAATGTTGGCGTTGTATCCATCTACTAAGTGATGAGCAATTTGTAAACTTTTTACGTAAGGATATTCTTCAATCTTACTAATGCTAATTCCTTTAAATCCTTCTATTTGTTCTTTTCTAAAATAGCGAGACGAACGGCTATTACTCCATCCTTTTATCCTGAACAAATATTCAGAAAACAACTCATGTAATTTCGCTGTTGAATACTTTTCCCATTGATCTATGAATTCGTGTTGGATACTTTTTTCACTTGGATCAAACTCTCTTAAATGGAAAGCTTTTAATAAATCATGAGGATATAGATCTTTACCTCGAGAATTTTGTGAATCAAAGAATTGAAATGCTTCGGTTTCGTCATAAATAAAGAAAACGACTACTTGAAAGTTTTTTATAAATTGAACAATGGTTTGATCATCAAAATGCTGAATGGCACGTTGAATCGTTTTGTAATTCGAATTTATATTTTCAATAGATACCTTGTGTCGAAAAGTAATCGGTACTTTTTTTAAGCAATTATATGTAGCATTTACAAACTCCTTCGTATGATTTTGATATCTTGGATTATCACTTACTTGCTTTTGTAGCGCATAAATCAATATTCTCAAGGTCAAATAGCGTTGTTGACCATCAACTATGTCATAAGATATACGTTCTACTCCATTTTCATTTATGTTATTTATATGAATAACGATAGTACCTATACGATAATGACTTTTGTGTCGAAACGTATGTATATCATCTACTAATTGTAGCACATTTTTAGAAGTCCATTTATAAGGTCTTTGGTATTCGGGTATACGTATTGCTTCTATACTCAAAAAGTCTTCTATGGATTTTATTTCGGCTATATTATCTTTCATTTAAAAAATTTTATTTAGAAAACTTAAACCTATAGCCACGCTGATAACTCTTGATTTCGAAAACGTTAATTCCAGCATTTACGATTTCGGCTATAGTATAAAGATTAGTGCCAAGTTTTTTCATTTCATAAATATTTTTTATCTACACCAACCTCGTTTTCCCCGTCAAGAGCTCCTGCATCATGCCTTGTTTGATGTGGCGAGCTTTGCCCAATTGCTGCTCCAAAGCCTCGATCTCGGCATCCATATCCGATAAAATTGTTGCTATACGCTCCTGCTCGGAAAGAGATTTGGGAAGTTTTATTTTTAATGTTCCTAAATTACCTCTAGAGATTCTTTTATGTGTTGTACCACCAACTTGTTCAATAACATCTTTAAACCAGTTTTCAGTTGATAAACTATATAACAGAAATCTTCTGTCATATTTCGATTCATTGGGTCTGAATATAGTAACGTCAACCGATGTAACAGATTTATAATCTTCAGTTTTTGGAAACAAACAAACACGACCAGCAGGTTCGGCTAATCGACAAATAAGTAAATCTCCCTCTGACAATTCCTTACATTTTAACTCTGAAAATGATTTTTCAGAGATGTATTTTTTATTTGATTTATTTAAGAATTTACCAACTCCAATATTTCCTGTTTGAACTAGTCTTATACCTTCATCCTTGATATGTTCAGATTCAATCCAATCTCCATCATTAAATAAGTCTCTCTTGCAATCTGCAATTTCAAAAATTGACCTTTCTTCCCAGTCTTCTTTAGGAGTAAGCAAAGTTTGCATGGCACCTTGTTTGATGAGGCGTTTTTTGGTGATGATTTGCTCCAATTTTTCGATCCACGCATCGGCATCACTCAAAGCATTTGCAATGGCTTCTTGCTCGGCTAAGGGTGGTAGCGGGATTTGAATTTTTCTTATAATTTCTTGGTTCAAATTTGGTTGACCACCTTGTGTATATGTAGATAAAATCCATTCTTTTTTATAATCTAAAAAATTTTTTAAAAAGATGTTGTTTGATTTTGAGACATCATTTTTAATTGCCAATACTGCTTGATTGATTGCTCCAACAATCTTAGAAATTGCAATAACTCCTGCTGTAGCACCATACATAGCTATTAGTAAAGTGTTTTCCTCAACTAATTTTGAGGCAGAATTTTGCAGACCTTTTTCACTTATAAATGAATCAGTATATCTTATGATATTTTTATTCAATTCACCAGAACTAATCCAAGGTATATTACCATTATAATATTCACTAATACTAGAGTTTGGAGTTCCACCTGAATAAGTATCACAAAAATCACCTAATTCTTTCACCTCCCAATCCTCAGGGATTAAGCCAATTTCTGTTTGTTTCATATCCTTTACCATGATAAGCCCATTTGTTTCAGGTGAGACAATACTTTATTCGAGGCTTCGAGAACCTCAGCCTCCAAGCTTGGTAAAGTAACCGCGTAGCGTTCGGCTAAGGCTTTTATGCGACCCGTTAGGTTTTGGCTAATTTTTTCTTGCTCTTGCGTTAAGGCTTGTGCCAAAGCGCCTTGCCATTTGCGGTGGATCACCAATTGTTTTACATCAGCTTCGCTAAGCGTTGGGTATTTAGCTAAGACTTTGGCTTCCAGTTCTGTATTCAATTTTTTAATCTCGGCATTGGCTTTTTTAATGGCATCCGCCTGAGCAATGTATTCTTTTAAAACGCTCATTTCGGCCCCACTCCATGCACGCGTTTTATCTTTTATTAGCTTAGCAACTTCGGTTGAATTTACTTTTTCCAAATCGGCAAATAAACCTTCTTCGCTGCTTTGTTCTTCTTCTATTTCGGTTAAACGTGCTTGTGCTGTTTCTACCACATTTTCTTGTTCGGCAATCGCTTGTTTTTCGGCTTCAAAATAAGTTTCAATCAACAAATCAGGTGAAATCATTCGTCCTGCAATTCCTGCCAAACCTGCAATTTCTTTATCGGCTTTGGTTTTTCCGTTTTTATCGGGCTTGCCTTTTACCACCAAACGCTCGTATTCGGCACCGGCTTTCCATCTGTCCATCGCTACCGTGTACACATCGTCTTGCATGGTTTCGTTCCAATACTGCATCAAATGTTGGTACAAATCGTAGGTATCAATCAAACGCGTATCGGTCATCGTCCCAAACAAAGCGGCGGTACTTTCGGTAATCACTTCCTTCGGATGCGCTCCTTCGCTTAGGTTTTCCCATTGCGCTTTTTGTTGGTTCAACCATTGCTCGTAAGCCGTTTGTATCGTTTGGTTGTACGCCACAAATTCGGGATGCGTAAAAATACCTTGTTTCAATTCGTTTGGTGCTACTTTCAACGCCACATAACCCGGACGTAAAGTTTCAAACAAATCGTTTTTCAACCCTGGGAACACTTGCCAATAGGCTTCCAATCCCGCCATATCGGCTTCGGGAATACCACCCAACAAATGTGCTTCTATGTTTTGTATATCTTCGGCTTCCTGCGTATCGATATAACGCGGAATGTTTAAGTTGTAATCGTTCTTGGCATCGGCAATTTCACTCATCGACACCATACGGCTATATTTCGGTACTTCCAACTGCGCTGAAAATACATCCGTTATTTTACGAATATCCTGCTCACGCAAACGGTTTTTGTTGCCATCTTTCACAAAGCCTTTGCTCGCATCGATCATAAAAATCCCTTTGCGGTGCTCGGCATGTTCCTTGTCCAACACAATAATACAAGCCGGAATACCCGTACCGTAAAACAAGTTGGCAGGTAAACCAATAATCCCTTTGATGTAGCCTTTCTTCAAGATGTTTTTACGGATTTCGCCCTCGGCATTTCCACGGAACAAAACCCCATGCGGTAATACCACAGCGGCTTTACCTGTTGCTTTTAACGATTTTATGATGTGCAACAAAAAGGCATAATCGCCATTTTTCTCCGGTGGCACTCCCAATTCGAAGCGACCAAATTCATCGCTATCCACACTCACACCATTGCTCCAACTTTTTAACGAAAACGGCGGATTGGCTACCACGTAATCAAAACGCTTTAAGCTACCATCGGTTTCCTTGTACGCCGGACGCGTTAAGGTATTGTCTGCGACAATTTCGGCCGTTGGGCTATTGTGCAGAATCATATTCATCTTCGCCAAGTTGGCGGTTGTCGTTTCTTTTTCTTGTCCGTAAAGGGTAATGTTTTTCCCCGATTCATTGGCTACTTTCAATAAGAGCGATCCAGAACCACAAGTTGGGTCATAGGCCGTGGTTTGATTCGAGGAATTGGCTGGCGAAATACCAATCACCTTAGCCAATACACGCGATACTTCGGCAGGCGTATAGAACTGACCTTTTGATTTACCCGATTCTGTCGCAAAGTGACGCATCAAATATTCGTAGGCATCGCCCAAGATATCATCGCCTTCGGCAGAATTTTTCGCAAAATCCAAACTCGGATCGTTGAAAATGCGCACCAAGTTCGAGACCGTATCCACCAAATCCTTTCCTTTTCCTAATTTGTTTTCGTCGTTAAAATCAGGGAAATCAGTCAGTTTATTGGCTTCCTTAATCGGGTTTAAAATTTGCTTATTGATTTTATCGCCAATTTCTGGATTTCCAATCAAATCCACCATATCGTCAAAGGTTGCACCATCAGGAACGGTAATCGCCCCAAAGGGATCGTCTTTGTATTTATCAGAAATGTACTTCACGAACAACATCGTAAGCACATAATCTTTGTATTGCGAGGCGTCCATGCCTCCACGTAATTCGTCACAAGATGCCCACAACGAGCTATATAATTCGGATTTTTTAATGGCCATTTACCTAATAATGATACAGTTAACAATCTTTCGTTTCGTGCTTTAAAATAGTTTATTTTAGTGGATTAAGCAATAGGAAAAACAGGTAATTCTAATTAAAAATCACCTTATTATCCTTCATTATACCTTTCGTATAAGAGCTAATAACTTATTACAATAAATCTACCTATACTACCACATCAATAGCACGCCAGCCCCAGGAACTTTTTTTCTTATTAAAAGACAATATTGACTTCAATTGAATGTTGCTACCATCTTTGATATTGTGATGATTTATAAAAGACTTATCAACAAAAACATCATCTACAAATCCAAAGCCAGCAGGACTAACACGTATTATTCCTGAAACAATTTTTAACACTTCACTCATAGACGTGTGATCTTTACGAGCTGTCAACAATTTATACATGGACTCCTTAATATGCTGCATTCGAACTTGATACAGCTCTCCTATCTTAGGATTTTTCAATGTAAAATCATATTTAAAAAATCCGCTTTTCGTTTTGTCTTTAATAAAATTGACAATTCTCTTTTCAGAGTTTACAAACTCCACCACAATAAGTTCTTCTGGATCATGTTTGAATAATAAGTCAGTGGCTTTGTTTTGGTGCTTTTGATAAAGTGCCACATTATTTTTTAAAGCATGAGTATCTTTATACCAAGAAGTATTCTGCCAAGCTATTATTTGGTTTGGTAATTTAGCTCCTGATTGATTTTTTACCTTTACAATAGCTTCAATTTCCGTTTTAGCCTCTGCAAAAAGCTGTTTTCCGACTAATAAATCAGCAAACAACTGTCTTATTCTTACCAAAAATTCATCTGGAGTCCGAAGAGACAAGGCCTTACAATAGCAACTAAAAACAATATCTGGTTCATCCTTGTATATCTCCGCCATCAACTGCCAAACCCAAAAGTCATTTTTCTTTTGCTTAGCAAAAGGTATAAATGTTTGCATTACCTCACTACTACCTTGAGCCAATAACAATTTAGCTTTAAAAAAACTTGGATAGACATAAGAAGGATTATCAGAAATAATCTTATCCAATTTTGGCATAAACTGTTGTACTTTATGCAAATAGGCATCATAATCCATATACGCCCTATTTGGATTTGATTGCATCAATAGAGCCTTAGCATAAGCTATATAAACTTGTTCGGCCAAAGCCATGATGTTTCGATTGTTGAAAGTAGTTTCTTTATAATCCTCAGGTAAAAGGTTTTTTAGTCCCCACCAATCAATTATATCTAAATAATCTCTGCTATCTTTAAATGCCTTATGAAGTGCTCCCAATAGCACAGTATAAGTCTTTGATGGTTTTGCAAATTGATAATCTTTAATAATATTAAATATTTGAAGGATAAAGTTATAGTTAACAGGCTGTTCATTAGCCATCATACGTATCACGGATGAAATAGGCCAAGTAACAGTTTCGAAAAACATAACTTCATCAGCAGGTAGTTCTAATTCGGCTATCTTAGTTAAATATTCTAAAAAACCATCTTTGTTAAGTGGCTCTGCATTTGACTTCAAGTAATCATAATAGACCCAAGATAATGCTCTTAGATTCCATATATTATTATTGTCCGTAGAATAATTATGCAACGCTAACGCTAAAGCTTCTTGGAGCTTCCCATTAGCTCTTAGTTCTTTAATCTCTTTGAAAGACATAATCTTGTTTTTTTAATTGATTAAAAGCTTCTTGAAGATCATTTAATAATACAAGACTATTGCACATTTTTTGTAAAGGCAATATTCTTCCAAAAAAACCTTTATCATTATAATCTATATCTAATATAGCTTTCTCTCTACCTCGAATAAAAGTAAATCGTTCTTTGTAGTTTAAATGTTGGATATCCTCAATATTTATTTTATAAACTGCTATTAAAGCATTTAATTCTTCTTCTAAATTTCGCAGAAAAGGTTTATTTTCTTCGATAGTAAAATCAGGTTCAATCTTTGACTCAATTAATGAAATATCTTCACGTACCAAATTGACTACAGGAAGATTAGTAACCAAATTACTGATTAATTCGAATAATGATGGAGAATTAGTCAATGAGTTAATATTTTGAAAGTTAGGTCGAAATTCTCCCTTTCCATTAAACCAAAATTTGACACCTACTCTATCATTGTCTTTCCCAAATTGGTAATGTACTTCATAGTTTTTCACGCTATGTAATAGAATGTTTATGTCTTGATTTTTTAGTTGGTACCAAATTGATAAGAAATGATCCCGTATATAAGTGGAAGTTGTTTCTAAACCAAAATCTTTAAAAAGATTAGAGATTTCTACTGTATAAGGCAAATCAATATCTTTCTTAACATTTGTATCTATAGAAAGAAATTTATCATTTATATCAGCATCAACAAAAAACATAGAACTATATGGACTAAAATAAGGTGACTCAATACAATATAAAAATCTCGAGGAGCGAGTTATAGCTGTGTAAGCCCATCTGTAAAAATCAGAATTACTTTTTCCCTTATGACTAAGCTTATCCACATTATTTTGTGCATTGGTAGTACCCTTATCCCAAAATACTATAACATTATCCCATTCTCCACCTTGAGCTTTATGACAAGTAATAGCATAACCAAACTGCAACATTAAGCTATTAAAAAAAGCATCATTTTTCAGCTTCTCACCAAATTGCTTGTCATTTCTATTGATTCCTGGATGTCTCACCATAAAATCTACATATAATGCTTGCCTCTCTTCAGAAGATAAATCGCCATCGCCATAAAGATAATTTTCTAGAAAATATCCAGATACTATACCGACCTTATTTACTTCATTTCTGACGATAAGCGACACGCCACGCCAAACTAGTGTAACATTAGTTAATTCGCCTTTACTACCTTTTTTTCTAAAACTTATCGTTCGAGATATACTATCTGACACCTCATTCACCAAACCAAACTCTCCATTCATTAATCCCAAATTATAGTTATTCTTTCCGACTATCATAACATCACCTTTTTGAACAGGTAAGTCTGCCCCATATTTATCTAGTCGAATTTGCTGATTGACATAGTTCTGTGTACTATTTTTATAAGAGATTACGATTTTCTTTCCTTCAATTTGATTATATATTTTTATAAAATTTTCTAATTCTACATTAAACACATCCAAACCATTATCACTCAAATTAAAACCATTATAATAACCTGATTCAAGACTTTCTCTGATTTTTGTAGCTTTATGAAGTATGTTATTATTTTTATCCAAACGCTTAACTTCCTTCAATTCAACACTTGATACAGAAATTTTAAATTTATTGGTCAGATATTCTTCATCCAAGGCGGGAGAAAAATTCATTCCAACAGGTGGTAATTGAGCTGGGTCTCCTACTAAAATTATTTTTGTTTTATAAGTAGGATCATTTATTCTGCTATAATGAGCTAAATCTTCCAAAACTTTTCCCGTACCGAATCTAAAAAATTCCTGTTCCGAGCACACGTCCGATACCATAGATGCCTCATCTATGATTATTACAGAATTTAAATTTTCTACTTTACTCACTTTATATTGATACAAGAATGTTAAATCCTCCTTATCTGAACCCGTTTTTATTTCTTCCAACTCACTGAATGAATAAATACCTTTGTGTATAGTAGATGCATTCTCTGTCGTTTTTTCCTGAACAATTTTTGCAGCTCGTCCTGTAGGAGCCATCAATTGTGTATCATAATTCAAGTCTTTTAAATACTTAATTATGCCACTGATTAATGTTGTTTTACCTGTGCCTGCATAGCCTTTTAATAAGAATATACGATCATCGCTATTAATAAATTTCTCAAATCGCAAAACAGCATTATGCTGATCCTCTGTTAATATTAAGTTTGAAAAATAATTGGTAACATTCATAATTAGTTAATTCTGGACTATAAAAATATAGCAAAGTATGATCCCCCCCCCTACAATTATTTGCTTAAATGGCAAGCAAGCTTGTAACCATCTAAATTCTTTACATGCTCATCCGCAAAATTTTCTTCCTTTAATGCTTTAATCATTGATTCTTCTACAATTTGAAAAGATGCACTTTTCAAAATTTGCTTCAAAAAAGGATTGTTTGTACCACGAATTATAGTTTCTATCTCTGTTTTACTAGTTGATTTACTAAAGATACTATTCCATTCTGCGTAATTAAGCATTCCATTCCCTCCCGCTCAAGGAATGAAACAGCTTCCGCTAGAATTACATGTCTAAGTGATATAGGTTTTCCATTTTTCATTTATTAAAAATTACATTTATATTTTATAGGTCCTACTAAAAAAATAAGACAAAACTACTTAAATATCAACACCTTATATTATACCGGCATGATTTATTGTTGATAAACAATCTTTGATTAGTGTTTTATATCTGCTTTCAATTTATACAGTCTCCTTCTCTTTTAATATTTAATTGAATTATCAATTAACATTTAAACTAGGGGTTCCGGAGTTAGGCTTATTACTAGGTTCTGCAATTTTCAACATGATTGGCATCGGGAAATCTACGCCAGTAAGAATGGCTTCGCCTTCTCCTAAAATTGGTAAAAAATCTAATGTGTTTCTATTTGCTGAGCTGCAAGCATTCGAAATAGCGTCTTTATCAAAATGATTAATTAGTCTATGTACTATAAAAGTACCCATCTGACTTAGCGTTCCCTGTGGAATATCACGTGGCATTTGGGTAGCTATACAAAGAAACAAACCATGTTTACGGCATTCTTTTGCGATAGAATCAAATGAATCTAAATTGCTTCCAAAGAACTCGTCACCTACTCTTTTATTCAAAAATTGATGAGCTTCATCAATCATTAATACCAATGGTCGCTTTTCTGCATCTTTGACATTATTGAAACTTCCTGAACGAGCTAAGTTCAACAAGTGATTTCCAATGGCATTGGCAAGAACCTCCCTGGCTTGGAACTCAAATATGACTTTTTCAAAGTTAATTCTTAAAATCGACATGTTATCGTCATTCAAAAAGTTATCAATTTTCTTTACTAGATCATTTTCGTCGCTATCTTCTATATCAAAGCCAAATATTCTTTTAAAATGAACGGATTGGATTAAAGTTTCTGTCCTTAAAAATAAACTTGTACTATTTTCCCACTTCCTTCTATCCAAATCTCCCCAATGAGTAATATCATTTCCAAAGCCATCACTATCATAAACACATTCCCTCCTCAATTGCATTGTAAGATTATTAATATTAAAATTGGCTTTCGCATCTTCAATTTCTGAAGCAAATTCATTATATAGATCGATATAAGGCTTTTTTGGTTTTTTGGACTTTATATAAATACCCTTCTCGTCAATTTCCGAAGTTTTTTTATCATTTTTTATAGCTAAATGGGCAATCTTTAGTGATTGAATTGCCTCTAAAAGAATTGGTTGTTGGACTTGGCCAGATGGTTTTAGAAGAATTAATAAGTCTTGAATTGATAAATTTTTGTAGTGAAAATAATGTCCATTTCCTAGCTCAACATTCGTACATTTAGGATTTGTAGTGAAAGAACTGTATTCTCCAGTCGCATCGATTATAATTGCTTTACTATTTGTATTGGAAAGAATTTCTAGAAGCTTACTGACAGTATAGCTTTTTCCCCCTCCTGTTGTTCCGACTATTGCGCAATGACGTCCAAATAAAGATTGCAAATTGACATTAACTTCAGTTTCATTATTTGAAACTAACTTTCCTAAACTAACCGGAGTAATACTTTCATTATACTTTGCTCCAAATCTGGACATAAATTGTCCAACCAAATCCGAAGAACAGACATACACCTTCGCCCCAATATTCGGATAGCTTGCAAGTCCTTTTTTTACTATAAAAGGATTATAAAGATCAAATGACAGTAAGATCTCAATCTTTCCCTCCGGATGAAAATCTTTTGTTTGAAAAGACTTTTCACTTAATGATAGTCGCTCCTTTTCGGGTAGAGCTAACTCTACGAGTCGACCTAAAAAACCATATTTGTCTCCTTCAACAACAACAAAGTTACCTACCAAGCCTCCATTGAATTCCTCTCCTTGGTTTGTAAACCCACCAAGCAAAATAGAAGAAGGAAAGTGGACCCTCACATACTGTGGTAAGACCTGATTTATATATCCAATGAAATAATCATGGGAGAATGGATTAATTTTATTGACCATCATTTCTAAGATTTATAGGAGTATATCTTAATTCGTTGTCATAGGTTTGGATCTCGGGGAAGTAATCGGCAAAATCAGTAAAGGTTTCAGAAACTATCATAATTTTGTCCGATTCCATTGCTTCTCCTATTAGCCTAGCAAAAGCTTTCGATTTCGTCCAACAGAAATATGGATCAAGAACAGCGATTCTAAATCCTGGATTCTGATTAATTGCTTCTTCAATTGCCGCATTGATATGATTATCATTAAAGCTGTAACCAATACATATTAGCAAGGTGTCATTATCTTGTCTCAAATTTCTTTGAAATCTCGCAATCATTTCAAAAAATGGCTGTCCATAGGAATCTTTATATTTTCCTTCGCGAGGATAAACCATAAGTGGATCAACTGCCTTATCATTTATTACAATTTCATTAGTATTTGTCTCTTTCTGCCAATTCAACGAACCATGTAACTTATAAAGATGAAATACTCTTGTAACAAAGTTATCTTCTTCGTTGACCTTGCTCCCCTCCCGTTGCACAATATCGTAATCGAAATAGCGACCGCTAAATGTCCTAGGTGATGTAAATGAAAAACCATCTATAATTACAGCATTTATTTTATTGGCGGCTTTTTCGAATAGCAAATCATAATTTAAAGTGAAAACTTTAACCCGAGAACTTGTTTGTTTACGTTGTAATAATTTCTGTAAAAATGTCACATGTGGAAACTTTCCTCTTGGTTCACCTACATTGGTATGATGTCTTATAACCTTCAAAATGTCGTCTCTGTAAGAACTAAGTTTTTTCCCTTCTATTTCAGTATCATTATTATATTGAATGTACCCCTCCAATCTTGAAATCAACAGTTCAAAATCCCCTTCAGCAGTATGTTTTATGGTAGAGCATATTTCATCAAATACTTTCTCACCTAATTCTTCTTTCACAAATTTCCATAGTCCAGTCATTAACGGCAACCCGACATCTACAGAAGATCCCGCACCGGATAAAACTAATAAATTTTTAAATGGCTTTTTGAAAAAATCATTATACCAACCACGCTTCAGGGCTTGGGCATCCTCAACAGTTGGTTTGTCTCCTTTATTTTTAGAGAAAAAGGGTTCTAATCCCTCAATGTACGTCAATTTCCCTTTATCGAATTTAGGATTTTTTACAGCGATCTGCTTTTTCTTGCCGTTTACATATAATAAAAAAGATTCGTCAGGTACATCATTATCTTCTTCAACTTTTTTTTCTTCTTTTGGTTTTGCCGATTCAGCCATTTTCGATGGCGATGCAGATCTTGGAATAATAAAATCGTTAGTTTCTACTGAGTCATTCATATTATAAATTGATTAGTGTTAAAGCAAATGATGCTGTACCTCGGATACTTTCTTTTTTATCTGTAAAAATACCATGTGGGCTAAAGTGCCCCGAAAGAAATCTATATAGCTCATTGCTATATCGCTAAAGATATTGGTGCCGATGACAACATTGGCTGCTATTGGATCATTATATCGTGAAATCTCCCTCCCTTCGATGGAATTGGTCGTGGTTACTATCATGGCATNNAGCCTAATATACATTATTTATTCTGAATTAATATGTTTACAGATATTAACTTTCAAGATTATTACAAATTGTTAGGGCTAAGGTATTGGTTTGAAAGAAAGGTTGGTTACGGGAAACCGTAGCTGATTTATTCAACTGTTTTAAGAAGACAATAAAATAAAGAAAGCCCCCCTTATAACCGTTAAGGGAGGCAATTTTGGCTAGATGTCCGCTTGGGCTAGATGTTAACCGGCTTTGGGCATTCATCTACTGTAAAGATCGCGAGATTAGTTGGGATAATTGTTGTTCATTTCTTAAAAAATGTTGTTCAAAAATTATATCCTAATAATAATTTAATTCCAAAAGGCTATTTCACTTCATCAAATGTCCAGATCAACCCACTCTTCGATAATGACAACCGTCGTTTATTAAAAGTTCTTCCATAATCATCCATACCTGATCAGTCAACGTAAAATATTATTTACTGCTTAGATCATCTATAGTCAAAAATCCGGTAACAGAAAACTTTTTGACAGCTAGTACTGCGTGCTCAACAGCTAGAAATAATGTTTTTTCAAAAACCAAACAGGATTCGCCCCTCCCAGACTCAAGGTTTTTTTATTCCTCGTAGCCCAGCTCATCAAGGATAATAACCAGTTCGTCAGTTGTCAACCAACTTGTATTGTTACATAGCATTACCCAATCGCCATTGCGAAAATCTACATTCATTATAAAAAACCGATCAATCATAATTTGCAAGGTTCCACCGCCATGCAAAACAGAAACCTCAACCACTTGCTTTTGACCACACACGTCACATTCGAACTTTATATTCTTTTTCATCGAAGATCGTCCTTTATCCACTTTAATTCCCCACGCTGGATCAGGACTATATACTTTTGCACGTGATCATCGGTCAATAAGCCATTGTCTTCAAGGTGGTAATTGAACTGCTTAGTGAAGGTGTCATACTGAATACTTCCTACATAAGCATTATTGAGATAAATATGCCACAGGCTGTATTTCTTGGCCCGTACTTCCACTACCTGGCGTTTTCCATGATGATAAAACAACTCAGGCACTTCCGTATCAAAGCGAAGTATAAGAGCGTCAATGCACGCGTCCTTGATGTCATCGGCAAGTACACCGAATGCCAATTGCCACACGCCCTGAGATTTTCTGAAAACATAAAAAGCAAGACCATTTTTGTTGTAAAGATGATAATCTTTCATGCCCATGCTTTTATCATGCACCGTAATTTGAGCGTACATTACCCGATTTCGGCAAAAGATTTCTAGCAGTTTCATTTCACAATACTACTAATAATATTAGTAATATTGTATACGATATAGATTTATAGGGTTTCTCATTTTTTATATGTAATTGGAATGTTGGAATTGGTATTAGTATGCTTAATTAAGATGTTTACAGCTATTAATTTTCAAGATTTTTATAAACTGTAAGGCTAAGATATTGGTTTGAAAGTAGGATTGGTTGCAGGAAATCGTAAGATATTATAGGCTATATGATAAACCCAATAAAAAAATACGGGGCATCGTATAGATAATTTTTTCGGAACTGATATACTCTGTCAGTACCGCAGTGCGGTAGCTTGCGTTTTTTAACACATTTAGCCCTTGAATATAAAAACTGAATGGAGATTTTACTTTCTGGTAACGCAATTCAAAATTTCCATTTATAGTAGTTGGATCGGCACTGCTATCCCCCAGCCCTGTCTTCAAGAGACTCCAGTCTGTTTTAAACACAAAATTCTTCAGCTGATATTTCCCGGTAATGCTCCATTTATTGAGCGCGACCTTTTGACTATCCCCCAAACTCTTCTGCCAGCTATCTGTTCTTGTCCAGGCTACTTTCACATCTGCCAGCTTTGGTATGAACCATCTTAAGGAAAGGTCTGTCGAAACCGTATTCTGCCGTAGATAAATCTCGTTGTTATCGATACCTTGTGCTAACCTCATATGGATATAGGACAGATATACACCCGGTTCAAACCTGCCGTATCTTATGCTATACCCCCCGATATTGGTGAAATTGAAATCAGGTCGATCAAACAGCTGCACTGTCTTCAACTGCTCGTAGGAAGAAGTCAAAAGGCTGTTCCCTTTGATCTTATCTTTCAAAGTCAATGCACTGTTAAAATGGATTACCCGAAAGTCTGTAAGTCTAAAATTGTTATAGGTAAAAGCAAGTTTATGGAATGTCTGTCCCTCCAGCAGGATATTTCCCCGGGACAAACTATTGTAACCTGTGATCCAATAAGACGGATTGAGGTCCATTGCTGCCGCAAAAGTATAACCCCTTCTGTAGTTAAGACGAAATCCATCCAATGCACTTTTTCCATATTTTAAATCCACCTCCGGCTGTAGAAACCATTGCCCATGACGATCATCGTTTGCTGGAGTCTGGTTGATTAAGTATAAGTAGTACTGCTTTAAGGAAAATAGTATTTTTAACTTATCGAAGTCCAGCCGGTAGCTCCCGCCCAAATAATTGCTGCTGTTTCGATAATATTGCTCGTGGTCAAACAAATGCGTACCGGTTGTATCCTGTGGTCCCGCTGACTGCCCATTCTGCCGTAATAATTCATTTTGCGAGTTCACTTCCAGATGAAGCTGCTGGTTTTGATTGATTACCCAATAGTATTTATAAGATCCATTTAAAAGATTCACCTTGCGCTCCAAAGGTCTCACTATACTATAGTTCGCCATAGAATCAAAACGTATAAAGCCGCGAAGGAAAAGGCTGTCCGAGGAAAGGGAAAAATTGTCTCTCTCCGAGGTATACTGATGCTGGAAAGCAAATGAGCTGTAACTTCGCAAAGAATGCTTCCAGCTACCTTCCAGGTATTGCTTTAAAACAACAGAATGTCCATCCTGGATTTGTATACTATTGTTGTCTACTCCAAATCTGTCAATGACATTGTTAGTATGCACCTGCTGCTTGGGCATTGTCCAGAATGTACCCAGGTTATAATCCAAGCTAAAATATGGACTTGGCTTAAAATTGCTCGAAATATTGAAAGACGCCTGCCTATTAACCTGCGAAGAACGCATATTGGTTTGTTCTGTATACCGAAGGTCGGGAAAAGAATAATGATTAGTGCCTTCTAAAATGGTGCCCAGTCTGTTTTCGGAATATACGCCATAGAGATTTACGCTCAACTTCTTTTTTAGGATCTTTTGAAAACCGTTGAATGCGGCGAATTTATTGATGTTTTTTATCACATTTCGATTGTCACGATTGTAACCCGTCAGACCATCCTTGGGAACTGAATTTGAAAAATACTGCAACTCGGCGCCCTGCACGCGATCGATATCTTCCTTGGATACCGGTGAAGTACCGATATTATTGATATCCCCAATAAAAGACATGGTTTTTGCCGGTGAGTAATAAAATAGGGCGGCGTGTTCCTTGTAAGATTTTTCGCTTCCCAATGAAGATTCAAGATCTCCAAAGATGAAATTCTTCTTATTCTCTTTCAGTTTGACGTTCATGGCAAGCTGATCATTTACCTGGACGTTTCTCAGCAGGTCGTTTTGGGAAAATCTACTGATCATCTCAACCTTGTCTACTGCATTAGCGGGAATATTCTCGATAGCGAGCTTACTGCCGCCACCAAAAAAGCGTTCATTTTCCACTAAGGTTACATTGACCTGCTTTCCCTGAAAACGCACTTTTCCATCTTCGATGGAAAAGCCAGGCATCTTTTCAATAAGATCCTGTAATTTTCGGTCGGTACTGTCCCTGAAGTAATCGGCAGAAAAACGGATGGTATCTTTGGCAATTTCCACCGCGCGGTATCGGTAGTCAATCTTTACTTCATCAAGTTTCTGGACAGATTTTAATAATTTGTATTTGATTTTCCGTTCTGCTGACTGATTATCTAAGGTATCAACAACTTTTTGATAGCCTAATCTGGAGATTGTGAGCTCAATTTTTCCTACGTTCGGAAATTCAAACTGAAAATGGCCCTGCTGATCACTTTTCTGAAATAAGGGAGCACTTCCGGAAGAAGGAATACGCTTGATCACGATACTTGCGTTCTCCAACGGTTTGTCACTCTCGTCAACAACAAGACCTTTAATTAGCAAGCTTTGTTGCGCCGGTAAACTAGGGGGAAGAACAAATAAGAGAATAAATAATAGTATAAATCTTAACGTCACAAGCTATTGATAAGGAACATTTAATTCTTTGGCTAGTTTATATAACCTTTCCCGCCATTGTTCTTTTGTCAGGATTTCTTTATCTGGCAATGGAGCAATGTCAGCCTTTCCTGTTAAGTTAATGTCAGTTAGTCCGTAGACAATACCGTCATATTGAAACTCAAATATCAAACCTGGTAGGTCACGTGCGAAGACAGGGCCAAAGGGTATAGGAATTTCGGGACAGAACCAGGCAATAACAGGTGTTTTTCTAATTTTGTATTCGCCGCCCTCCCTATAGCTTATTACTTTATCTCCTTTTGCTTTATAGCACGTAAACTCACCTATTTTTTTCGTTTCCTCACTGATTTTCCAGTCAAAATTGTTATGGGTCTTCAATATAAGTCCTTTTTTGTCCATACCTTTTCTAATATCCCTATCAAAACTGTAAAAATACGAAGCATCATGCCAGCTTGTATCTCTATAACCGACCAATGTTTCAGTTGTCTTAATATCTTCATTCGAGACTTTTTCAAGTTCCCTGGTTTTTACCCGATTAAACATTGCGTTCGTGGTTGTAAATTCCAGCTTAAAACGCATCATTGCAGCCACCTTAGGAACAAAAGGATATGCGTTGAGCATCCATAAACCTTCAGGGCCATTATTAATACTATCAGTACTCCTTAATACAGCATAATGAGCATGGCCGGCAACTTCCTGTGCGTTGGACTTGACCTTCATAATGAAGATCAATATAAAAAGAAGAAAGATGTGTTTTAGTTTCATTTTTTAAATTTTGAATATGGTTGAGCAAATACCCAACCATATTTATTATTTAAATAACCAACATAGTTCTTAGACTATGAATTTTATTGTTGTGTAGAGTGAGTACCTTCAAAACATTTTTGCATTTCAATTTCTAAGATACGGTCAAGAACATCATCTGGGTAATGTCCTTGCATCTGTTCGCCGCGAATTACGACGCCTAAAAGACATGGGACAGGACTGTCCTGTTCAACCATCGCTTCCATTTGTGCAACCGGAACTTCTTCAGCAATGGTTGATGCTTGAACTTGGCTCGCTCCAAAGATAACACCACCTAGTAGCATCATCTTTAAAATACTTTTTTTCATAATTTATATTTAATATAATATCGAATATATTTATAAAAATCACATCTATAATATGGTTTTTTGAAATTTACACAAATGTGTAGTAAACAAAAAATTGTCTGAATTAATTAAAATCCCCCATAACTACTATTATTTACATATCTATCACATAACACACTTAAGAAATTATCGACTTATAGTAAATTACACGAATAGGCGACCGCCAAAGAACTCTACATAGCTCTTTCCTATATCGCTAAAGACAGTGGTACCGATGACAACATTGGCCGCTATTGGAAGGTTGGAATTGGTCATGGTTACTATCATGGCATGCAACCTTTCAATCGGGCAAGGTTGATACTTAAGCCTAATATACATTATTTATTTTGAATTAATATGTTTATAGATATTAACTTTCAAGATTATTAAAGATTGTTAGGCTAAGGCATGGGTTTGAAAGTAGGACTGGTTACGGGAAACCATAAGTAACTTATTCAGGTGTTTAGAGAAAAATTTGTATGAAACCGTTAGAACATTGTTCGAATTATTCTTTATTTTTAGTCTATGAATGACTATACTATTTCGCTTGTGCCTAAAGTGTCCAGGTATGTTTTTGATGAAGTTGTTGTAAATGATATTTTAAAGTGGTTAGTTTCGAAAGATATCGTCAAAGCTGAATTATCGGATTGCATACTCGGCAACCTTGGATTTACGTTTTGGAACGGGCCTGAATTGAAACCTGAATTTATAGTTGCATTGCAGTAGAAATTAAACTGTTACCTGGCGGTTGTAAGATCTCATATTTAGTCATTATGAAAAAAGATAACAATGAAGGAAAAAGCATTATTAAGGGAAGCGGTATGCTTCATATTAATTGGGGTGATGAAAAAAATGGATCAGTACTATTTTTTCAAGGAGATACGGTCTTATTAGGAATTAGCAATGTCCCCTTTGCCTTATATACGACAACGATGTTTGACAGAAATACCTTGCCAAATGAACATGTAAAAAGCCTTTATCAACTTGAAAAACTATTTTTAACAGGCGATTACAGTAGTAGAAGGGTAAAAGAAAATAGTCCCTATGAGATCCCGTTATGGATAAATGACCTTGAAAATTTGAGTTTTTTATATTTGGATCATTTTGATTTAATCGGTTTGACTAACCTCAGAATACAAAACCTAAAAACACTGGTTCTTAAAAATGCTCATATTATTGATATTCCCAATCTTTTAATTGAAATATTAACTTTTAAAAACCTAACACATATTGCTTATGATGCGTCATGTATTCCGTTAATCGACCAATTAAGGGAGCATCATACTGGAGAGATTACTTTTGAGCTCTTAGATGGTTTGAGTTAAATTTATCCACCAATCCAAAAATTCTATATATATATTAGATGTAAGGTAAGGTGTGCAAAGGGATTGTACAGAAAAGCCTTAAGCGAACGCTCAAGGCTTTGATATAATACGAAATACAATTCATTTCTATTCTTGAACTGTAGGGTACTCAATAACTGTAGATAATCCACATGCAGTTTGAGCAGTGGCTGAAATATAAAAATACGGTAAAGCCCCATTTTGCGTGTTAAGTACTTTGACTCTCACAGTATTTGCTGTCGTTGATAATATTGTTCCCCCACCGACAAAGAAACTGACATTCCCCAATGAAGCATCGACTGTATAGGTATAAATCTGGCCCGGATTAACAATAGGTCTCCCAGAAATGTTAAAGCCTGCACCTACATCTATAACTTTTTCAACTGAATAACCTTTCACATTTTTGGTCTTCAGTTTTACAAAACCGGCATAATTACCAGTTCTTGTAACTTTCCACTGATTATTACCTAATGAAGTTAAAGTTGCTATTCCATCAGCGTTTTCCAAGGTTACTGTTCCCGGATTTACTATCGTATATATACCATCAGAACAAATGCTAGACGGTCCATTAATTTTAAATCCATAGAATTGATTTAACCCTTCGATATCACCCTCACTTAAATCATCTCGCTGAGCTGTCCAGGTACCACCGCCGACTTTAGTCATGACATTCGAAGCAGGATACATCATGATTGAATTAAAGCCCAAAATACCGTATGAAGTTGAATAAGGCTGTATCTGATACTGATATGCCTGACTAAGACCAAATATTCTTTTATCCAAAAATGTTGGCAATCTATCCATGGTACTCAAGTCATTCGTCCATTTGTTATCATCAAAAATTCAATCGGCCCACGACAAATTTTAGTATCTGCTGATATTAATCCTTTTTTTTCATTGTAGTAACAATAAACAGTAAATTGTCGAGATTTTTATTCGATTTTGCATGGCCAAAAATGTGAAGCAATTCATTCCGCCCCTCGCCACTTTTACTATCCATTATGCTTTGAACTGAATAGTCTCCATTACAATTATAAATCGTCCAGTTAACATTTTGATCAAACATTTCACTTTTCCGCGTCTCTGTTCTGCAACTTTCATTTTTAGCTGGAAATTGACGAGGATGATTACCAAAATAAAAACCGCCCGAAAAACCAGTGTGATTTGTAGTGTCGACAGGATGAAAATGATAAATGGAAAAATCTTCTCCATTGGTTTCATCTAAAGCGTAAAATGTGGGTAAAGAAATATAATACTTACTTTTCCTATTTGCCTTTCTTCCAATGATTTTATAAAAACCTTATCTGCAGAACTATGTACAGATTTATGATCATTATTTTGTCCGAGGCTGGTCAGAGTTAATATTGTCATGAGGACAGTCATTGTCAATTGCGTATTCATATCTTGGTTGTATTTGTAATGATTGTTGGCTCTAAATTTTATACTTCATAACCGTTAGATAAATTGCAGGTTCCCCTTACCTGAGATTTCGTCGAAATCAACCTTAAGCCCTATAGTAACATCAGCACGAATTGCCTGTGCACGTTACCTGAGCGTTTCAGTAACACGCTTGTACATCTCATGCATCTTCTTCTCATAACTGGTAGAGCGACCGCCAAAGAAATCTACATAGCTCGCTCCTATTTCGCTAAAGATATTGGCGCCGATGACAACATTGGCTGCTATTGGATCATTATATCGTGAAATCTCCCTCCCTTCGATGGAATTGGTCGTGGTTACTATCATGGCATACTACTTTTCAATCGGGCAAGGTTAATACCCAAGCCTAATATACATTATTTATGCTGAATTAATATGTTTACAGATATTAACTTTCAAGATTATTACAAATTGTAAGGCTAAGGTATGGGTTTGAAAGAATGGTTCGATACGGGAAACCGTAGCTGATTTATTCAGCAATTTTAATAAGGCAATAAAATAAACAAAAGGCCTCCCTCGTTAACCGTCGAGGGAGGCCATGTTGGCTAGATGTCCGCTTGGGCTAGATGTTAACCGGCTTTGGGCATTCATCTACTGTAAAGATCGCGAGATTAGTTGAGATAATTGTCGTTCATTTTATTCAAAAGCCTGCTAAAATTCGAATTTTTAATTTTTTTATAAAGTAATAAGATTTTACTGCTAATGATTAGTGATCTTTGATCCAGATTTTGTTAAAAACAGTTAGGTTCATTTGGAAGTAACACAGAGACCAGCATGTTTCACCAGCCTTTGACAGAGTGCGTTTTGTACTCCCTCACGCTCTGCAATCTTTGTCCTTTTTTCATTTCTTATATTATCTAACCAGCTTATCTATATTACACGAGTAACGTGTAAAGCTGATTTCAATTCCCTATTGTATTTCAATCAGAAGAATGGTTCTTAAAATCGAATTACTTTTCTATTATTACCTGTATATTACCTGTGCATTATCTATACATTATAAGCGAGTTACAAACTTTCACACAAATGTGTAGTTTTTTAATCTAGTAAAAATTTCACGATAAATAACTTTAGCTTTATTCCTATAAATCGTTAAGTGAAAAGTAAAATAGAAGTAATGAAAAGCCATTTTTTTACAAGAAACTTTATCTGGCTCCTTATCTTGCTGTTTATCGTAGTAAGTTGTCAGAAAGATTCGTCCCAAGTATTAGATAATGAAAATAAGCCGACTTTGGCTGATATAAAAGAATTTTATGCCAAAGAAGGAATATTTAAAAAGATCAATCCAAACGATAACTTACCAATTCAATGGGAACCTTTATGGGATGAAGTAACTGTCCGTAAAGCAAACGATTCAGTTGAATATATGTTCATTCCATTGCATCCTTTTCTCAAGGAAGATAAGAAGAAAATTACGTTTGAAAAAGGTGGTAAGACATACTTACTCGTAAAAAATGGCAAAGAATTTTACAAAGGCTTTTTTTTCAATGATACGAAGGAAGAAATTACTGATCTCCGCTCCTTTACTGGAAAAATGTTATTCACAAATCTAAAAAGTAACGCTGCAAATTTGATAAAATACCGGAATGGTTCGCCTTATTTTGAAGGAGATGAAAATGTACAGAAAAAGAGGGCTTCATCAACGAAAATGGCATGGGAGCAAAATTGCAACTATCAAACGGTGGATTGTATCTATCAATCAGGAGGATATGGATGTGGTAGTGGTATTACTATATATCATAGCAGAGATTGTTCTTACCCCTCATTTTGTGCTGGATATGGTTGGTCGCTTATTGATAGCCGAGATGAGTACGTCTGCGAAAATGTTTGGGTTCCAGATGCACCTGGTACGGGTGATGGTGGAGGTGGCTCGGACGGAAGTGATATTGCAAACTTCAATGCTAAAATCGATGATACAAATCTTCCAGACTGTATGAAAGGCGTATCGGATACACTTAAAATGCTGAATGGAAATTCTGTCGCTGATATAATCAAAAAGTTTTCGGGAGAAATACCAGGGTATAACCTTAAGTTTACTACAGAAAATTTTAGCGATCCGATGAAAGTGGCTGGTACAAATCGAAATAATAATACAGGAGAAATAATTATAGCTTTCAATACCAATCCACTAGTTATAGGTAATGTTTCCGACTTAGCATTTGCAACAACAATGCTTCATGAATCTATTCATGCTTACCTTACTGCATTTTTTTATGATGATCCAACGGCAGCAACAATGACTTATCCTCAATTATTTGAAAAGTATACAAAGAAAAAAGCTTTTTCAAATGGCGCTCAACATGAGACCATTGCTAGAGATTTTATTACAGATCTAGCCGCATCCATTAAAAATTACGGAGAATTAAAAGGCTATCATTTAGATAAGCAAATATATGACGATATTGCCTGGAAGGGCTTATTAGAAACGGATGCATTTAAAAACCTTTCAGATGTAGATAAATCTCGAATTACAGATAGAATAATGGCTGAACAATATGATACTAGAAAAGACAAAGGAGTTACACAAAAAGGAGTTCGCATGGGTTGCTAGCATTCTTTTATTTTGGACATTGGCAAGTTGTGCAACGAAAAAGAATCTTGACGACTTTGCTGAAATTGATCGAAACAATTGCAGTAGTTTTAATCAGATGGGCAAAGGATATACGGAAAGCGAGGTAGCTCCATTAATACATGGAAAAGTAAGATTATGCTATAATAATGAAATAGTGCCTTACGCGAGAGTCTTTTTTCTTAAAAATGGCAGGGACACCATAGCTTCGCTTACCACAGACGAAAAGGGTGAATTTTCAAAACAAATCTCTCCAGATGGTTTTTGGGGAAAAGTAATTATAGAAAAATTTGGATCGAATTTGACAATTGATGAAGTGAGAATAGATGCATACTTTAAAGATTACTATCTGGATATAAAATTACCAAGGCAACCTGCTTATATAAATGAAGTGGGCCCAAGAAAAGATCAGAAAAAGTTAAGAAAGGAAGTTGAAAAAGCAAGTCGAAAACATCAGTAAATAATTGCAATCTATCCACTCACTAACTTCAAGTGGGGAGGTTGATGTTATCTATTTTTTGAATGTGTAGCTTTTAAAGATCATCCACACCTGATCCGTCAACGTAAAATATTTTTGGTGCTTAGATCATTTACAGTCAAAAATCCGGTAACAGCAAACTTTTTGACAGCTAGTACTCCATGCTCAACAGCTAGAAATAATATTTTTTAAAAACCAAATAGGATTCGATATTGTATTAATAGTACTTTTCAAAAGCTTTAGCATTTGCAAATAATTATGCAACCTTTGGTAATCCACCTGTTGAAATAAATGAAACCTGGGTAAAAAACCCAACTATCACCGTGACGAGCGCCGATGGTCAACCTCAAACGATCAAACCATACGCAAACTTAGGCGATGGGAAAAACTGTCCGATCCATAGCGTATCCTCTAGCCCCAATTAATTGATAACAAATGAAGAATAACATTTTAACAATTTTGGGTATTTGTTTTTTAACATCTGCCTACAGTCAAAAAAAAGAAAAGGACTTATCGATACTACAGACTTTGGTCGAAAAAATACATTTGGATCTCCGTGATGTTGCAATGATGTCTGGTGTTCCAAGTAGGACATCTGCTACTTGGGCAAATTTGGTATATGTTCAACGGGGGGATTCCATAACAACTGTGCCGTTTGACAGTCTCACTTCTCCCAAATGGAATCGCTTTGAATATGATATAACGGTTGAATTCGACAGATTTACAGGGAATAGCACTCAAAATTTAAAGGGGGTAATTGTTCTAAAGCGTATCAGCCCTGAAAGAGAGGAAAAGCTCCGAAACTGGATGCTTAAAGAAAAGGAAAAGGCTTTGAAAAGATAAATCTTAAAGTCCGGTCGATATATACGGCTGGACTCATAATAGTGTTTATATTAATGGATGCTTACATAGGTTGTGAATTGCTTTCATTCTTTGGTTTAATTGTATGTAAATCCCACAGATAGTAATTATTCATTTATTTGAATATGTTGTTTAAAAGTTCCTTCCTGATAATACTTTCATTCCGGAATGCTAGTTTATTGCTTCAAATATTATTATCATGTTCACGAACACTCCAGATCAACCCCCTGTCTCGGTAATGACAGCATTCTATTATCAAAAAGTTTTTCCATGATCGTCCACACCTGTCGCACCGTCCGTTATCATTGCTGCAACTTGGGTGATTTCTAATTTTGGAAAAGACTTTATAATATTTATTCATTTATGAGGATGAGGAGTAACTCGGCCTTTTTTTGTTTTTAAAACCAAACAGGATTCGCCCCGCCCAGACTCAAGGTTTTTTTATTCGTCATAGCCCAACTCATCGAGGATAATAACAAGTTCATCGGTGGTCAACCAGCTCGTATTGTTACATAGCATTACCCAATCGCCACTGCGAAAATCTACATTCATTATAAAAAACCGATCAATCATAATTTGCAAGGTTCCACCACCATGCAAAACAGAAACCTCAACCACTTGCTTCTGACCACACACGTCACATTCGAACTTTATATTCTTTTTCATCGAATATCGTCCTTTATCCACTTTAATTCTCCACGCTGGATCATGGCTATATATTTTTGCACGTGATCATCGGTCAATAAGCAATTGTCGTCAAGGTGATAATTGAACTGTTTAGTGAAGGTGTCATAATGAATACTTCCTACATAAGCATTATTGAGGTATATATGCCAAAGGCTGTATTTCTTGGCCCGAACTTCCACTACCTGGCGTTTTCCATGATGATAAAACAACTCAGGCACATCAGTATCAAAGCGAAGTATAAGGGCGTCAATGCACGCTTCCTTGATGTCATCGGCAAGTACACCGTATGCCAATTGCCACTCTCCCTGAGATTTCCTGAAAACATAATGAGCAAGACCATTTTTGTTGTAAAGATGATAATCTTTCATGCCCATGCTTTTATCATGCACGGTAATTTGAGCGTACATTACCCGATTTCGGCAAAAGATTTCTAGCGGTTTCATTACACAATATTACTAATATTATTAGCAACATTGTATACCGTACAGATATTTAGGGTTTCCCATTTTTTATATGTAATCGGATGTATTAAGCCTATCCTAGCCCGATAATAGCATTATGGGAAACCTTAGTCTATATTAAGATTGGAATTGACGTAAGCCGTCGCTACGCGGACAGCTTACCATAAGCGACTTGGTTAAACAGCTCCACTTTCGTATCTTCGATACGGCTACGTTACTTCGCAAAGTCGCCGCTCTACATATACAATGCTAAAAACTACCGTACATACATTCAACGACCTTGACAAATGGTTGTCCGACAACTTCTATTTTGAAGACGGACACGTTTTGGCAATAAAAGAAAATCCGCTTGAAATTATTGTTGGTTATAATGTGAAAGCAAATTATAAGGCAAATTCAGAAAGACACATCTTGCCTTTCAAAATTATTCCATCAAAAATTTATGAATGGACTTTTGACATAGATGTAACAAATGTTGGTGACGACAATTACATTGAATATATTGAAGCATGGGAAGTTGAAAATGGAATTTGCTTAGAGTTCGCTACACCTGCGATTTTTCGACTTGTTACAAACAGCCTTGAAATTGAAGAACAAGAACTAATAAAAACAACATTTAAGCCTTGGACAAGTGAGAAGGAAATATATTTGACCGCTGACCTTTCTGAAGTTCCGAGACCTTTATTTTGGAAAGAAAAATTAAGCAAATACGGACACGACATTCTGTTTCGTTATTATTCAGGTGAAGAAAGACAACCAGAGCAAGTTCCTTATCCAGACTATCAAGGTTACTATATACAACTTGCGGACAGAATTAGCTCGACACAAGAAGGTATTTTTCTCAAGCATATTAAAGTAGAAAACGGAAAATTTAGTTTGAATTTTGAAAACAAGGACGATAAATTGAAAAATGTTTGGAACGACTTAACAGCAATTCTTGCAGAATTTCCTAATGCTCAAATCAAAAGCGGAAATTGCGAGTTTACCGGGACAAAATGGAAACAATATTTAGCGGACAAACTATTACCGACAACAGAATAACAGGAAGCACAGCATATAACGGGAGACTGTAACATAAACTGTGTCAACCAATTTAATCGGCTCGTGCCATTCATCTATTGGTGGAGCAGTCATCCAAAATAAAGAAACTTAGAGTTTTTCGACCTCTTCGACAGAAAGCCCTGTGCCCTTAGCAATATCAGCTATAGGTAGCCCCATTTCCTTAAATGCTTTAGCAGTCTCAAGAGCTTTTTTACGCTCTCCTTCTGCTAGTCCTTTGGCTTTACCTTCTGCTAGACCTTTGGCTTTACCTTCTGCTAGACCTTTAGCTTTACCTTCTGCTAGGCCTTTAGCGTGACCTAAAGATTCTCCGGATTTCTTGGCCGAATTAAATACGCTCTCAGCATCACGCTTATGTTTTAAACTTGCTTCGTATGACATTAGCTCCTCCTCCGTTAGTTTACCTATCTCTCCTATCTCAAAGATAAGACCAAATATTCTTTTATCCAAAAATGTTGGCAATCTATCCATGGTACTCAAGTGTTTAAGTAAGTACAACCACTGATCCATAACTGTCTTTAGTTCTTCTGGCTGTTTATTAAATAATGGAAGCGAAATCATTTTATATCCCAATTTATCATAGAATATTTCTTTGGTCAATTTGTCACACAGCGCAACATCATAGAAATAAGGCCGCTCTGTGACACGAGATATACCGGTACTACCATTTCTATCCATGTGAAACTCCAAAATACCAATAAAGTAAACCTCCGGTAGGTAATAATCACTACCCTTCTTACCTCGCGCTAATTGTTTATTGATGAGACGTGAGGTATAGTACACTGCACGGTCCTTAAAAAATTCTTGAAAGAGCTGCTGCATCTCAATGATGAAAACCTCACCATCGCTGCCGATACAATGTAAATCAAATACAACACGACGCATTCCCTCATAATCACCATCATGTTCTACAGGCTTATATCTTAGATCCGAAATTATCTTCTCTCCCTGAAACAGACTATTGAGAAACTCAATCAGTAAGATTTTGTTGTCCTCCCTACCAAAGTAAAATTTCCAACCGAAATCGGTACGTGGATCTACATACCTACCCAAATGTTTTTTTGATCTAGCCATAATTTTTATTAATTGATTATCAGACAAATATATAACAATAAATTGATTATTGCTAACATATTTAGTAAAAAAACAAGTAAATTATATGGATAGTCAATCACATGAGCTGAAAAATTACAGACAGACTATTCTTTATCAAATTTTATGAGTTATTTAGTATGTAATAAATTAGCACAATAACCTAGTAAATAATATCGATTATGTATAAATTACTTTTAATCACTTTTCTTAGCGTTTGATAGTGAATTATATTAGACTAAAGTAGCCCTTTGCTAAGCGCTAATCTCCAGCAAAGCTGTTTAGGTTTTTTTCCAATCTCCATTATTATTTAGACGATCAGATATATGTTGATTTAGCATTAACTTTTTTTCTTATTTTTGAAATTATTGCAGATTTGCGAGGTGGAAAGTTAAAAATGAAGGAATTATTTCAAACGTTCAAACCAAAAAATCCTATAGTCAAAAAGTATGTTGATTATTACTATTTGGACATTAAACCAAATAATGTGATCAATAAATTCCTATGTTTCCCCCATTTTAATAATACAATTTCAATTTATAGATATCATGTGAGATTGGAAAATGGAGAAATAAAATTTGATGATAACGCAAACCCATTTCAGATTTTCACCCCTATTCGGCAAAAAGTACTTAATGTAAAACAATCTGGAACAGTTTACAGAATCGTCATTGTATTTCATCCTTTAGGTATCCAGCAATTTTACGAAAATTTAAATTTTGCAGATTATATAACAGATTACGAGTTTTTCAGTCCAGAAGAACTAAAAGAAATCTTTTCTACAACTCAAACAAAACATATTTCAGATTTTTTAGACAACGCTTTATTACATCGTTTTAAAAAATTTGAGAGCCCAATTTTAGAACAAGCAATTCAATATATTTTCAGTAATGACGAGAAAATATCTGTCACAGAACTTTCAACTTACATTGGAATCAGCAGACAACATTTAAACAGATTATTTCAATTTCATTTGGGAGTTTCCATAAAAAAATTTTACGAAATAGTTCTTTTTAGGCAGTCCGTCAACAAGAAACTTTTTGAGAACCCTGAAAGTAGCTTCACTGAAATTGCTTATGAGTTTAATTTCAGCGACCAATCTCATCTTAATAAAATCTATAAAAATCTGGTTGATAATTCACCTAGAAACTTTTTTAGCAAAGGAACTATTTTAGGAAAAGAAGATACTTTTTGGCATCTGGATCCTTAACGAGTAAAGTTCCATTTTTACAAGTTCGAGTAAAGTTCCATTTTTACAAGTTTCCGAAATAGTTTGTCTGTAGATTTGCCTGATTAAATTTTGATTTATGAGATATTGTATTGTTTTATTTTTAGTTCTGTTAAGTTTATTTGCCCAAGCACAGGAAAATTATTCAACTTTGATTCGAAAAGCGGTCGAAAACAAAAAAAAAGCAAAAGATTCAATTGCGTATCTGCATGCATTAGGATTATACG
Organism: Sphingobacterium sp. UBA3519; assembly: GCF_002377215.1. NCBI lineage: Bacteria > Pseudomonadati > Bacteroidota > Sphingobacteriia > Sphingobacteriales > Sphingobacteriaceae > Sphingobacterium > Sphingobacterium sp. UBA3519. The sequence goes on from NZ_DFPI01000026.1 coordinate 159,743, forward strand.
AGGATGCATTTGCGCGCTTTCCGGATAGTATAGATCAATTTAGCCGCTATAACGCTTCAATCTTAGCCTATAAATTGAATAATAAAGATAAAGCATTTACCTATTTATCTGCGCTGGCAAAGAAGGAAACCGACTGGAAAACTTATCCCGCTTGGAATTATATCATTAGAGATTATGCTTCGGAAGAATATAAAGATCTAATAGGTGACCCAAGATGGCAAATTTTGAAAAGTGATGCTATTAAAAATAAAGATCGTTTTTACATCCAATTAAAAGTAAAGGAAGATGAATTTTTCAGCATAGAGCCAACTAACCTAGATAAATTTCAGGATGAAAAATCTCTTTATGAGAAAATAAAAAACTTTAATCCCTACAAAGCGAAAAAGAATCAGGATTATTCTATTTCATTCAAAATAAACGATTCAACCAAAACTTCGTTTTTTATTCATTTACCAAAAAATTACAATCCTCATAAGAAGTATCCCCTGCTTTTCTTTCTTCATGGTGCAGTAAGAAGTAATGCGTTGATTGATTATCAGTTTGCAGATTGGAATTTAGGTGGTTGGAATAGATATTACACAAAATATGCAGAGCAAAATGATGTCATTTTAGTTTTTCCAAAAGGGAGCAGGCAATACAATTGGATGACATCAAATGAGGGCTTTTTTATGATTCCCGAAATGCTTGAAAGTATCAAGAAAGCAGTCAACGTTGATGACAATAAAGTTTTCATTTCGGGACATTCTAACGGAGGAACGGGGTCGTTTTCATATCTGATGAAACAACCTACACAATTTGCAGGTTTTTACGGATTTAACACTTATCCAAAAATATTTACGGGTGGTACTTTCGTTGAAAATATTAAAAACCGTTCATTTATCAATTTTTCAACAGATGAGGATTATTATTATCCACCAAACGCAAATGATGATTTAACAAAATTAATGAACGGAATAAATGCCGATTACAAAGATTATCGCTACAATGGATTTCCGCATTGGTTTCCACAATTTGACGAATCTGAACCAGCTTATCAGATTCTTTTTAACGACCTAAAACCCCGGAAGAGAAATCCTTTTTCGAAAGAAATATCTTGGGAATTTGATGATGAAAAATACGGAAATATTGATTGGTTTTCTGATATAAAACTAGATACCCTAAGCCGAAAATCAAATTGGCACAAAGAGTTAAATTTCAAAATCAACCAATGGTTGAAATACGACAAAAACGATAGCTTAGTTGTGCAGGAGGTTAATAAAAAAGCTTTTGATTTTCCAAGAAAATCAGGAAAAATAAAAGCTGAATATCAAAACAACATTTTCAGAATTAAAACTTCATCTATTAAATCATTTTCAATCAATATTTCGCCTGAAATGGTCAATCTGAAGAAGAAAGTAAAGGTTTACGTAAATGGTAAATTGTATTTCAATGGAAAAGTAAAGTACAATCGTGAATATATGTTGCAGAACTTTGAAAACAACCAAGACCGAGAACAAATTTGGATAAATCGTATTAACCTTAATATATCCTAAAATATGTACGCGTCCTTTTCATCAAAAGGTTGTTAAAAAGAATATATACAGCTCTTAATTTCAAGATGATGACGCATTGTTAAGGCTACGGTATGGGTTCGAAAGAAGAGTTGGTTACGCGGAAGAACAGTCGATTCGTTCGGCAGTTTTAACAAATTAAAAAAAAGGCCTCCTGAAATGCAGGTCTAAATCAATGCACAGCTTGGAGCGAATCTTGCGAGAGGAGCCAATATGGTAGGAACTAATCCTGGGACTGGAGTGAAGAACTGGGATACTAATTGTAAATAAATTCAGATGCGAAAGGAACAAATAACAGAGCAGTTAAAAGAGTATTATCCGGAGGGTGTTACCCTCGACGATATCATGGCTTATTCCGCTTCAGAAGCTTACAATAACCGGAAACAATGTATTGAATCAGCCTGGTCAAACCGCGGGCAATGGGAACAATTAAAAGAGTCCCTTACCGACCTGTCTGCTGAAATCTGGGACTATTCCTTCTTAGGGGGAAGCCCTTCATATCACTTTTCCTTCCCCCTTGAGCAGAATGAAGACATCTTATACTCTTTATTTGTTAGTGTTATTTTACCCTATTTTGCGATCAGGATAATGCGCCTCCCCGATCGGAAAAAATCATTTACCCCAGTATGCGATACTGATTTTCAGGTATTTGAAAAGCTGACAAAGAAAGTACAACATGTTTTCCCCGAGCATCTGATAATTAAAGACGATAGGTTGCTACAAACAAAGGTTGATATCTTCGAGGCAGATGGGGAAAATCCTCCATCAATACAGCACCTTTTATTCTCGACGATAGAAACATAGTTACAGCAGCACTATTCCGCAGTATTTAGGAAGCCTTAAGATCCTCCCAGACTCGAGGTTTTTTTATTCCTTTTATATCGTTTTTCATCGCATATCGTCCTTTATCCACTTTAATTCTCCACGTTTTATCAGGGCTATATATTTTTGCACCTGATCATCGGTCAATAAGCAATTGTCTTCAAGGTGGTAATTGAACTGCTTAGTGAAGGTGTAATATTGAATACTTCCTACATAAGCATTATTGAGATAAATATGCCAAAGGCTGTATTTCTTGGCCCGAACTTCCACTACCTGGCGTTTTCCATGATGATAAAACAACTCAGGCACATCCGTATCAAAGCGAAGTATAAGAGCGTCAATGCACGCTTCCTTGATGTCATCGGCAAGTACACCGAATGCCAATTGCCACACTCCCTAAGATTTCCTGAAAACATAAAAAGCAAGACCATTTTTGTTGTAAAGATGATAATCTTTCATGCCCATGCTTTTATCATGCACGGTAATTTGAGCGTACATTACCCGATTTCGGGAATCCGTAGCCAATTTATTTATTCGGTAGCTTTAATGAGACAAACAAATTAAGCAATAAAAGCTCCTCTCGTTAACCACCAAAGGAGGCAATCTTAGCCAAATATGTTCATACGTATAAAGCTCACAAGATTGGACAGATTCCTATACCGGTCTATCAAGGATAGAAACTGACTGAAAACACTATCCGCCACTTTTTTATACGAATTATCTCATCGTTTTGGACGTTTCCTCTGTTCCAACTTTGCTTAGAAGATATTGAAATTAGACCTGATATTTTAGCTGATACAATGGTGATTACTGTTTTTATAGCAGAAGAACTTCCAATGGATATAACTGCCAACGGAAATGAATGGCTTTTGCGAGAATATAAAAAATCAGACAAATTAATAATTAAAGAATTAAACAATCCTGATTCAGGACTAAAACCATTTCCCCTAAAACCTTCAAAAATAGAAGAAGATTATCCTGTGTGGGATGGAGGTGGTTTAACAAGTGAAATGGAAGATGAAATATTAAAACTTGAAAATTCGGGAGTAATTGAAGGTTATTATGATACAGCTGACAATCAATATGGACACAAACTTGGAGGTTACCCAAGCTTTTGTCAACCGGGTGTTTATTTTGGTAACGACTTTGAATTTGTATTTCAAATTGCATCCGACGACAAAGCAAATTTGAATATAGTTGATAGCGGAACGATGTATTTTGCTAAAAATGCGAAAACAGAAGAATGGAATTTCTACTGTGCCTTTTATTAAAAAAACAGCAGATAACATCCATTTGGCAAAATCTAGTAACTTTATAAAAGCCCGCAATATTTTATTTTTGCAGCATTGACATTCGAGATATCGAATTCTTTGGTAACTGTACTCTATTTTTGGCTCGACTCCCCTGCACTAGCCATACAACGTGTAAAGAAAAGAGTAGAAAACGGAGGACACAATATTCCATCTGATGTGATAGAAAGACGTTATCATCGTGGTTTAGAAAATTTGTTTAACATTTATATTCCAATATGTGATCGCTGGTTGGTTTTTGATAACATGGATTTAATCCCCGGAATTATTGCTCAGGGTGATAAATTTGGAGAATTCGTTTCAAATAGCGAAATTTGGTCAACACTAAAATCGAAATACTATAATGAACGATAAGGTAAATATTGAAAATATTAATCTTGCTGAACGAATTCGTTTAGGAGTGCAAAAGGCTTTACGAAAACTAGCCGAAGAAAGTGCAGCAAAGGGTGAGAGTTTGGTGGTAAAAGTTGACGGAAAAATACAAGAAGTACCTGCAAAGGAACTACTTATGAATTTACCAAAATAGTTTCTTCTGTAAACTATTTAACTAGGCCCCCGGCTATACGCCAAAAAATCTTTAATTCCTTAACGCGTATATTTATTATCTGGAGTTTCTCTTCTGTCTCTTGATTAAAATAGCCTTACCACTGCATATAAATATCTGATATATCATACCGAGTGGCTTCATGCTTCACTGCTTTTAGATAGACCATCTATTCCTTGGCAAAAATTCCAGTCGGACTTTGACTTCGCCTGCATGTACCCCGAAATCTAAAGCGCTATTCCGTCCCTGTGGTAAATCGATAAAGTTTTCAATGCACCACCATGCTTCGTAATTTGGGGCTAGCGGTATCTCCATAAAAATTCCGATAGCCAGATTCCTCATTTAATGGCGCATCCACTAAATTATAACAAGTGACTTGGCAAAACAGCTCCACTTTCGTATCTTCGATACAGCTACGACAAGTCGCCGCGCCAGTTACCTACAAGCATAACACGACACATCAAGAAAACACAATTGCATTTATGACACCTACGGAAAAACTAACTTCCATTTCGACCGAACAATATATTTAAGAAGATGGCGACGAATATAAAGTAGAATTAAAAGAAGGTTTGACAAATCAACAAATTGACGAATTAGCCAAAGATTGCCAACAGGACAAATTCCGCCAGAGATAAGAGAATTACTAAAATTTGCTAGCGCCTTTGAATTTTTTGGAATTGAAGAAATCACATTTGACGGAGTAGGTCAATTCGGATTTGAAGAGTTTTTTAATAATTCAGTTCAACTAGCAGGAGATGGGCATACATGCTCAACACGTGTCCCTCAAGCTGTTCAGTGATAATTAATTGTCTGTTAGGTACTACTTTAGGCTCGAACCTTACCGATCTATCCCGGCCTGTCTCCAGCTCAAAAGTTCCGGTATTGAGACCTCGGACTGTCTTTTTTGTCTTGCCATTTCGACGATTGCTATTGCCCGAAGCTTTCTTTTCGTTCAAGTGGTTTTCCAGTTGCATACCCAATTTTCATATTTAGTTACATTAAACTCATGTGATATAAATTCATGAAACTTTGTTTATTGATACAAGTTTTTGATACAACATCTTTTAAAATTAATCATGCTAATTAAGGATATCGAATAATCTCAATAAACCTCCGTTTTAATGTCTGAGAGGTTACAAATATGTATTGCTTGACGATAGTTTAGGTTAGATCTTTTCCACATTTTTAACATACTAAACCAAGCCTATGTTAGAACGTTTAATCAACAACAATGGTAAGATAGCGAAGAATTTGATAAAGAATCTTGGGGTGAATTAAAAAGGGTCCATACAATAGCGTTATTTTAGGCATTTTGATGCAGGGATTCTAACATTCTATTACAGTAAGTTAAGATGGTTTTATTGATATCCCCAAAGGCTACGTTATAACGGTAGTTGATCTTTTTTCATAAGTTTTTGAACCAAATAAAAAATCCTAAAAAACTTAAATGAGCTACATTTGTTATAAAAATGTGTAATTTAAAAAAGATAAACATATATGAAAAAATTAGGATTATTAGTTCGACTAGAAGCAAAAGCTGGAAAAGAAAAAAACGTTGAAGAGTTTATTACAAGTGCGTTGCCACTTGCTAATGAAGAAGTCGGCACTATTACTTGGTATGCGTTTCGTATTGACTCTTCTACATTTGGCATTTATGACACATTTTCAGATGAAGAAGGCAGACAAGCACATCTTGGTGGTAAGATAGCAAAGGCGCTTATGGAAAATGCACCAGAATTGTTAGCTAATCCGCCATCTATTGAGAAATTGGACGTTTTAGCCGCTAAATAAACATACCATAATTATTCTAAAATGGAAGTCTGTCAAAGTTCTGTAAATGAATTTGGACAGGCTTCCTTTGTTTACAAAACAGGTTAATGTTCTATCTGCTGTGCTTAGTCTCAATATTTCTTTTCCCTAAAAAGTTTTGAAATCAGGTCCCTATCTGCTTGATTAATGTCTATTGCATCTGTAACCGTTTTTAATAATATATTTATCATAATAGCGACGTATTGGTTCTTTAAAGATCGTAAAAAATTTTATGCCAGGATCAGAAAGTCAAAGGGTGATCGGGATAGCTGGTGTCCTATAACTTAAAGGAAAGCTTGCCGAAGAAAATGCTGCAAAGGATGAGAGTTGATGGTAAAAATTGACAAAAAAACAATAAGCCCCTACAAAGGAGCCACTTATGAAGTGGCCAAAATAGTTCCTTTATTTCGACACTTATAACTTATTCTCAGATTTGGACTTATCTGGAAATTTTATTCGTTGAGGTCGGCCAGGGATCTCGATACGGAATCGGTAGAGATTATTCTCACCGCAGCTACTGGGATAACGCTTCGGTTTCAAAAACGAAACAGGACAATAAATACAGACGACTATTATTGCCGCTACAAATTCAGGCACAATAATACCAAGATAAAATCTATCATATATATCTAGTGGTCATTGATATCGAAATATCCAAAGAAGAAGAAAAATCAATTTTAGCTATTTAAAATATACGTTATATTTATTCGAATATAGCCCCGCTAAAGCAAATGACAGAAACAGAAAAATATCTTGCTGACTTTAAAACAGCTGTTACAAGCGTATATCCCATTTCGGATAAGGCATTTGATTTATTGGCTGAAACGGCCTACATTCAGCAGTTTAAGAAAAATGAAGTTTTACTTAGGGAAGGGCGTGTCGCCAATGACATTTTCTTTGTCTGTAAAGGAGCCTTAAACTCTTATTTTATTGATGAAAAAGGAGCTATCTGGAATAAATGGATTTATTTGGAGAGGGATTTTGCGAGCACAAGATTTTCGGCAATCATAAAAACGCCCAACGATTTTAAACTGCAAGCTATTGAAAACACTACTGTGGTATGTATGCCTTATTATCAAACAAGAGCAGCTATCAATCAAAATGATGAACTAAAAAACCTTTACATTGCCTATTTGGAGAAAAAATGGATCGTCATTAATGAAGAAAGAGAAATTTCTTTACTGACCGAAAGTGCAACCACAAGATATCTCAAATTGCTGGCGGCACATCCGGGAATTGACAGCAGAATTCCACTACAATATATTGCTTCGCACCTGAGCATTACCCCAACACAGTTGAGCCGAATACGTAAAGGGCTAACCAAATAAAAAAATCATTACGCTCAACCTATATAGAGTGCGTTTTCGAAATCACACTTTATTTTTGCTTATTATCAAACAATAATAAAGGATACTATTAAACTCTTTGAAATAGAACGCATCGTACTATTAATTGAAGTTTGGAATAGGAGACCGTAATAATTAACAATTGAAATTAAATTATGCAAACAATTTCCAAAACACTAAAAATATTTCTAACCGCACTTATTCTTTCCAATATCGTACTGATGGCTTGTGTGGTCTACTTTTTTCTGAACAACAAGCACAGTTTAAGTGCTGAAAGAATAGATATCAAGGACAGATCTGGAAATAATCGTGTCGTTATTGCAAACACAGATAACATTCCGCAACCTATTATCAAAGGGAAAACATATAAAAGGGCTTACGCTCCCGCGGGCCTGATTTTCTATGATAAAAATGGAGACGAAAGAGGTGGTTTGGCAATTACCGATAATGAAGAGACTAACCTGAATGCACTTGCATTTGATTATCAGAATGCCGATGCCATTGGTATCCTGGCACAGGATAATAAACACGACAATTATTTCAGGGCTGGTCTATTGATTAATGATAAAGATCTATCCGGTAAGCCGGGGCATAATATTAACCGGATAAACCTACTAACAGAGAATGGGAACGCTTCTTTGGTGATGAAAGATAACAATGAGATACCGAGAATTATTTTAAAGGTGGACAGTCTGGGTAACCCTTCTATCGAAATGTTGGACGATAAGGGAAAAGTGAAATGGAAACAATAAGCTATAATCGAGAACTGTGCTGTCATTGATAAAATCACTATCTCCGCTTAAGCGATCGAAGCATAAACCGAAAAACGAAAAAGCAACCTATATCAGTAATCTCATTCGACAGCAGTTTGATATTGTATCGCATGGAACCCTAACAGATTTATCCGTTTGGATGGACACGGACAAGACCAGTAAAGATCATTGCTAATTTGTAAAAAAAAGCTTACTCGTCGCCCCGCTGTCCGTAAATGGTTGGATCGGGGTACTTATATGGATGATGTAGCACCATTTGATCAATTATGTTTAAATTCACGTTACAATGATAACTTGCTACGGCCCATGATCAATATACTCTATACCTTTCATGCTTTTTCAGCGGGTGCATTTCTGTTGCTCGGCACCTTAATCGTTATGGGTGTCAACCACAGTTGTTCCCACGCAGACCGGTGGCTTGGGACTTGGTATTATTTGATGGCATGCTTATTTACCCAGCTTTTTCTGGAAGGTTTTCATATCGAGAGCAATGGATTGATCCATACGCTGGAACTCCCGCGATGGGCAACACTCCCCTGCTTCTATCTGGCCGTTCACTACATGGTCAAACCAACAGCAACAATTCGGTATTGGGGACTACATTTTGTTCCATTCCTCGCTTTCGTTTTCTTCTCGATCATCTATTTAATACCCGGACTTTTTAATAAACACATCCATCCTCCTCAATTACCGCAATGGATCATCTTTGCTATCAAATATTTCTTTTTTGCACAATGTATCTTTTATTGGATTGCCTGTTATAGGCTCTTCAAAATACACCAGAAAAACATTCGCCAACTATCTTCCTATACGGAAAAGATAAACATGGCCTGGTTGAAGTATCTATTGATCGCGCTCTTATTGATGATTGTTGCCCGCCTGCTGGCTATGGTATATATAGTTTTTAGTGCTGTCGCCCCAATTTTATATTTTATGGGCACTGTGGCACTTGCCTACGCAACGTTAACACAACGGTCAATTTACACAATTGAGTCTACAGAAAACCTCATCAACGAAGCGGAGCATAAAAAGGTTAAAGCCGAAGAGCGGCTGACAGCAAAACAAGTAGACGCATTAAAAGAAAAACTAGTACAGAAAACAGCAGCTGAAAAGCTATATCTCGACCCGGCTTTGATACTATCATCCCTCGCGGAGCATATCGGAATCAATCCGCATGATCTGTCGTACATCATAAACAATGGGCTGGAAAAAAATTTTTACCAGTTTATCAACGGGCTTCGAACGGAGGAAGCGAAAATACTTTTATTATCCGAAGAGGCCAAGCTACTTGATATGTTTGGAATCGCAATAAGGGCAGGTTTCAATTCAAGAACAACCTTTTATGCCAGCTTCAAAAAAGCAACAGGCATTACGCCGACAGAATATATGAAAGTCAATAGTAAACAATCAAACTAACCCGACGCAATGAAGTTTGTTCGATTGCATCCATTCGGACGGTTAGCCTATCAAAAAGACCTACTCTTGTATCAAATCAACAAAAGAAATTATGATACAATACACCAAACCAAGCGGGTACTCGAGAGCGATCCGCCAATTTTCCAAAGCAACATATGGTCTTCTGGTGGGAGCATGTTGTCTTTTTGCTTCGATTGATACATTTGCCCAGTCCGCCTCTAAAGATAGCCCCCAGCAACAACAGTTGGTTCCGCTAAAATCATTTCAAGGTTACTACCAGCTACCCAATAAAGTAGCTTTCATTGCTTTCGAGGAGCAAGATAACAACCTGTATGCGACACAGCTGTGGGATCAGAAAAAAAGATATCAGCTGGTCCGTAAAGATGATACGCATTTTGAATCCAAAAATGAAGGCTACGCCATAGAATTTTTAAAGGATGATTCCGGCGATTTTAGCCAAACCAAGATACTGGGTAGGATTTTATGTGAGCGCGTGCCATTTGACCCCACTAAAATCGCGAGTTTAACCGCATCTCAACTGAAACAACTTGCCGGAACTTACCTCAAGGTAAATGATAACAACTTTAAGATTCAAATAGATCCCTCCTCAACAGGCCTAACGCTTACGCAATCGTGGGATAACAAAACAATTTCATTTACCCCACGATCGGAATTTTTCTTTCTAAATGATGATGGTACCTTCCCATTGACATTTTCTGTTGCCAATGGAAAGGTGGAGCAAATGCAGTGTTTCGAAAATGATGTCTGGCTAAAGACGGACCAATAATCCTATTCAAGAAAAATAATATGAACAGATCTATTGTCTGCTTATTCCTTCTGCTAATAGGTACCTTTGGGTTAAGTGCCCAACAGGTGGCGGATGAAAAGTTTCATTATCCCATCACCGATCCGCTGGTGCGGATCGGTGATGGACCGCTACTCCTATTTGACGAGGCACACAACAATCCGGTTACTTTGAGAGGAGCCTACGCTCCTTTTTCAGATCTTCTGCAAGCTGATGGATATCGCCTCCGAAGTGCCAAAGAAAAAATCTCTTACGATCAATTAAAGGAAGTGAAAATTTATATCAGCATAAATGCCTTATATAATCCAGAAAACTGGAAATTACCCACCTATTCAGCCTTTACCGATCAGGAGATAGAAACACTCAGTCAATGGGTATTTGATGGCGGAAGCCTATTTCTAGTGACCGACCACATGCCTTGTGCCGGATCTGTACAAACGCTTGGTGCGGCATTTGGGATTCATATCGTGAACGGTTTTGCCTTACCTAAGAATGGACGTCCCGAGATCTTTTCAAAGGATAGAGGCACACTGTTATCCAATGAAATAACCACTGGATCAGGTAAGGAAATAGACAGTATCATGTGCTGGGGTGGAACAGGCTTTATCATACCAACGAAGGCACATATTATTTCTTTATTAAATGAAGAATATGACATCTACCTACCCAATGATGCGAATCAGATAAAAAGACCTATTCCAGACAATATTCCCCGATTGTCGGGCAAAGGGTTTGCAAACGGCGCTTACCTGCAATTTGGGAAAGGGAGAATTGTGGTATTCGGAGATGGTGCTCCTTTTTCGGCACAACTCCATGGCATCAAAAGTGAAAAACGAGGAATGAACCATCCTGCCGCAACACAGAATGCGCAATTTTTGCTCAATATAATTCATTGGCTTGACCAATGACCTGATTTGGCTAGTCTAATGCTGATTCCTCTAGAAATAAATTTGTCATATAATTGATATACGATAGTCGAGTGGACTAATTCTTGTTTTCTTTTTAAACAGTCTGGTTAATGACTGAGGTTGATCAAATTGCATTTTTTTAGCGATTTCAGCTACTGATAAATCAGTTTCAGCAAGTAATTCCTTTGCTATTTTAACAATAAAATTGTCAATATGATACTGTGCTGTATTTTTAGAAGTTTTTAAAGAAACATCATTGAGAAATCGTGTTGTACAATTTAGTTTCTTGGACAATAATGTTAAACTAGGAAGTAAAAACAAGCATTTTCTTTTGTTATCAAAAAGAGTGTGCAGCTCGCTCATGAAATCTTTTTGTAACGCGCTAAACTCATTCAGCTTATCTTCCATTAACTGTTGATAAAACCTTTGCATATGTTGTAAAAGCAAATCAAGATAAGAAATAAGTATTTTAGACTGCGTTTCACTCATGGGCATCTTAGTCTCGAGGTCTATCAGTTCAAAGATATTTTTTATAAGTCTATAATCGTTATTCGATAAGATCATCGATTCCTGAATGGAGTATTCTAGAAACCCAAATTCTTTCAATTTATTTCGCAGACTATATCCTGTAAATAGATCTGAACGGAATGCAAAATAAGCCCCTTCTTTAAAATATCCTCTTAGTTCTTGAACCGGAAAATACTGGCTGCTGAAAAATAATAAGATATGTTGTCCACGATGATCCTTAGTTGAACATCCAAACACAATCAAGAAATATTTATCATCAATCCATCTTTTGGCAGAATCAAAAAATTGCTCCTCATTTCTAAAATTGTCAAAATAATAACTGAAGCTTGCACTGAAAGCATTTTGAAATTCATTATTATTACCTGTATTTATCATATTTTATTTTTTCTTCGAGACTTTGCGCGTTATTTTTTTATTGAATTATTCCCTCAAGAAAAACCCTCTTTAAAACAATATTGTTTGTAAAATAGAGGGATTTCCTAAAGGATACATCTAGCAGCTTCGTTTTCAACGTTATTTCTAACTCTTTTTTTCTTAGATGGCTTAAAAAACACGTTTAGCACCTGAGACTAGCCGTTACTTCTTTTCAGGAACAATTGCTTTACCCGATTTTTCGAGCTCTTTCACAAAATCCCGCCCCCAGTAATGGATATCGTAGTGCTCAATATGCTCGTACAGCCGGCGCGCCCTGACCTGAGCCTCTCCGGGTTCCATGACCAAGGCTTTCAACAGTGCATCTTTCATGCTCTTACGGTCGTAGGGATTGGTCAATATGGCATAAGGCAATTCGACCGAGGCACCTGCAAATTCTGAGAGCACAAGAATCCCGGGAGTCTCCAATAACCCATGGGTCGCAATGTATTCCTTTGCGACTAGATTCAGTCCGTCCCGCAGAGGCGTGATCCAGGCAATATCACTCAGCGCATAGTGTTTGACCACTTCCTCAAAAGGTAAGGCCCTGTAAAAATATTGGATCGGGGTCCAGTTCATCGTTGCATATTTACCGTTGATCTCACCCACGGCCTGATTCACCTGATCCCGGATTTCGTCATAGATAGTCATCCCCTGTGATGGCGGCGTACAGACATTGACCAGTTCGATCTTGCCCCTAAATTCTGGGTATTCGGCTAGAAATTCACCAAAAGCCTGGATTTTTTCCAAGGGGCCTTTGACGTAATCCAGACGCTCGATGGATATGATACGCGTTATTCCGGATCCGGCTTTGTTTTCTTTGAGGGCATTGATCTCAGTCTTGACCTTATCATCCGTCAAAATCTGTTCGATATGGTCCCTGTTCACCCCCACCGGCTGTGCGCCAAGCCTAATCTGCCGGCCATCCACCTCTATGATCTTGGTCATCTGATCGACGCCGAGTGCACAGCTATAGGTCAGGAACTGATTGGCGACATCAACTTTTTTGACCACTTTAAATGGTGTATGGCTGCGGATCACATCCACAAAATTCTCGACGTAACGAGGGATATGAAAACTGATAAAATCACAGAGCAGCAGGCTGCCGATGATCTCTTTGCGCCAGGGAATAATATTGAAAATATCTGCTGCCGGAAAAGCCGTATGATGAAAAAAGCCAATTTTCAGATCCGGGCGCATGGTCTTTAAAAAAGAAGGCACCATCCACAGATTATACTCATGGATCCAGACCAGCGCCTCCTCGTCGGCCTCGCGGGCAATCCGCTCGGCAAAGCGCTTGTTGATCATCAGGTAATGTTCCCAGTCCTCGTGGTTGAATTTTGCCCGGTCAACAAAGGAAAAGATCGTCGGCCAGAACGCCTCTTTGGAGAATACACGATAGAACTTATCGATATCCTCTTTAGACAGCGATAGGGTGGAAGCGACCAGATTAGGATATCGGCTTTCGTCCACCAACTGATTTGGAACCGGCTTTCCGTCCTGCTGGATGACTTCCTCCCCGATCCAAAGACCGGAGCGTCCCTTTTCAAATAAGCCCAGCAGCGAAGGAATGATGCCGTTCGGGCTTCTGGGCGGTACCCTTACCGTCTTACCGTTTACCGACTCCTTTTCAAAAGGCAGCCGATGGTACACCATCACCAGCTGGTCTGATTTTTTGGATTTTCTTTTTTGAGGCAACGATTTTTGTTCCCCGCGGATCAGCTGCTGAAACGGGCGGTATTTACCCATGTACTCCAGTATACCGCCCGCTCCAGCGGCCTCTGCACTGTACGCTGTATCCAACTGATCAATGGCCTGCAGCAGCCCCGGCTCAGATTTTCCGACAGCAACACCACGAAAGCCGATCTCAAACAAGGCCAGATCATTCAGCGTATCGCCAGCTACCATCACATCATCTGGGTCAACGGCCAGAAATTCAACCAGCTTCTTTAATGTCGTCCCCTTATTGACCCCTCTGGGGAGCAAGTCCAGGTATTTATCGGCCGAAGTAATAATATCACAGTCATACCTGTCAGCCACCTGCTGCACCAGACTATGGTCCACACCGGCTTCATAATAAAATGAACTGCGGCGCTGCTGCGGCACATGTTGATAATTCAACTGCGGTATTTCCTCCAGCGCTGCCCGGATGGCATAAGTCTGCGGCCATTTTTCCTCAATCTCACTCTGCAGCGGCTCAATCGCTTCCAGGCTATGGCCGTTAACGACCGTTGCGCCCACATCCGCAATAATGAAATCTGGCACCGGAATAAGCGGGTCGCTCAGCAGCGGCAATACCGACTCCAGCCCTCTTCCGGTAACAAAGACCAGCTGCATATTCGGGCTAGTTTTTATCAATCTATATAATCTGAGGCGGTCTTCCATCTTTCCGCCCAAAAAAGTTCCATCTAAATCTGTTGCTAATAGCATATTATTTTATATTCCTTTCTAAAAGTTTAAATTCATCAATTGCGGCCATATGGTTGTATAGCACACGATATGTTGTCTGTAAGAGGGGCAAATTGAGCCCGAGGCTCGAGACCGTCGCCATCAGCCCCCGGGTTGCAAAATATCCTTCAGCGACCATGCCCATGAGTTGACGGGCTTCGAACACCGAATATCCCTGGCCAAGGTATTTACCGAAAGTCCGGTTACGGCTATGCGCGGAGTAACCCGTCACCAATAGGTCGCCCAAATAGGTGGAGCTCCCCAGCCGGACATCGGGCGCACCAAGGGAATGCAGCAACAGCCCCAGTTCGTCAATCGCATTGGCCACAAGCACCGCCATAAAGTTGTCACCGTAATGCAGTCCTTCGGCCATGCCACAGACGATGCCGACGACATTTTTGTAAATAGCGGCGTACTCCACGCCCATCATGTCGGGGCTATAGTTTACCTGCATATAGCTTGAAGCGAAGCCCTTGGAAATCTTACGGATAAAGGATTCGTTGGGACCGCACAAGGTCATATACGTTTTCTTGCTCCGTGCGATTTCTTCGGCATGGCATGGTCCCGCAATGATTGCCTGCTGAAAATCTTTCAATTCAAAATACCTAGCGAGATAAGCACTGGGGAGCAGGTTGTCCGGGCCGACGGTTCCTTTAATAGCGGTGATCACAAACTTTTCGGCAAGGTCCTCTTTGGGGATTGCGGCGCAAACTTTGTCCAAATGCGCACTGGGCACGACGAAAAGGATTACTTTCGATCGGGCCACGATCTCGTCCAGCTGATCGGACGCATAAATTTTTGTATTGTCAAGTTTTAAAAACGATAGGTAGTCAGGGTTAACAGCATCCCGGTTTATCGAGCGCACCTGCTCTGAACGCCGCAAGTACCAGTTGGTATGAATGCTATTTTCTGTCAAAATTTTAACCAGGGCTGTGGCCCAACTCCCACCACCTATCACACTAATCTCATTCAAATCGTTGGGGGTTTTAAAGACGCGAAACAGAAGAAATTTCGCCGTCGGGTTATCTATTAATTTACTAATATACGTAAAAATTAATCAATAAGCAAACTTTACACATAAAAACAGCGTAAAGGGGTATTTTCCACGCTAAAATCCGTGTTTATATTTCTTCGTAAATTTGTTCGTTCATATGAAAAATTTAAACATGCTTAACTTCAATGAACAATCACCAAGTTCAATTTATCAGTACATTTTTAATTTCTTTGCCAAATTGGATTTACCCGAGCAGCAGGCACATATTGTTACGGCCGCCGGATTACTTTTTGCTTTTGCGGTGATTCTCTATGCGCTCGATTATATCATGCGCAAAGTATTTTATTCCGCATTGAACCGGATTGCCCAGCGAACCTCGACCAAATGGGATGATTATCTGTTGGAAAACAAGGTGCATGTACGCGTGAGCCGCACCCTGCTCGTGCTGCTTACACGGCAGCTGCTACCAGTGATCTTCGTTGGTTTTCCGGTGCTTACAGCCGCTATTATCAAGTTTCTGGATATCGTGGTATTGTTCACCATCTACTATCTGGCCAATAGCTTGTTAAAAACCTGCCGCGATATTTTTCGTGGTACAAATGTGTTTAAGGACAAACCCATCGACAGCTACCTGCAAGTGGTACAGATCTTTTTAATATTTGTGATCGGTACACTGGTCGTTTCCCTGCTGACCGGCAATTCGCCCTGGTCTTTTCTGGTTTCGCTAGGGGCGGCATCCGCCATCCTCATGCTCGTATTTAAGGATACAATCCTGGGCTTTGTGGCCAGTATTCAGGTGTCGGCAAATGACTCGGTCCGCGTAGGAGACTGGATAGAAATGCCTAAATACGGTGTAGACGGCGACGTGCTGCAGATTAACCTCAACAATGTGAAGATACAAAATTGGGATAAGACCATTGTCACCATTCCGACCTATACCCTACTGAGCGATTCATTTAAAAACTATCGTGGGATGCAGGAGACCGGTGGCCGTCGGATAAAACGGGCATTGAACATTAAAATGTCTTCGGTACGCTACCTCAGTGAGGAGGAAGTCACGGCATTGAAAACGATCCGGCTGCTAGCTCCCTATATCGAAAAAAGAGAGCGCGAGATTGCCGAGTACAATAAAACCTGGCATACAAACAGCTCCTCGCCCGTCAATGGTCGCAGGATGACCAATATCGGCCTGTTTAGGGCCTATGTACTCGCCTATGCCAAACATAATCCCAATATCCATCAGGAACTTACTTTATTGGTCCGTCAGCTAGCCCCCAGTGAATACGGTATTCCGCTGGAGCTCTACATGTTTACTAAGGGAACACAATGGGCCTATTTCGAAGATACGATGGCCGATATATTTGATCATCTACTGGCTGCAATTAAGCACTTTCACCTGCAGATATTTGAATTGCCAGCATCTGATGACCTGAGGCTGCTAGGCGCAATGGAGCGCCGCTCCTAACAGCAGCGCCTCTGTTGCGATCTAGGTTTGCCCAGTGGTTTCAATCTTATTGCCGCTGGGTAACTACAATCATTAACTGCGGAAAACAAAACATCAAAATATATCCTCAATTGCTCTTCCGAAAGTACAGGAATTTCTTCATATACCAATGTGATTCCTTTTTTACTAATCCAGCTAAAATCTCTTAGACAATCAAATACAGCACTCCAATTTTCCCCAAAATAATCTGGAAAAGTAAGAATATTGCTCAACTTTCTAAATAATTCATTTTCACCTTCTACTTTGGGCAGATATGCAACGTACTCAACTTCGTTGAAGTAGGCAATCGGATATTCTAAAAATTTAATTTTCTTCATTTTATCAATTAATCAAGTTAATCCTACATTACAAAAAATAGGATTTCTTACTAACAGAGTATTATGACCATTACCGCCGGCTCCTTTTGGCACATTTAAAATTGCTACAAATGTTCCACCTTTAAATTGTCTTTGAAATGGCGTTCTGCCCCCTTCACTTTGTTGATGTTAAGCTACGTATTTTCGTAAGTATAAGAAAAGCCGTCATCCCCTTCTGCATTCCGGTATCTCCCTACTCAACAGCTAGAAATAATTTTTTTTAAAACCAAACAGGATTCAATATTGTATTAATAGTACTTTTCAGAAATAGGTAGTAATTATGAAGTCTTGAGATCCTCCCAGACTCAAGGTTTTTTATTCCTTTTATATCCTTTTTTCATCGAATATCGTCCTTTATCCACTTTAATTCCCCACGTTGTATCAGGACTATATACTTTTGCACGTGATCATCGGTCAATAAGCAATTGTCGTCAAGGTGGTAATTGAACTGCTTAGTGAAGGTGTCATATTGAATACTTCCTACATAAGCATTATTGAGGTATATATGCCAAAGGCTGTATTTCTTGGCCCGTACTTCCACTACCTGGCGTTTTCCATGATGATAAAATAACTCAGGCACATCCGTATCAAAGCGAAGTATAAGGGCGTCAATGCACGCTTCCTTGATGTCATCAGCGAGTACACCGAATGCCAATTCCCACACTCCCTGAGATTTCCTGAAAACATAAAAAGCAAGACCATTTTTGTTGTAAAGATGATAATCTTTCATGCCCATGCTTTTATCATGCACGGTAATTTGAGCGTACATTACCCGATTTCGGCTAAAGATTTCCAGAGGTTTCATTTTACAATATTACTAAAAATATTAGCAATACTGCATACACTGAAGATATTTAGGGTTCAAATTTTTTATATGCCCTTGGATGGATGAGGCCTCTCATAGCTGGTAGAGCGACCGCCAAAGAAATCGACATAGCTCGCTCTTATATCGCTAAAGGCAGTGGTGTCGATGTAGCGATTTATTATTGTGCAATTGGTTTATGATCTCGCTTACAGCTTCCACAGTTTGTCCGATTTCTTCTGCTGTAGTGAAACGCCCTAAACTAAATCTTAGTGCATTAAATGCCTCATTCCTACTCAATCCCATAGCTTGAAGTACAGGAGAAGGTGCTGCTTCAAAATAACTGAGTACTGAGCAGTTGGAAACACATATATTATCGAGTTTTTGAACAATATTTTCGCTGTTAATACCATCAAAACGTATTGTACATGTTGTATAGATCCTGTGTGTTTTAGAACCTATTAATTTCGTCCCTCCGATTGCCAATAATTGTTGTTCTAAGATATCACGTAGTTTGCCAATGCGTTCTTCGTCTTCATTCATCTGTAAAGCTGCGAGTTCAGCGGCTTTGCCGATACCAACGATACCCGGCACATTAAGTGTACCATTTCTTGCCTCGCCTTCATGTCCACCAGAAAAGATAAGCGGTTTCATAGGTACTTCGGGTCTAAAATAAATACCGCCTATACCCGTTGGCCCATAAAATTTATGGGCAGAGAATGTGAGGATATCTATTAATGATCGTGCGCGAACAGGGAGTTTTCCGACAGATTGGCTTCCATCGGTCATAAAAAAGGCGTCATGAGCATGTGTTATTTCCGCAATTCGCTCTATGTCCTGAATCACACCAGTATCATGGTTGACATGCATCACACATACTAAAGCTGTAAGAGGTGTAAAGGCCCGCTCTAGTTCTTCAAGGTCTATCAATCCGTCGCTATCAACAGAAAGGTAAGTAACCGCAATACCATTGGTCTCAAGATACCTGCAGGTATCCAAAACTGTGGGATGCTCTGTCTGTACAGTTATAATATGTTGTTTCCCGGGCCTCAATAATCCACGTAATCCCATATTGATAGCTTCAGTAGCACCAGCTGTAAAGAAAATATCTTCTGCATTGGTATCTATAAGATCAGCAATCTGTCTCCTACTCTTCTCGACCGCAGTATCTAAATATTTGCCTAGTTTATGACGACTTGCTGCGTTACCATACTTGTCTGTCAAATAGGGCATCATTTCGTCTAAGACCCTAGGATCCATTGGAGTGGATGCGTTGTTGTCAAGATATATAATTTTGTCCATGTTAGTCGATTTGTCTTGCGTCATTCTTTTCATCCTCATCATACGTTTTGAGCATATAATCTTTTCCAAGGTTGCCTTTAAAAACTTTTACTTCGGCAGTTGTTGGCGGATGCGGAAAATCACCTTCCCATTTCAAAAAAAATAAATTCATCCACCGAGTTCCCCATTCTCTGTTCTCAAATATGGCATCGTTGTAATTTCCTCCAAAAGTAATTACCCAGGATGGTAGCCCCACTTCAGCACGCTCCCATTTAACGACTTGCCGCGCATTAAAAATGTTTATAAGAGATAGCAGCCCGTAGGAATAGACAGTTGAAAAGAGAAAAATAGCGCTTATATAAAAGAATTTCGAAAGTGCTTTTGGAATAATGATTTTTTTTAACCCGATTAACATACTAATGGTTACCATCACAGCTCCACCCAACAGAACCGCCCACGGTAAAAAGTACCAATCATCTTTCAAATGAACTTGATCATATAGCAAAAATGCAAATTCTAGCACTATAACAAAAGTTAATAATCCCAACCCAGATCTGTTGATGAAATATTCAGTCCGCCAATTTTTAAAAAAAAGAACTAATATTAATCCAGAAAACAGTCCGTAAAACAAAGCTATGTATTGATTAAAAAGCATAAAACCTGCACTGTAAAAAATCATAACTAATAACAAACCGATTAAAACTAATCCATCGAATTTCTCGTTTAAATAAGTGCTAAGCTTTTGTATAATACGCATAAATTAGGCTTTTGGTTAACCTTACACGCCTAAGATTAGCCGCATAGGATAAATAACATTAGTTTAAAGATAAGCATTATTCACCAATACTTAATAAGGTTAGGAATAATTATTCGGATTGTTACATAGAGAAGGCTCCAAACTTCCCCAAATGAGCTGTTAAAATAGAAACCTCATTTTGCTTTAATTTTATCTCTATGCTTTAGACCAAATTTAATTAAAGCATTGGCAACTTCCTCCGTTTCTTTAGCATAGGCGGTAAGCGCATAAGAAACAGTTACAGGTTTGGTGTCATTAACCGTTCTACTAATCAGTAAATTATCTTCTAATTCCTGAAGTTCCTTGGATAGAACTTTTGGGGATATTCCCTGAGCCATCTCTTGCAGATCTTTAAACCGCATTGGGCCGTGTTTCTGCAAATTGTGTAGGATACAAAATTTCCATTTACCACTGAGCAATTCAATGCCATCTTTTAATGCCAATATAGTTTCTTTACCAATATTTTTATTGCTCATAAGATAGTTACTTTCCTAAAGGTAATGAATAGTAAATATATATTGAATATCCAATAGTTTTGTTGTACAAAAATTTAAAGAAAATCATTATGAAAGTAACAGTAATCGCAAATATTTCGGCTAATGGAAGAATTTTGATATCCGATAATCCGCATCATAAACTGCCACCGGAAGCAATGGAATTTTACATACAATTTGTAAAACGGATTGGAAATGTAGTGATAGGATTGAAAACATTTGAAAATTTTCTAAATTTTCCAGATCCGATAAAAGATCATTTTAATGGAATAGAAATCATCATATTGGCCGATAAACCTTATACGGCTGATGGCTACAAGACTGTTGCAAGTCCTGAAGAAGCAATTGCATATATGTCTGCAAAAGGAGTGCGGGAAATAGCCGTTGGTGGCGGAGCAGGTACTTTCAACGCTTTTTTGGATAAGAATTTGGTTACCGATATTTATTTTAACATCAGCCCTATAATTACTGGAGCTGGAGCAATTTTAGCAAGCAATGAGGAGTTAAGTTCAAAGTTCAAGTACCAAGGTCAGAAGCTTAAAAACGGTTTTCTTCAATTGCATCTAACGAAAGAAGACTGAATAACAACAGACCAAAAATGTCTTTCAAAAATAGTTGAATGACGGAAACAAACCCGCTAAAATTATTTCTTTCGGATCTATATCTTTCAATTGGCGACTGAATCCACACGACGATAAGTATATACATCATGGTTAAGGGCGCCGGCGAGCGGAAAGAGAATAAGAAAACCGCCAGCTGTCGACTCACTCGGCACGACTAAATCACCATGGTTATCTAGTGCAAAGCAAATAGTCTCGGTAAAGAATCTATTAACTAATACATAGATGTCAAGGTCGGTATTTCTGAAAGAAACAAAGTTTTGCGGTTCGGGCTTAATTTTCCTCGTTCTTTCACGCACGACATTTCCTAAGGTATAAATTAGTTTGAAATGGATTTTTTTTTGGGTGAGCTGTGGTCAAACGAACAGCTTTTGCACCTAACAAATAAATAATTTGTGCATATTTCAATGTTGTATTAGCTCTAAACTTACCAAATTTCCATTATCTCAAAGGAGAATAAAACTTTAATAAATCGTTGACGTTTTTGACCAATGTCAACGACTATATCCTAATATAAAGTGCATCTTTGACCTATAAATAATAAGCGATGAGAGAGCAACTATTACAATTGTTACGTGAAAAAGCGTTGTTAAACGAACAGCAATTAACGGAGGCCCTAACTTATTTTAAACCCCAATCGATAAAGAAAAATGACCATCTGCTCAACGAAGGTTCCATTGCAGACTATCTTTTCTTTGTCGGAAAGGGCTGTCTGCGCCTATATTTTCGCAATGACGAACTATCAACGGCAACCCGATTCATGGCTTTTGAGCATACTTTTCTAACCTCTATCGTCAGCTTCATTTCCAGACAGCCAGCTACAGAATTTATCCAAGCCGTAGAAGATACGGAGGTCCTAAGCATCAGCAACACTGATTTTATCTTTTTGAGAGCAAATATGCCCGGCTGGGACAATTTTTATATCTACATCCTCGAATATGGATTAACTGTTGTTAATAATAAGCTCAGCAGCTTATTAACCCAAACTGCTAAAGAACGTTATCGCGATCTATTGAAAAATAATCCCGAACTCATACAGCGTTTGTCTAATGCTAACCTTGCGGCTTATCTGGCGATATCACCCGAAACACTAAGTAGGTTAAAATCTACTATTTAACTAATAAAAAATGAGAAGCGACGAAGTAAAGCAGGGATACCAACGTACTCCCCATAGAGCCCTATTTCGGGCCACAGGCGTAAATGATAACGATTTTGATAAGCCTTTTATTGGAGTGGCAAATTCCTTTATCGAAATTATACCCGGACATTTTTTTCTGAATAAGGTTGCTGAGATCATTAAAGACGAAATCAAGGCAAACGGATGTATTCCTTTTGAATTCAACACGATCGGTATTGACGATGGTATTGCTATGGGACACGATGGAATGCTGTACTCGCTCCCCAGCCGAGAATTGATTGCCAACTCAATTGAAAGCGTCATGAATGCACACAAATTGGATGCTATGATAGCTATCCCTAACTGCGATAAGATTGTACCCGGCATGATTATGGGTGCGCTACGTGTAGATGTGCCTACAATCTTTGTCAGTGGAGGCCCCATGAGAAAAGGGTATATCAAAGATGGCACTGCCATTGACCTGTCTACAGCTTTTGAGGCTGTAGGCAAACACGAAGCAGGCTTAATCAGTGACGAAGAGCTCAAAGACATCGAGTGTAATGCATGCCCCAGTGGTGGTAGTTGCTCGGGTATGTTTACAGCAAATTCCATGAACACCCTGATGGAAGCTATGGGTATAGCACTACCTGGTAATGGAACCATATTGGCATTAACACCCGAGCGTGAAAATCTATATCGGGAATCAGCCAGAAGGATCTGTGAAATCGCCAAAGACAATCAGCTTTCCAAACAATTCAAACTTAAAAACATCATCAATGAAAAAGCCATCCAGAATGCTTTTGCAGTGGATATGGCCATGGGCGGTAGTACCAATACTGTCCTTCATATGCTTGCTATAGCTCACGAAGCGGAAATAGATTTTCAGCTTAGGGACATTAACTCAATATCAGATCAAGTAGCGCACATTGCAAAAATATCGCCCAGTTTAAGCACCGTCCACATGGAAGACGTCCATCGCGCCGGAGGAGTAAACGCTGTAATGAACGAAATGACCAAGCGCAACAACCATGTCCTTCAGGATAATATAACGATCAGTGGCGAAATGTTATTCAAAAAGATTGCCAATGCAGCGATCAAAGATGCAACAATCATACATACAATAAATAATCCATACAGTCCTGTTGGAGGATTGGCGATTCTATTCGGAAATCTTGCAGAGCAGGGAGCCGTTGTAAAATCTGCAGGAATCACTGGCGAAAAGAATTTTAGCGGGACTGCGGTTTGCTATGATAGTCAAGAAGAGGCCATAGTAGGCATCCTTGCCGGTGAGATCAAAGCTGGAGATGTTGTGGTGATCCGTTACGAAGGTCCCAAAGGTGGCCCGGGGATGCAGGAAATGTTGACACCTACTAGCCTGATCATGGGGATGGGATTGGGCAGTTCTGTAGCGTTGGTAACAGATGGCCGATTCAGCGGAGCTACCCGCGGAATAGCTATTGGACATGTCTCACCTGAGGCTGCTGAAGGTGGATTGATTGGATTACTAAAAAACGGAGACTATATCGTTATTGATATCGACCAACATATGCTTTCAGCTGACATTAGCGAAGATGAGATTCAATTGCGAAGAAAAGGCTTTATTCCGATCAGAAAAAAACTAAATTCTAAATGGTTGAGTCAATATCGGCAGCTTGTTGGCAATGCTAGTAGTGGTGCCATATTAAATTGTGATTTTTGAAAATAAAACCGTTTCAGTTTAGCAAAATTGACATCTTAGGCTAATTCTAATGTATTTAGGCAAATAAGGAAGGTAACAGAAAAAGAACAGAACTGGTGGTGGTTACCATCATGGCATGCTATTTTTCA
Source organism: Sphingobacterium sp. UBA3519 (assembly GCF_002377215.1). Lineage (NCBI taxonomy): Bacteria > Pseudomonadati > Bacteroidota > Sphingobacteriia > Sphingobacteriales > Sphingobacteriaceae > Sphingobacterium > Sphingobacterium sp. UBA3519. The sequence continues at coordinate 184,207 of NZ_DFPI01000026.1, forward strand.
ATCGGGCAAGGTTAATACCAAAGCCTACTATACATTATTTATTCTGAATGAATATGTTGGTCAATTTTAACTATCTAGATTATTACAAGCTGTAAGGCTAAGATATTGGTTTGAAAGTGGGATCGGTTACGGAAAACCGTAAGAATGTCTAACAGGCAATCCTTAGGTTTGAAAAGACAATACAAACCGCATTAATCAATAACATATGAAAGATAAAACAACCGCAGCTTTAATGGCATTTTTCTTGGAGTATTTGGTGCACATAGATTTTACCTAGGGCAGACCGGATTAGGTTTCCTTTATCTCCTTTTCTGTTGGACGCTTATACCTGCTTTTATCGCATTGATCGACTTTATTGCTTTTCTAACAATGCGCAAAGAGAATTTTGATTTAAAATACAACCGCGTATATTTTTCACAACCCGTCGTTCATAATTATGTGCCTATCTCCCCCATTACCCAAAAAGATGCTGCGACTGAAATAGAACGATTACATGGATTGATGGAAAAAGGAATGATTACACAAGCAGAATTTGAGGATGCAAAACGTAAACTGCTGTAAAGGATTGATGAATGTCAAGAGAGACATTATTAGCTATGACCTGGAAAAATAGGGCATCAAATGGCACCTTTATAACGGTTAAATGAGGCAATATGAAATCAAACTTTTATTCGAAGATTTGGGAATTGGTTATAAAAAAGAATGTGAAGTATGGCATTATTACAATGATGAGCTTGGTGACCATCGCTATAGTCGGTGGTTTCACTTTAAAGGATCATTTCAAGACAAAAATTATGTCAGCCAAACAAATCAAATTTGTCCCATAATCGATCTCGTTCCAATTAATGAGAATTTCAGCATAGGCTTTAGCGAAAATAATCAACCTACGGCATTGTCCCAAATCAACGTGGCTATGGTAACTCATCCTGCCCAACTGAAGTAACGGATTATAACATAAAGCACTGGACTGCTGACCTTATCCGCTCTACTTGATCATTTCGGATACAAAGATGCTACCTTCGTCGGTCATGACTGGGGTGCTAATGTGGTGTGGAATCTCGCACTATTGTATCCTGAACGGGTAAATAAAATAATAAACTTAGCGCTGCCTTATCAGGAGCGCGGAGAACAACCATGGACTGAACTGATGGAAATCCTATTTGGAGAAGACTTCTACTTTGTTCATTTCAATAAGCAGATCGGAATTGCAGATGCCATAATGAATGAAAACGTACACCTGTTCCTGCGGAACATATTCCGCAAGGATATCCCTCCCGCTCGACCTGATCCCGGCATGCTCATGATCAATCCCGCGAGAGCAGTAGAACCAATTGGCAAGCCTCTGATGGAAGAAAGCGAACTGTCTGTATTTGTCTCGACCTTTAAATCCGCTGGATTTACCGGAGCAAACAAATCGTATTATATCTGCTTAATGAGAAGGCTAATTTGTCATTTTACGTAGCAAAAATTGGGAGTGTTTTCGTGGTCATGTTGTGGAATTTTATTGACAATTATTTCTTTGTATTCCATCAATAGCACTGAGTGTAATTAGATTAACAGGATAATAGCAAGTTCATCGATTGTCAACCAGCTCGTATTGTTACATAGCATTACCCATTCGCCATTGCGAAAATCTACATCCATTATAAAAAAACCGATCAATCATAATTTGCAAGGTTCCACCGCCATGCAAAACAGAAACCTCAACCACTTGCTTTTGACCACACACGTCACATTCGAACTTTATATCCTTTTTCATCGAATATCGTCCTTTATCCACTTTAATTCCCCACGTTGTATCATGGCTATACTTTTGCACGTGATCATCGGTCAGTAAGCAATTATCTACGAGGTGGTAATTGAACTGCTTACTGTCATACTGAATACTTCCTACATAAGCATTATTGAGATAAATATGCCAAAGGCTGTATTTCTTGGCCCGAACTTCCACTACCTGGCGTTTTCCATGATGATAAAACAACTTAGGCACATCCGTATCAAAGCGAAGCCTCATATATAGGCTGCTTAATATGAGTAAGAAGTGGCGCGACATACTTCGGTAATTTTGTAGCTAAATATATAGTGGTATTTCGCAAAGTCTAATAAGAGTACCATCTGATCAGGAGAGCAAATATATACGCCTCCGACGTCATTGTTCTTGCCTTCAGAATACTATAGTGCCGGCAAGCTATATTGTGACGATTGGGCATTACGATTCACTTTCATAAACAAATCTTCGTATGTAGTTTTCCAGATCAGTAAGTTCAAAAGGCTTTGCTAGAAAACCCTCGGCCCCACATTCCAAAGAGATTCTTCTTCCGTCGATATGACCTGACATCATAATCACAGGCAGCTTATCATATTTAGCTGAACTCTTGAGATCACGCAGTATCATGTCACCATTCCGTGCATGCATATGAATGTCCAAAAAGAGTATATCAGCATTCATAGTATCCAACACTTCCGTCAGGACTAAACTGTTTGCTACAGATATAACAATCGTATAATGATTCTCTAACACCAAGGAAAATGCATTTAGTATTTCTTTATCATCATCGCACACTACTATTGTCTTTTTCATCTTATTTTTTTAAGAAATATTTTTTTCATCACTTATTAAAAAATGGATCTTAGGCATAAGATCCACCTTCCTTGATTGTTGATTAGCTCTTAATGAGCTTTTCCATTGAGTAAGTCTATCGCCCTAGAGCTTTTTAAAATTGAACGCCCATCGAATATATTTGGTTCTACTTCAAACGTCATTACCCATACTTCACGTGTATATTCAGACGAAGACGTATAAAAACATCGCTTTGTGATGAAACTCATTTTGTTGTCAAAACAATGGGTATATCATTCAGCTTTGCAAATTAAAAAAGCGAGCAAAAGCCTGGTGATAATCCAGACTGTATACCCGCTTCAAAATAATCTGCCTTGTGCAAGTGCAAAAAATAAGCTACCTTTTCGATTGCCTATTTCTTTTTTTTACGGAAAACATTATCCGTTAACTCTTTAGAGGAGCCATCTTTTTCCTTTTGATAAGAAGATTGTGCTTTCTCTTTGGTGCTTTTTTCCTTTTTAATGTCTTTACTCATGATGTATGGATTTTATAAAGTGATGGTCCTTTTACTTTCAATAGCTAAGATTGATCGGAAGGAATAATATTAAGCTGAATCGTATTTACTCTTTGAAGTACGCAAGCTGCTAGTTGTTGAACTGAAAATTTCCGAAAGGTATATCGTGGAGAATTTAGAGATAAAACAAGTGTATTTATCATATCGGATCTACTGAATGGGTTAAGATGAATAGCAGATCGCAGTAATAAATGTACGCATAATAATTGACAATCAGGCATCAAGTTTTTTAAATACACTAACGAACAGGTTCATTCATATAATCCGCCATCTTAAGCCGGGCCATTAAATAGCTTATTGTGGATTCTGCGCCTTGATTGATGTTGATCGTGTGTTCACAGAAAAGCTTCAAATAAAAACGGTCAAATTTTTTCACCCTATAATTTGTTTAAATAATACATGGTATTATTCTTCTATACTCTTCTTGAATTCAAGGCTTTGCTCCATTGTGTTTTATTGCATCTTGGACATGCCTTTGATTCGTTCTTAAAACTAAATACGACATGGCCGCAATACATGCATGCGAATGGCCCTTCAGCACTCATTACATCAACCTTTTTGAAAGAAGACGGGAATAATGGTAGCCCATACCTCACATCACTATCAGCATAAAATAAAACGCTTAATGTTCCATCGACTTCTAGAATGCCTTCCTTAACCTGCCCCAAATGTTCGACATTTAAATTTCTCAGTTCAGAAAAAAATTCCATACGCGAAAAGGTATTATCATTTTCATGTTTTATATCAAATACGCCATCCTTAACTACAGGTAAAACTTTACCTTCCAATAAATGGGCAATATTCTCTGATCGGGAGGTAATCCAGGTTACCAACTTATAGACAAAGATTACACATATAAAGACAACAATCGCATAAAAGATGGGTATTTCTTCTTGAAACATGGGATCTCCCGCAGCTGAGCCCAAACTGATTATAATCGCAACCTCAAAAAGAGTTAACTGCCGAACTCCCCTTCTACCCGAAAGCCTTAGAATGATCAATATTAGAAGAAACATTATAATTGTTCTCGCACCTATTTCAATAAGAAAGGAGCTTTCCACCCCCTCTGCAAATATTTTTTGTATATCAATCATAACCTTTTAAAATTCAAAAATCTTACTATAGCCGCCGCCATTCAATCCTAAACATTCCTCCGGTCGCAATAGTTCATCACTTGGCAAAAACAACATACATAAGGTATCAATCTTCAATGATGGAAACAATCCCGCTAAAATTATTTCATTCCGATCTATATCTTCAATTTGCGACTGTATCCATACGACAACAGGTATATGAATCATGGTTAAGGTCGCCGACGAGCGGAAAGAGAATAAGAAAACCGCCTGTTTCTCAAACTAATATTAATTCCAGCAACAATTCGTACAACAAATCTGTACTTATTAAAGAATAATACTTTGTCAACAAATTTAGCTAGCTCGAGTCATTCATTCATTGGCGGGGCAGTCACCCCATAGTAGAGAACATTTTGAAAAACTGAAAGCCTTATGTCGATTGACGACTTGCAGATCTGATTGTGACTTATTCATTGGTTAACCATTGACGACTTCTCCGCCATTGGGATGTAAAACTTGACCGCTCATAAAATGTGAATCTTTGCTAGCTAGAAATAGAAAGCTTGGTGCAATTTCATTTGGCATTCCTGCCCTTCCCATTGGGGAGTCGCTTCCAAATTCGGAGTTTTTTTTAGGATCAAATGAAGATGCTATCAATGGAGTCCATACCGGACCGGGCGCAACAGCATTGACCCTAATTCCTTTATCCATAAGATTTGCTGACAAGCTTCGTGTAAAAGAAATTATTGCACCTTTTGTTGCAGAATAATCGATCAACTTTGGACTGCCTCGATATGCAGTCACCGAGGATGTATTAATGATACTTGCCCCCTTCTTAAGATAAGGCATGGCATACTTCGTAATCCAGAAATAGGAATAGAAATTATTCTGAAAAGTCTTGTTTAACTGTTCAGTGGTAATTTCTTCAATTGATTCTGTTTGCCAATGTAGCCCCGCGTTATTAACGATAATATCAATTTTCTTATGCGTTTTTATCGTAAATTCAATTACTTTTTTACAGTGATTTTCTTTTCCCAAATCACCTTTAATCAGCGTACATTTTCTTGAGAAGGATTCAACCTCTTTCTGGGTTTGTTTTGCATCTTTTGTTTCACTAAGATAGGCAATAACAATATCAGCTCCCTCCTTGGCAAATAACAAAGCTACAGCTTTCCCAATGCCGCTATCTCCTCCAGTAATTAATGCTACCTTATTTTTCAATTTTCCTTCTGCAGGATACTTTAACGGCGAAGTGTCAGGAACTGGTGTCATATTTATTTCTAATCCGGGTCGCTTTTGCTTTTGCAACGGTCGAATCTTTTTACTTGCTGCTTTTTTCATACCATTTTTTAAAATAATGACAGACATAGCTGATTTCCAAAACGTGTAAGGGTCAGTGCAAATGGCAAAGTCCTAAAGTTTCGGTAATCTTTTATAACCTTTATTAATAAATGGATGTAATCGGCATTTTGCGAAAGAGTTTAACCGATTCATCCATAAAGTGAACAAAGCCAAAGTCTAAAAGGTTTGAGCTATCTACATTTGCGCTATTGCTTTTGCCTTATTTTCAATTAAAGCCTTCTCATACTTAAATACAAAACCCGGTGGTCAATAATCCCTGGTCACCTGTAAGTCCTTTTACGTGAACTATAGCAATGCAATCCAAATAGCTGAATTTGCAGGAAATACTAAAGATGACGAGCTACTCCTACTGGCTTTGATTCATCTAAAAATTCTTTTCTATGATGCTCCCCGAGCCCGAAGATATGCAATCCTGCCTGATCTGCAAACGCTATCTTTGACAATAGGGCTTTCATTGCTGTTATATTTTCCGCTGAACTCAACCCACCATCATATGCTCCGGTAGCGATAAAACTATCTATTCCTATTTCGTTAATTACTTTTAATCTGATAGACTTCCCTTATTGAAAGCTATTCAAATTTCAATTTTCCCGACGGCTTAAAACGATGATCTAGATCAAAAAAGATGTTTTTTCATTTTAGATTGGCGCTTAAAGGGGCATGCATTGAACAATGTAATCTGATAAATTTACCAACTCTAGTCTTTCCTAACTCTTGCTCATAGCTTTCATGGCTAGACCAGCGGCCACTCCTCCGATCACATACCAGGCCAAGGTCATAAACTTGGTACGATCAGTCTTTTTTATTGGCTTGGCATCCAGTCCGGCCTGTTCTGGAATAGTCAGTGTTGCCAGACCAACTACCGTTCCGAGCAACGCTCCTTTGAGCAGCATATTTTTCTGACCTCCATATCCGATGAGGGTATATAACATGGCATTGGAAGCTACATCTGCCCCAAAAGTTGCCGCCACCAATGCATTGCCCTTTGGCGGTTTAAATCCAGCAAAGCGCACCGTTTTCTGCATCGCTTCTTCGCCCACTTTATCCACTTCTGGAGCTTTGGGATCGAATCTCTTGGCAGCACTATGGACCACATTGAGTACGAGCGCACCGATCAATCCGCCCAACATATTTTTATTAAATCCATTCATATTTTGCTTTTTACGTTTTCAACCTTTTTTGTACTGTTTTTGTACTGTTATTCTGAGAACAATGGACAACCTAAAATCGTTTAATCAAATCCACAGAAGAAATTTTTACTACAATGTATTAAGCTTTCAGGACAGTCCGGAGAAGTTTGGTCAGAACTGGCAAATCGATCGTATGGTCATATGCTAGCCCTTGTTGAGGACGGTTTCAGAAATACCTTACACGATATTGAAGTAACTTTTTCGGAAGATTATTTTAAGTTTTCTTTTGTGAATGCTGCGATGTCCCGAAAAGCTTCTCTGGTTTCTCTTAAAACAGCTCCCATATGCAAAAAACCATTGGCAATCTCTTTGTAATGAGTAATTTTGACTGGAATTTCGGAGGATTTCATATTCTCTGCCAATTGTTTTCCTTCATCCCGCAACCGATCGTGCTCAGTCAATAAAATCAACGTTGGAGGCGTATTCTTAAAATATTCAATCAAAAGAGGAATTGCTATGGGGTTCTGTTGATCCATTTGGTCGGTTAGATACCAATTCCAGGCTTTTATTCCTTCCTCCTTATTAATAATCGGACCATTTTGATAGTCTTTCTTTGACTGTACTTAATTGATTATCAGCTGCCGGATAAATCACACATGAAACCTCAAATGCTCACCAGGCCTTGTCGAAACTCCTACGGTTAAAGCTGCCCCGCACTGTCGCCAATAATTCCAATCATAGTTTTATCGATGTTTAAAGAGTCCGAATTATTAACGATCCACTCAGTCGCTGATTGAGCATCATCGAAACCAGCCGGAAAAGGATACTCTGGCGCCAGTCGAAAGTCCACAAAAACAATGGCACAACCCGTAGCGTTGGCCAATTGACAGACAATAGCATCGTGCGTCTCAAAACTTCCAGAAATAAACCAACCGCCATGAAGATAAATGATGGCCGGTGATTTTTCATTTATAATTTCATTGGGTCGGTGTATTCTCACAGGAATTTCGTGATTCTTGCTACGAATATTAAATTCTTCTAACATTTTCACTGCTTCTTTTTTGCCGCTGAGCCGAATGCCATTGTCTCATATCCTTTGCAGCTTTATTTCTAATGAATTTATGCCGTCAAACACATGAAGCTTGTTCAGGTTTTCAATTATTTTAATTATTTCAGGAGTCAATTTAGTTGTATTCATTTCTTTACTATGATTTATGTTTTTATAGAAAATCATTGCCGGTATCACGCGTATTCCGAGAATCTTTTTGGTAGGCTATCAAAATTTCAAGTAAAATTAACTAGAAGTCATACATTTACTACAATATACCGCTGAATGTACGTTACTAACAAATTTGTATGTAATATTTTAGGCAATATTAGCATATGTTACCAACACTCAGTTTATGTTGTTTGGTGTACAGTACCACGTGCTAGCTAAACTCCTGACGCGGATTTATACGTGTTTTTCAAAAAAAACAGGCTGTTTTTCATTGGTTTTAGTTTTATAGATTAAATTGGACAACGATATTTGGAATACAACACTATATGGGAAAACGTGCGTCAGGCATTAATGAATTAAATATATATCTTAAGGCTTTAAATTCTGCTTATTCAGGCATTATTATCACCGATAATTTGCAGCATGATAATCCGATTATCTATTGCAATAAGGCCTTTGAAAACATCAGTGGTTATTCACACGATGAAATTATCGGTCACAATTGTCGCTTTTTGCAAGCGCAGGATCGTTCTCAACCTGAACGCTACATCCTCAAAGATTGTATCAAAAATGGTGAAGAATGTAAGATCGAAATTCGCAATTAACGCAAAGACGGAACACTTTTTTGGAATGAGCTTTTCATTTCACCTGTGAAGAATGAGGCCGGCCAGGTGACGCACTTTATTGGTGTTCAAAATGATATTACCTCGCGTAAAAAGGCCGAACACGAACTCCGGGAGGAAAAAAACAATGTTGAGATCAAAATACAGCAACGAACCAAAGAATTGCAGGAGAAGGAAAGCTTCCTCTCGAGCATGATTGAAACGGTTCGCGAAAGTCTTCTAGTACTCGATGGCAATTATATTGTGCTGAGTGCAAATAAACATTTTTTAACATCATTTCACGTCTCCTCAGAAGAGACTGTAGGAAAATTATTGTTTGATCTGGGCAATAAGCAATGGGATATCCCCTCCTTGAAGGAACTTCTTACGCATATTTTACCAACCAGCAATCCCGTAATTGATTACGAAGTAGAACATGTATTTCCGCATATCGGCCGCAAAGTGATGCTATTAAATGCCTATCGCATAGAGTTTGAAGGGCAATATAAAGACCGTATCCTGATCGCCATTGAAGACATCACCGAGAAAAAAGAACAGGATCTACGTAAAGACGATTTTTTGTCCGTCGCTAGTCATGAACTAAAGACGCCCCTAACGACCATTAAGGGGCTTGTACAGATTCTGCAACGACTTAGTATAGACCATTCCGACAATAAATTTGTCAGTACACTGGATAAAATTTCGGCCTATATAGATCGACTGAATATATTGATTACTAAATTACTAGACACCTCAAAAATACAGTCTGGCCATATTGAGCTTCACATGGAGCCATTTGCCATAGATCATACAATTCGGGAAGCCATTGACAATATAATGGTAGGTGTACCTGGTTACAAAATAAACCTATTAGGCTCCACAGATGCTACAGTTAGCGGCGATGAATTACAAATTATTCAGGTAATCAATAATCTGTTGTCCAATGCGATCAAATATTCACCGGGTTCAAATAGAATCGACGTTGCCATTCACAGGGTTGCCAATTTTGTCAAGATCTCTGTACGAGACTATGGCATGGGAATAGCAAATGTCGACAAGCAAAAAATATTTGAGCGCTTCTTTCGCGCCGGCCATACCCAAAAGAAATTTCCGGGATTAGGTATTGGACTGTATGTTTCGCACGAGATCATAACGCATCACAACGGAACCCTTTGGGTAGAAAGCGAACCCGGAGAAGGTTCTACTTTTAATTTCACATTACCAATAATGAGGACAGAAAACGATGAAAAGTAAGAAAATAATGATCTGTGACGATGACCAAGGCATTGTTGAGATGCTGGAATTATTCTTGGATCTGGAGGGTTACCAGGTCTTAAGCGAAACAAACAGTACAAATCTGACCAAACAGCTCATAGCATATCAGCCAGATCTTTTGTTATTGGATCTCTGGATGCCCGTGCTTTCGGGCGACCAGCTGATTAAAATCATACGCAATACACCCGAAATCAAAAATATACCTATCCTTGTTCTATCCGCCAGTGTAGATGGTCGCGATGTTGCCGAAGGACTTGGCGCAAACGGATTTATTGCGAAACCTTTTGATTTAAATGAAATTACATCCAGTATTCACGACGTATTGGCTAGTTAAAAGTATAGTACAATCTCCTAATTTCGTCCGACTTCGTTGGGTAGGCCCTGCTGGCACACAAAACTATACAGTCGAAAATCCGGATATCCTTGATTTCTTGATCACTAGCGGTTTTTCTAATAAATTAGAAACTTTGACCGCTAGGTTGTTGTTATAATAATCAAAAATGTGACTTAAATAAAGTAAAATATCATGGCAAAAAAACAACAGAACTCAAAACAGGAAATTGCGAACTTTTTAGGTGAAATGATTTCATTCAGGAACGCATTGAAGCTGACCCATTGGTCGATAACAGGAAAAGGGAGCTATGAGGCTCATATTTCTTTAGACCAAGCGATTGAGTCTCTTATTGATATTACAGACAGACTGGTGGAAACCACTTTTTCATTGGAAGGTACACTTGATATCGTGATTCCCCAAACGTCAAAACCGGCTAATTACATCAAATACATTGAGGATTTTTACAAGCAAGTTGAAAACAAACGAGAAGGACTTTTTAAGGAAAACTTCTCACAATCCATTATTGATGATGCGCAAGAAGCTGTCCAACAGTTATTGTTCAGATTAAAAAGATTGGAGTAATGCCCATGTTCGGGAGCTTTTCCTGAGTAACGGTCGAACCTATATTCGGCCGTTTTTTTATAGATTAAATTGAGTAACCAATTGCTCTCCCCTCCAGTAACAAAAATAATAACACGCTATTTTTACTAGCCAACGTCTTGATTACTGCATTTTTTAATGATTTTATTTTCTTGCAAAGAGCAAGAAAATAAAAGAGAAATTTTGGATAAACTAAAATACTTTACCGACTAGAGCAATTAGGGGTATTATCCTAAAATTCTTTTTAAAATTATTGTCCGCAGTCTATCTTCGTTTTGATCACCCCAGTGTCCTAATGCGGAAATTATGGGTATTAAACTCATCCCTAAATCTGTAAGCGAATATTCAACTTTTGGAGGAACGACAGGATATATTTTCTTCATGACTAGCTCATGATCTTCCAGTTCTTTCAGCTGTATATTCAGCACCCGTCTGGAGGCGTCTGGTATCTTACGTTGCAATTCACTCGGTCTTTTATGTCCCTGGTCAATAAACCAGAGCAAGCGTATTTTCCATTTTCCGTAAAGCACTTCACCTATCAAGTCGAGACCGCAATTTAGGTTCGGAATTATTTTTCTCTCATACATATTTTCAAAATTAAAGGTATGTTCCGATTTGTACAATAGGGGAAAAATTTATCCCTATATGAATCGTAATTCCGTACTTGCACAGGCTGGTTTTATACCTCAATTTTGTCCTATAAACAATTTGTAAAAATGGAACAATTTAATTTCAACAACGAATTATCAGACAAGATTGCCTTGGTAACAGGGGGTACAAAAGGCACTGGAAGAGCAATCGCGGAAAGACTATCACAAGCTGGAGCAACAGTTGTGATTACCGCAAGAAACGTCTCCGACCTGGAAAACAGCAAGCTGCATTTCATTGCTTCCGATCTGAGTACAGCAGAAGGGGCTCAAAAAGTGGTGAGCGAAGTGCTTTCGAGCTATGGTAGACTAGACATCTTGGTAAACAACCTTGGCGGATCTTCTACCCCCGCAGGAGGATTTGCTGTGTTAAGTGATGAGGATTGGGAATCGACACTGCAAGCTAACCTTTTGGCTCCGATCCGTCTAGATAGGAGCTTTTTACCGCAGATGATAGAACGCCAAAACGGTGTGATCATCCACATTGCTTCTATTCAGGGCAAATTACCCTTATATGATTCAACATTACCTTACGCAGCGGCAAAGGCTGGATTGAGGAACTACAGCAAAAGCTTATCGAACGAGGTTACTCCTAAAGGTGTCCGTGTACTGACGGTTTCGCCTGGCTGGATCAATACCACCGCATCTGAAGCCTGGCTAGGCGAAATTGCAAGAAATTCGAACAGTACTATAGAAGAGGCGCAACAGGGCGTAATGGATGCACTGGGCGGGATCCCTTTCGGGAGACCTGCAGAGCCTGCAGAGGTAGCTGAACTTGTTGGCTTTCTAGTTTCACCAAGAGCCAGCTATCTAACGGGGACAGAATACGTAATTGACGGCGGAACATTACCAACCATTTAAAAATCTTCCTAAGATTTTTAAATATGAATTTACCAAACATTATCTCCGAACTCCTGAAAGCACAAAACAAATTTGACAGTGATGCTTATGCGAAGTTTTGAGATATCATTTCCAGTTGTTTAATGATCGAATTAAATATCTGAAAATAACAACTTAACAGTGCAATATATTATTGGCGCCGATAGTAGCATTGTCCACCTTTGGATTATTATTCAAAGTATTCAATAGGAAATCTGGGGTAATTATTTACTTTTTTAGTATCTTAACAGTAAACAACCATCCTATGCCAAAAAAAATTATTAGAAATCTTCAGATCGGTGTAATGCTCTCTTTAATACTGCTGATTACGGGTTCTATAGCCTCTTATATTAGCATACATAAGCAGATGGAAAGTAGGCAAAGCCTCTTAAAAACGAAGGAATCTATCAGTTTAATAAAGGATATTTTAAACACACTGTTAAATGCTGAAACTAGCAATCGGGGTTACCAGCTTACCGGCAAGGAAGAATTTCTTGAACCGTTGGTTAAAAGCGGGAAAGAATATCCCCTGCTTATTGCTGACAAAGAAAGGTTTAATCTTAAAGATAAACCCCAAATTAATATCTTTCATGAACTGCGGCACACCTCAGACCTGCTGATGAAAGAATATGCCTCGCTGATTAATAATCGTAAAAAGGGTATATTAATGACCCCAGAAAAGCTTGAACAAAACAAGCAGATCATGGATAAATGTCGAATGCTTGTTCAGGAATTTGTAAAACATGGAGAAAGTCAGCTTGCTATAAAAAATGAAGACCTGAATAACTCCACCAAACGGACCGTTTTGTTCATTATATTTTCTGCAGTTGCGGCAATCGGTGTCACCATTTTCGTCTATATTCAACTAAAATCTGACATAATGCGCCGGGACAGGTTGGAAAAAGATCTGTTTTATACGAAGGAAATGCTCGAGGAAACAAGTGCGGTTGCCCAAGTGGGAGGCTGGGAAGTCAATATGAAAAGCGGAAAACTCACTTGGTCTCAAAGTGTGCGAGAAATTCATAAAACTAACATTAATTTCCAACCAACTTTTGAAAATGCCCTTGGATTTTACGAAGGAAAAAATAGAGAGCGAATAGAATATCTATTTGACAGAGCAGTACAACAAGGAATTTCTTTTGATGAGGAGCTGCAACTCATGCGTAATGACGGCGTTACGATTTGGGTAAGGATAAAGGGTATTCCCGAATTTGAAAATGAAATATGCCACAGGGTTTTTGGAATTATTCAGGACATTGATGCCTTCAAAAAAATGTTTCTAGAGGTTGCCGAGAAGGAGGCTATGATGCAGTCTTTTGCCACCGATGTTCCTATTCCATTGGCAATGTTGGACAAAGCCCTTAACTACGTTGCTGTAAGTAGTAGATGGCGAGATGAATTTAATATGAATAATGTCGATCTTATCGGCAATAATCTATTTACAATATCGCCTAATATTCCAGAAGAAAGAAAAAAAATTTACAGGAGTGCGCTTTTGGGAGAAACGTACATCGATGGGGATTTTGCGGTAAAGGTGGAAGGTAAAGAAGAAATTCAGCATTACGACCTTAAAGTCGGGCCATGGTATCTTACAAAAGATGAGGTTGGAGGTATAATTATTTCCATACAGAATATTACAAATGCCGTAAAAATAAACGAAGAACTGAAAAGCGCTAAGGAAACTGCGGATATAGCCAGCAGGGCAAAATCCGAATTTCTGGCCAATATGAGTCATGAGATCCGTACGCCTTTGAACGGAGTTATTGGATTTTCAGACCTCCTCCTCCGTACACCGCTGAATGAAACACAAACACAATATCTGAATTACATCAACGAATCAGGAGAAAACCTGCTCAGCATTATCAATGATATACTGGATTTTTCTAAAATAGAATCCGGAAAAATGGAACTTTTGATCGAAAAAAGTGACGTGTATGATATGTTAAGTCAAGTCATCAACGTGATTCTTTATCAATCCCAGAAAAAAAACATCGAACTTCTTCTCAACGTTGAGCCGGGCCTCCCGAAAACACTTTTTATTGATGAAGCCAGGTTAAAACAGATCTTGATCAATCTGCTAGGGAATGCTGTGAAATTCACAGAAAAGGGTGAGATCGAACTAAAAGTAGAGAAATTGCGCATGGATGATCATACGATTGCTTTGCGTTTCTCGGTAAGAGATACAGGAATCGGCATTCCTGTTGAGAAACAGAAATATATTTTTGATGCCTTTACCCAGGAAAACAGTTCAATCAGCAAGCGATTTGGCGGTACGGGACTAGGGCTAACGATCTCAAACAATATCTTGGGCTATATGGGGAGTCATTTATCTCTAAACAGCGAGATAGACAGCGGATCTGTATTTTTCTTCGATCTCACGGTTCCATACGAAAAGTCTGAATGGAAGGAAGAAGATGAAACGGCTATTAAAACGGCATTAGTGGTAGATGATAATGAAAGCAACAGGATTATCCTTGAACACATGCTTACCTATAAAAATATCAAATCCACATTGGCTTCTAACGGCATGGAAGCACTGGATATCATGTTGAAGGGTGAGCGGTTTGATGTGATTTTGATGGATTATCATATGCCTATCATGTCTGGATTGGAAACAATTGAGAAAATAAAAGGCTTGTTAGATCAGCGAAAGGAGATCGCTCCATTTATAGTACTTTCTTCTTCTTCAGAAGAACTGGATATACTTACTTCAGTTAGGAAAATAGAAAATACACATTTGCTGTTGAAGCCTATAAAATCACATGATCTATACAAAACCCTAAAAAAGGTAGACAGAAGTACTGTATTAGAAATTATTCAGGATCAGCCAGAAAAAGATTCGCATGCATTTGCACGGGAATTAGATGTGCTTTTGGTTGATGATAACCCAGTAAATATGGTCCTGAACAATAGGATAATGAAGTCTCTAGCTCCCAAAATACATTTAACGGAAGCTGCAAACGGTTTACAAGCTTTGGAAGAATGCAGGAAAAAGCAGTTTTCCCTTATTATTATGGATGTACAGATGCCGATAATGAGTGGTATTGAGGCAACACAACATATTAGAATGCTGTCAGGATATCAACACATCCCGATCATAGGTGTTACCGCCGGAAATGTGCTGGGAGAAAAAGAAAAATGTCTTGAATCCGGAATGAACGACTTTCTTCCCAAACCAATACGGCGGGCAGACCTTCTCGAAGTACTCAAAAAATATATTAGTGTTTAATAATTATAGAAAATGGGCGTGCTTAGCATATAAATGAGTTCATATTATCGCGTCATATATAATTTATCGTCCACCAAAATGCTGATAAGATAATTGTTAATACATGTGCTATGTCAAGCTTAGGCTGGATACTAACGCTTAATTTTGGTTATCACAACAAAAATTATAAAACCGTCAATTTGGAAAATTACAGTATTACAATACCGCTGCATTCACCTGCAGAAAAAGTATTCGGTACATCGATCAATGATATTCCACTATGGTGGACTGAAATTTTTGAAGGCATTTCAAATAAACAAGGGGAATCTTTTACGATTCTTTTGGGAGAACCGGTAGTTAATCAATTTCGCCTACAGGAGCTCGAAGCAAACACAAAAGCTGCGTTTTATAGCATCCTCTGAGTTATTTTGCCGGTATTAGGAAATTTACACCTGTTTGAAAAGCAATCCCACCAAATCTATTTTCGGTCGCAAAATTCTGCGTTACCCGGGCCATTATACCGATTTTATGAGGTACCACCCAATACGATCCGAATGCACCTATTCCCGCGTTCTGGTCAGAAAGAAAACTTCCCTCTGTTCCCTTGTCGTCGGATACTTGTTTGGAATAGTTGCCAAATAACCCCACTTCATCTCCCCGGGAATTCAATAAATACGAACCACCTAAATCAAACGTAAGATGACTCCCTTCTTTAAAGTCAGTGTTTTTTTGCCACTGATTGATTTCTAATGTAGGAGCAATACTTAAATTGATCTTGGAAGTTGGTTTATATTTAAGAGCACCACGTATATTATGTGACCAATATCCATGCCCCCCATTATCTAAACTACCATGCTCGTATTTCCCAGTCGGCGCCCATAGGCCATAATTTAATGCATATTGAAACTTTCCCTGCTTCCATGATAACCAGATTGGCTGTACATACATGTCGCCAAATCCTAAACTTTTATTGGTAAAAACATATCTTCCAGGACCTGTCTGCTGCGAATAGTAGTCCAACGCAATATTGGCGGTAGGACTGTTTACTGTCGGGATAACCATCAGTCCCCAATTGGCGCCCAAAATCTTTCCCTTTCCTCCGTAAATTGCCATCAGGATAAAAGAATGCGTGATCACCTTTTATTCAATTTGTAAAGCAGTAGGATTTCCAGGAACCGGATTAATCAATTGATCTGTCTTTTTACCCTGCCCATTGAAATAATTCATATTGGCATAACCATACCATACTGGTATAATCAACCCTTCATGCGGAGCAAAATAATCGTTGGGATTAAACGATGAACCGTTGTAATGCCCCTGACCATAAACTTTCATCATGGAAAGGATAAATAGAAACACATAAAATATCTTTTTCATATGACGAATCATTAATCCCTTATAATATCATTCAAAATGCAAACAACTCTACACGTGTTTTGTTGCATTTTCCAGATAATTTCCGCTTAATATTCATTCTCCTAATCGCGCAGCGCTTAAATGGATTAAAGACGATATTCGATCACAGCGAATTAAGCGATAATTATTTAAAAAGTATTTGGATAATATTATACGAGCCAGATGTAATAATTCACATGGTATAACTGTCTTAAAGCAAATCCTATTTTATAAAATCATAGGACAACGCTTTTCAAGCACAAAAATTACAGTTGACATTGATATAATAAAACTATTTACTTTAACTAAAAACCTCCAATGAAACTATTTAACCTTCTTCTTTTCATGCTATTGACCACCTGTGTATCCGCGCAGACAGCTTCTACGACATGGCATAAATTCCTCTCAGACTTTAAGAAGTTAGAACAGGAATATAATAATTATTACCCGGCAAAGGATTATCAAAAAGCAGCCACAGTATTAAATGCCATATCGGCCAAAATGGACAGGTTACAGCTATCTGAAAAAGAAAAGCAGGAATATCGAACTACGATAAGTGAAATCAATGCGAATATAAACTACAACCTTGCTTGTTTACAATCATTACTCAATCAAAAAAAACAAGCTGTTTCAAGTTTTGAAAAGGCAATTTTGTGGGGATATACCGACTATCGTAATGCTTTAAATGATCACGATCTAGATAATATTCGAAAGGAAAGCAAATTTGTAAAAGCATTGGTCCAACTGAAGCAATACGATAAATTAACCCTGTTGCAGCAATCAGGAGGATACGTTTCAGCAAATAGTGACTCTTTGCCGATATTTACCTACGAGGTAGCGAGCGATCGTAATTTATTAGCAGTAAAAAATTTTTTCAACCTGGACTCGATAGCTGGTAATGGCGACGAAATTTCCAAAATCCGTAATATCATGTTTTTCGTGGCAAATAGCATTAAATATGACGGCAGCAATTGGGCGCTATGTGAATTTGACGCAATTGATTTTTACAACTACCACAAGGCAACGGGAAAAGGTATCAACTGTCGGCACAAAGCGATGACGTTAAATGAAATGTACCTCGCTATGGGATTTAAGTCACGCTATGTTACATGCATGCCAAAAGACGACAAAGATACTGATTGCCATGTGATCAATAGCGTATATGCTGAAACTCTAAAAAAATGGCTGTGGATGGATCCTTCCCATGGTACATTTGTGATGGACGACAACAACAATTTACTGAGCGTTGAAGAAGTTAGGGAGCATTTAAAAAATAATCAATCGCTCAAGCTAAACGCAGAGTCCAAAGTAAGCAAACTTTGGTATCTGGATTATTATATGGCAAAAAATTTATACTGGATTCAATGTACGAATAAAAGCCTGTTTAACACTGAAAGTAGATATAGGCCTGCCGACCCCAATCTGCAGTACATTTCTTTAGTTCCAAGCGGGTTTGACAAAAGCAATAACAAATATTTAAAAAACAACGTTATTACGTTTGATCCCGCCTACTTTTGGAGATCTCCGCAATAAATAACAACATACCCGTCTTTATTAACGATTTTTGCAAATTGTGCATTCGCTAATTGGCTTACTACAATGAAAATTAGTGCTAGGAGATTTTTGTGGTTCATTTTTTATCATATTATTGCTCATCATAATTTGGCAACGTTTCGAAATAGAATTTTAATTTCTCGCTCAGACTCATTCTGGTAAGTCCCACCCGGATAAACCGAAATTGCAATGTACATAAAAATCAATGCAATGATCATCCCTATCAACACAAAATATGGTTTTAATAACTTCATTTACAGACTATTAATAATTTGTTATATTGGGCTTCAATTTTCTAGCGCCAGCTTACCAATGGCATACGTTTTATTTTAAGAGCAAATTCACTTATTTTTCATAAGGAAACCTTAATCGCATATTCATTGAAAGGTATAAATCAAATTCCCATACAATACAGTCTTTCTCTAAACGGCAACCCGCGCCTTGAATTATGATCAAAGGTTCTTAAAAGCTGAAACATTTGTTCCAGAATACTTTTTGAAAAACCGGCTAAAATGGGCAGGACTTTCAAAACCAAGTTCGTAGGCTATTTCCTTCGCTGACTTCTCGGTATAATGGAGGTACCTTTTAGCCTCAAGAATTATTCGGTTACGGATAAGAACAGATGGCGCTGACTGTTTCAACAGACCAAATACATTGCTCAGTGTTTTTGGTGATTTGTTGAGTGCAGCGGCATAGAACCTGACTTCATGTTCCTCTTTAAAGTTACATTCCAGTAGCAATGCAAACTTTCTCACAATATCCATTTTTTCGTCTGGAAATAGCTGATAGCTTTCACTTTGGAGCTTTGCAATTCTTGTGGTATTGATAATAACTCTCTTAAGAAGGGTGCGCAGCATTTCACCCTGAAAATTATCTTTTACCATCATCTCATTGGAAAACACATTCTCCAGATGAGACATTTCTTCGACAGCAGTATCATTTAATACAATGAACATTGGATGTCGAATACCATAGAACAGAAAACCAACACAACCGACCTCAGCATCGTGGTCAACGATACAATAGAACTCCCTATTAAACTGCCAGGCAGTCAGCGCATCGGGCTGCTCAAATACAAAATGCTGATTGGAAACCAAAGGAAGTATACACCTTGCTGGCATCGTATAGCTAATCTCATCGATCGTCACTTTCTGTTCGCCGCCCTTGTTGTAGATAAATGTGTTGATAGGCAGAGAACCCGCATTACGAAGTCCCCTACCTGAAAACTGGTTGTTGTCACTATGCATCACAAACCGTGCTGCGGTCACGTTATCATTATACTCCCTAATCATGTTGTCGTTTACTTACAGCATTTCAATTCGCTTAAATTTAATCATTTTCTTAAGAGTCTACGACCCAAAAACTAGAAATTTAAAGGTCTTCTTTAATGCTGCTTGCAGCTGCAAGCAGCAGATTGGAGGACAATCTCTGTTTGAAATCGGGATTGATAAATTCAAAGTGTATGGTTCCCGTTTGATCGACTATAAAAACTGATGGCACTGGGAGCAATAACTCGCTGTCCTTACCTCCAGTTGTTTTCGGAAGCATCTCCCAATAGTCTTTTGGAGCTTTATATGCAATCCCCATTTGTTTCGACAGCGCAAGATCTGAATCCGATAAAAGTGTATAGCTTAATTTTTCTTTTGCTGCAGCTTCCATTAGTCCTTCAGATTCGTCTGTGCTTATGGCAATCAACTGATACCCCATTTCTTCCAATCCTGAAAAGGCCTCTTGTAAGCCCGAAAGTTGTCTGATACAATAAGGACACCAGCCACCGCGGTAGAAAACCAAAATGGTCGGTTTTTGGGAAATCGCCCTATTGAGATCAAATCGTTTACCGGAAACGTCAAACAATACGGCCATCGGTATTTTTTCTCCACACAATAGCGGGCTGATGTCTTCCGGATTTTGCGGAATATGATAAGGGGATTGCTTCATTTCGATTTTATGTATCACGCCGTCAGCTTTACTCATGCGAGAAGGCTCTTGCGCATTGGCTATGCCTGCGATGCACGTCGTGAATAACAGCAACGCAATAAACGCAGCTAATTTTGTTTTTATATAATTTTTCATTTTACAACACATTTACTACTTATTAAACTGAATCTATACTTTTTCCCCATGGAAACTCAATCGATACTTTAGCCCCGCATGTAATAGGTTGCTGATTGTCCTGTCTCCAGTAAGGACAATAATATCCATGAGATTTTCGTACGTATAACCGGACTCAAAAATTAGTTGATTGTTACTTTTATCATGCTGGAAATTGATGGCAGTGTGGTGAACCCATTTGGATTAGGCACTTCTATAACAGGTTTACGTTCTGTCGCAGGAGTGCCGCCTAATCCTGCTTGCTCATTGCCGGCTCCGGGAAACTGATTAATCGCTGTCCCATTGTCAAACAATCCGATTGAATAGGATACATCTCCTTTTACTGTTGCATCAATTCCATTATCTTTTGTGGCGAAGAACCAATCGTTGGAAAGCCCATACATGCTTGCAATGGCAATTCGGTCTCCACTTGCTACACTTAACTGCTGCGAAACGCTACTTCCCGCCTGCGCTCCGATTTTAGGAAGTAATACAGTTGAGCTAGCCGCCGGAAGGATATAAACAGCTTTTACACCTGCGAGTGTTTTAAGATAAGTCGCCAGGCCTGATGCATCACCTTTTTGCGCTAAATCTTTCAGTCCTTTTCCACGGTCATTTTCACCGGTTTTATATATCGGGTTTTCGATGCCTTTATACAACACTACCAAAACCGGAGATAATGGTGTAAAAATACCTGTTTGTGTATTGATATAATTTCCTAAAACGCTATTGTCTCCCATTTCCGCAATATTTGTCATGCCATTTGCACTTGGTTTTCCTGCCTCAAATAATGGATTAGAATTTATCAGCTTGCCTCCTGCGATATATGAAATCGCCCAAACTCCGGGACTGAAGGGAGTCGGATTGCTCGTATCGCCAGAGGTATTCGTGATTATAAGTGTAAAATTGGAATTCCCTTCATAATGAAGTGTTGCCTTCATTAAAGTAGAAGCTGCAGCATAAGTATTGCCCTGTGCATCGGTTCCATTTCCTTCGCTAATAGCTTTTGGAGCAGTTTCTGTGGTTCCCGGGTGCATTACAGCTGCGCCTGGTTTCTGATTGATACGAGTACCATTATCCCATAATTTGATCTGTACCGAAACATCGCCCTCAACCGGAGTTCCATTGTCCTGATACAGCTTTATGCCAGGATTTTCTGGAGCAAAAAACAAATCATTCGACCAACCATACATCGTTGCAAAGCTAAGCGCTTGTCCCTCGGCTGCAGAAAACTTAATTGAAATTGCTTCACCAGGCATAATCACTGGCGAAGCACCATTGTTTTTAAAACGACCAGACTCGACCAATGGTTTCGAATCCAATACATTTTCTATCGTGATGGTCGTCTCCGACATCGATGGCATAGCATCATTTCTTTTGCAAGCGGTAATTAGCGAGGGGAGTGCTGCTATAGCCCACAAAATTGAATGTTTATATTTCATAATGAATTCTTTTTAAATTACATTACAAATGTAAATTTCATCAGAGGAGCTGCAGGTATCTGGATTTCCCGCTGTGTTGCCGATATTTCCCGATGGAATAGTTTATAGGGAAGTAGGTGTTGGACTGTATTGATAGTACAAGAGGACTGATCCGCCAGAAAAAGGCTTTGTTTTTAATAATTTAAAAACTTTTCTATCGATTATATTTTCAAAAAGTGAAAGCCCCTGTCCTACAACAACAGGATAAATGCACAGTTGAAATTCGTCGATCAAATTGAGATTCAACAACTGTACAATTAAACTTCGACTCCCAACCAAAATATCCCTACCGGATTGCTGTTTCAATTTCAATAATTCATCTTTAAGTATACCATCGGCCAATTTTGCACTTGCCCAGTCTATATTTTTCAGGCTATTTGAAAAAACAACTTTTGGAATTTTATCGATAGCCAATGCAAAGTCATCCATTGATTTTTCACCTGAGGGACTTTTCACAAAAGGCCGCCAATATTCCATAAGCTGATAAGCAATCCTACCATACAAAATGACATCAGCGTTATTTAATAGATGCGTATAATGAAGATGTATTTCCTCATCGGGAATGCCTGCTGTATGATCACAAAACCCGTCAAGGGTCATATTGAATGCTGCAATTACTTTTCTCATATCCTTACGATAAGCTTCTTTTACACCATAAATCTAACATTTTATATATTGAAAAGACTTTGCATACGACAAGAAATAAAACTGATGTGCTATTTTACATTTTTCACCATCAAGATTATTATTTTAATTCTTATTTTCACAAGCGCAACAGGAAGCAAAATCCGTTACCCCTGCTGTAGGATCAATGCTTTTGCAGGTGCAGTGGCGTCTGTTAGTGAAGTAGTAAAGAAATATACTTAGCAATGCTCAGACAGTTTCTGGATCTGAGATACACGTTTAGAAAAGAATATATGAAAAAAATCGTGTTGTTAAATACCATGTTTATTCCATTAATCGGATGGGCTCAATTACAGCCAGTTTTTAAGCATAAAGTAGATTCTATTTATGATAAAAATAAAGATGCAATCGGGATTATTGTTCATGTAGAAGCGCCGAAATACAATATTTCCTGGAGTTATGCAAGAGGAGTAGCAGATACCAGCACGAACCAAGCGCTGGAAGACCAACAGCCTGTTTTGATTGCTAGCAACACAAAACCTTATGTTGCTGCAGCAATGCTAAGATTGGTAGAAAAAGGTGAATTTTCTATTGATCAACCGATTGCCAATTTATTATCAAAAAAAACACGTCACCTATTTGAAAGCGATGGCTATAATCTAGCGGGAATCACTATAAAGAACTTGCTGTCACATACTTCGGGAATTCAAGATTATGTAGATGAAGCTTATTTTGAATTCGTCAATCAGCATCCTAAATATAAATGGAAAAAAGACGAGCAGATCAGAAGATCCATCGATATCGGGAGCCCACAGCCTGTCGGGGAAAAGTTTAGTTACGCTGATATTAATTATTTGCTCCTCACCGAGATTATTGAGCAAAAAACGCATCTGCCATTTTATACAGCTATTCGAAATTTACTGAAATACAAAGAATTAAATCTTACAAAGACATGGTTTATAAACTTAGAGCATTATCCTGAAAGCACCTTGCCACTCGCCCATCAATACGCTAACAAATACAACTGGGACTCTTATGCTATTGATCCTTCCTGGGATCTGTACGGAGGCGGCGGAATCGCAGCAACAGCCAAAGAGACTTCCCTGTTTTTCCAATATCTATTTAACGGGAAAATCATTCAGGATAAAAAGCTTCTAGAAGCGATGCATACCTATGTTCTTTCGTCGGATAAATCTAAATATTGTTTGGGAATTTATCATTTTGACATGGGATTCAACGCCTACTATCATGGGGGTTGGTGGGGAACAGATGTGATCTATTCGCCGGAGTCTGATGCGACTATCACTGTCTTTACATTGCAAAAAGGATTTCAGCACGTCATCAATCCATTTATCGGAAAAGAATTTCAAAAGCTATTGATTGCAAAATCAGCAATAAAATAATAGTTGGTTTCGCTGCATTACTATGGAAAGCTTAAAATTCGATTGCCAACAGAATCATGCACTTTATTAGGCAAGGACTAGAAAGGCTGTCGCTTACGATATTGAATAAAGTACACAATTACATTTAGCAAAACAATAATGGCTGCCATTATAGCCGCTGCATATACAGTGCTATTAATTAATTTATTAGCAGCTGCAATGGCTATTAAAGCCCATACGGCGACAAGTCCAAATACCGGCAAATGACGTTGCCAGATCATCAATAAGTGAAGAATTAATGCAATTGAAAACATGATAATAGCCCACATGGTAGCTGATAATCCAAAACCTCCCCAGCCTATCTTCGTCAGATAGGCTGCAATATTGGCAATCAAAGCGACAGAAATCCACCCTGCATAAAGTTGAAAAGGGATCTTAAGAAATATACGCTTGCTGCGTGCAGCATGAAACGCAATAGTTTGTGTATAGTAAATTATCTTTAATAGCGACACAAAAAGTAAGACCATCAATAAAATAGTTAAAAAGGTATAGTCATACAACCAGGTAATGACCCATAAACTATTTGCTAGACAAGAAATCAAGAACCACCATCCGACTTTTAAAACTACTTTATCTTTTTCATTTGTCTGTCTGACAAAAGGACCAAAATAAATTACAAATCCAAACAACCCCAAATAAATGAGACCCCATATGGAAAAGGCATATCCCGCAGGTGTAAATAGATTTTGATATTTAGCAGAAATTGTTGCCATGGTCTCCCCATTAAAAATCCCCGTATTGGATAGGTAATTAATGATCACAGTGATGACCAAAGCAACTCCATTGCTTATTTGATAAAATTTCTTCATTGTAGACTACTTCTTTCTTTTCGGTCACGTGAACTGCAATAGATTCGTTACCACTAATTCTGAGTTTGATTAAATAATTTTTCTAAAACCTGATGACGGTAATCGAAGATTCGCTCCAACTTCCTTTTAACAAAAATTCCATGCGCAATTGTGCCTAGAATCCCCAAAGGCAATTCATAGTCAACCCTGTCTTTCATGAGTACCCCATTTTCGTTTGGAATAAATTCATGAAAATGATTCCAATAGGCATAAGGTCCCTTTAGTTGGAAATCAGTAAAACTTTTATTCTTTTCCACCTGCGTTATTTTGGTCTTCCACTTCAGCGGAAACCGAAGAATCGGAGATACCAAATAATCGATGATCATTCCTTCAAAAATTTCTTGTTGATCACAGTCTGAGGTGACTACAAAACCCATATCTTTTGGAGTAATTTCTGAAAGATTCATGGGTGACGAAAAAAATGCCCATGCGGTATCCATATCGCAGGTCAATTGCTGTTCTCTATATAATTTGTACCTCATCTGATTTGAGCTAACTTTATTGCTTGCCAATATAACAATATTAATGCAATTTAGTTTATTACACCATAAAACGCCTTTACGAGGTACTGAATCGGTGTTATAAAGAATATTTTTACACAAATACATTATTTAAATTGAAGCTAGCTTTTAAAGCATACTTTTTATCAATGGCTATTTAGCAGCAATATCCTTTTCCAATGCTTTTACGAGCGCCTTTGTATAACTTTTAGAAAAATCTGCTAAGCTGGAAGGGTTGATCGTTTCAGACTGTACACTCCAAAGCAGTTGTTCGGAGCTAACATCATATAGATTGCTTTCCAGATAGTACATTTTATCCGTCGTGTAATAACCAGGATCGTATGCAATTGGGTACCAATGGGAGTAATAGCTCCAAAAATTACCATACCAACCAAATCTCGGATAAGGCATATAAGGCCCATTTCCCGGTACATATCGGGTCTCGCTGGCTTTGTCGATCAGGGTAACAGTGAAAATGGCATCTGCATTCAAACTGTGTACTGCTTTCATCACTAAATCTTTGTTTTGACTTTCATCTTTGGTAAACGTCCGTTTAAAAACGTCGCTGCTTTTAATAGCCTTGTAGCCATGCATGGAAGCTTCTTCTGCCAAATTGGATTCAATGACCTCCTTTGCTTTAGCGTGGTTTGTCATTGCAATAATGAATATTGTTTGATATTGTTTGGGAGTAAGGTCTCTATTTTTATAGATATCTGTTATCCTTGTTGAAGTGCTACAAGCCAACAACAATAAGCTTGAGACAATTGCGATTAAAAATGACTTCGATTTCATATGTTTTAAAAATTAGTGTCGTTTAAATTGTTGAAGAGCGTCTTTTCCGAGGGATGGTAAAATTACACCAGTAAATAGAATTATAATGGACAGTTTAATAGCACATCCTATCTAACCTTTTGTTAAACAACACTTTTACAACAACATTTGTTTTCACAATTATTGATCGTAAATGAAATACTTTAATTTTTAATTGATATTATCAGAAAATCATCTTGACCATTTCAATCTGGTTGATTGTGTTGACCAGGCCTTGTCTTTGTAGAAATAGTTGCAAGTTTTTGGCTTTTTCATCAACGTTAGTAATTTGTACCTTTGCGCTGGACACAAACACTTTCAGCTCGGATAAAAGCTGTGTTGCAATACCTTTCCGCCTATGCTGCTGTGCTACCGCAATTTGGTAGATCCGTCTATTGGACGAATTGAACAAGATATATCCCACCAAATCGGAGCCAATAAATGCCCCCAACCCTTTAAGCTGAATTAATTCACTACGCTCACTTCTATTTTGCCAGCTGGGTTCAACATCCCAAAAAGACTGCAAAATATCCCAAGAAAAGTCATGGATAGACTGTATACGGATAGGCTGTGTTCTGCCAGATAAAGCACCCATCTTTACATGAAGTTCTCCTCCAAAGCACAGTAATCTACGGCCTTTAACAAAACCATTTTTTTATATATATCCGAATAGCACGTCGATTACTTTCTATCACTTCCAATAGTAATTTTTTCACGCGATACTCTCTGAAGGATGGCTGCATAAATCTGTACATTTCACCGACTAATCCGCTGTTCCGATAGGCGGGCAAAACACCTGTACCAGCATTGTAGATCACTTTACTACCCTCAATTTCTCGCATGCCATGCATAATAAAAGCTACCAGTTGTATTCCGTCAAAAACACCAACTGACAAGTCCATTAAAATATCCTCGCCTCTGATCTTCGACTCCAATTGCAATGCGTCTAACTGAAATGGTACAATATAGTCGGCAAAAGCTCCATTAATTGCCTTTAATAAGTCAGCACTATCTCCCGCTTTCAATTTCCGTATCTCCATCCCTTATTTTTTATGGACTATTAAATTTACTGATGCCTGAACAAAGAGCTCTCATGCTATCCTTTCCTAAATTTTTTTATTCGGACAAAATCTGATTTCTGTGATGCTTCAAATGCACCACATAGTCAAGCATTAAAAATTCGAGGCTATGGTCATTACAAGTCCTTTGAATCAATTTGTTCGCAATTACCTGCTTAAACAAAAACAACAATTGTTCGTTTACCGATCGCCATAGATTGCATAATTTCTCGGTCTCAGCATGTTGGTAACCTGCAGATGCACAATAGGCTACCTGATCATAGTATACTTTTGGATTTTCTTCAAATTGAGCTCTTATAAACCGTTGGTAATTAACAAAAGCGCTATCGACTAGATGACCCAGAATCTCTTTTTTGCTCCATTTATCTGGTTCTAATTTGCGATTAAAATCGTCATCATTTATTTCCAAAATTTGCGAAGAAAACTTCTGAATAATATGCTCAAATTCTTCCAATAATGTATTCATACCTAAATTTAGCTAGTATAACCTTAATTTCTTACCAATTTAATCCGATCCATCCACGCTGCTTTGTCCAAGGTTCTCATTGTAATACCATTCTATTGTTCCGCAACCTTTATTGTACCACTCCACAGCTTTTGCTTCATGCTCTTTCAAAAATTCATCTTTCGCATCATTATAATCGTTACCATCTTTCCATTGCTGCAGTACCAATTTTTCTTTGAGTGCCTGATAGCGATCTCTTACATTGTCGTGCGCACGCAGGTAATCGCGAAAGGCTATATGGCGCAACCAGTGTTTTGATTGCAAGGGTATGCTATGGATATGTGCTACTCGTAACGAATGGTCATGCAATCGTGCTGGAATTTCATCGCCAGGTGCGATTTGCTCTGGTAATCCTAATACTTCAGGACGATCAATCAGGGCGATAAAAAAACGTCTGTAAGGCATATCCTCATTGTATTTTTCATAATATACATAGCAATTGTCCCGCAACTGGAGCGGAATACGATCAAGATCGTTTTCTTCCTCTAAACCGATCAATATATCAATGATTGGTTTGGCAGACAATCCCTCAACGGCCGTACTGCCTATGTGATCAACCCTCGACCTTATTGGTTTCAACAACGTAAAAAGTTCATGTTGAATACTGTCAAAATTCGCTTTCCATATCGGATTATAAGGTTCAAACGGTAAAATCATACGCTGTTTTCTTTGCCAATACAAGATAAATACACATCATTCGATCAAATACGCCTCGAATGACACCCTAAAAGTTAAAGTTAATAAATTTATCGTTTTACGAGAGAGGCTATAATCCAGTTCTCTTTTTTCTAATGCATTTATCGGGCAAATCTCTTCGTTCCAACGACACAAAGAATAACAGCAACTGTTACGGCCAGCATGCCAACACCGACTTGTTCATGAAGAAGCCCGGCGGCTAAAGCCAGACCGAAAAAAGGCTGGAGTAACTGTAATTGTCCGATGGTCGCCGTGCCACCTTGGGCGAGTCCTTTATACCAAAAAACAAAGCCAATAAACATACTGAACATCGACACATAGGCTAAACTGGCCCAGGCCCCGATAGGCACAGTGTCAAAAGACGATGGAAGGTAGACAAAGGTAAGTGGCAACATCAACGGCAGCGACAAAACCAAGGCCCAGGAAATGACCTGCCAGCCCCCTAGCGTCTTGGTCAATTTTGCACCTTCAGCATAGCCCAAACCACAGAGAATGACCGATAAAATCATTAAAACGTCGCCTAAAGGTGAGGCTGTTAGTCCTTGTGCCAGCGCATAGCCGATCACCAGTAGACTCCCTAGAGCAGAGAACAGCCAAAAGATTGGCTTCGGACGCTCGCCACCGCGTATAATACCAAATACGGCTGTCGATACGGGCAAAATACCGATAAAAACGATGGAATGCGCGGACGTGATGTGCTGCAGAGCCAAAGCGCTCAGTAAGGGAAATCCAACGACACATCCTATTGCCACGATGCATAGCGACCCCAATTGCTTTCTTTCTGGACGTTTTTCCTTAAAAACCATCAATGTTATCAGTGCCAATATGCCTGCAATGGAAGCCCTTGCTAAGGTAACAAATACAGGGTCAAAAGCTAAAACCGCCATGCGTGTTGCCGGCAACGAACCACTAAATAATACCACACCAATAAAACCATTTAACCAACCGCTTGTTGTATTTTCCTGTAATTTACTTATACTTAATTGCGCCATGTATCAATCTTTTACACAAAGTTCGTCCATTACAAGAATTAAGCACAGTCACAGTTTTTGATAATTCAATGGACACAGTTACCTTTAAAGACGAACACTAATCCTAATTTGATGAAAAAAGATTATTTGTATAATGAAATAGCAGACAATATTGCCAATAAGATTAAATCAGGCGTCTTAAAAGCTGGCGAAAAACTACCTTCGGTGAGGAAGCTAAGCGCTGAACACGGTATCAGTATAAATACCGCAAAAAGGGCATTTCTAGCGTTGGAAGAACGTTCTCTTATACAGTCCAAGCCCCAATCCGGCTACTTTGTTAGTCCTCCAAACTATTTGCAACTTCCGTTGGCGGCAGCCAGTCAACCTATTCCAATCGCCAACAACAGAGAACCGGATCAATTGATGAATAAGGTGTATTCAACCATGGGACGTCGCGACTTAACCTTATTTTCAATCGGTGTTCCTTCCGGAAGTCTCCTACCTACCGCAAAATTAAAAAAAGAAATCGTCCTCGCTACACGGGAGCTCAGCGATGGTGGCACAGCATATGAACCCTTGCAAGGCAATATAAAATTACGTCGTATGGTGGCCGTACGTTCATTGGCCTGGGGTGGAAATCTAAATGAAGATGATGTCGTTACCACCAACGGCTGTATGAATGCTTTAGTTTTGTGTCTGATGGCCTTAACCAAACCTGGAGATACACTGGCTCTGGAAAGCCCCTGCTATCCGGGTATCCTCCAACTTGCCGTCAGTCTAGGGCTTAAGGTGCTGGAAATAGCTACGGACCCCATCATAGGAATAGACATTGAAGCCCTCAAAAATCTGTTGCCCCAAATTAAAGTCTGTTTACTGGTCCCCAATTTTAACACCCCTTTGGGTTATTGCATGCCGGATGAGCATAAGCGGGAAATTGTGGCATTGCTGTCAAAACACCAAATTCCGCTAATCGAAGATGACACCTACAGCGACCTCCATTTTGGCACGCAACGCCCCAAATGTTGCAAATCTTTTGACCGGGATGGCAATGTCCTCTGGTGTGGATCCGTTTCAAAGACGTTGGCTCCAGGCTTCCGTGTCGGATGGGTTGCTCCTGGAAAATACAAAGAACAGATTATCAAACTAAAACTGATCCATTCCCTGTCATCTACGGCGATCATCAATGAGGCGGTTGGAAATTTTCTATTAACCGGAAAGTATGAAAACCACCTGCGTAAACTTCGTAGATCATTAACGGAAAACTACCAGCGCTACGCTGCTATCATTTCGGCCCATTTTCCGGAAGGCACTAAAATTAGCCGTCCACAGGGTGGACTTGCCCTATGGGTCGAGTTTCCAAAACACATCGATACAGGCAAGCTATATAACTATGCGCTTAAACTACAGATCAGCATTTCACCGGGGCGGATTTTCACCTTACAGGATCAATTTCACCATTGCATGCGTCTCTGTATTGGTTTACCCTGGAGCAATGAACTCGCTTTAAAATTAAAACAGCTCGGTAAACTTACAAAAGCACTCTAATACATAACATGATAAGAGCATAATACCAACGGTCGGGGCAATAAAACAACAGATCGGAGCCTATGATTACTTGAGTTCCAGCTCCAGCCTATGTTTACCAGCCTCCAATTGGACGGCATCGCTACTGCTAATGCTAACATTATCCGGCGGATAAAATGTCGCCGTGGCATTTGCGGGTATTTGGATATCATAAACAATCTTTTTATCCTTTAACTTCCATTCGGAAACAATTTTACCGTAGGGTGAATCATAAGAAATAGAAGATTCTTTCAGTTCCTGGGGGAAGATGGGTTTTAAGAGCACATGTTTAAATCCAGGTTGTTTAGGATCTGGCAGAATTCCGCCGATAGATTTAAAAAACCAACCACCGATTTCGCCAAACATCATGTGGTTGTCTGAAATATCACGGGTTGCTTTTAAATCCCAGTTCTCCAACAATGTTGTTGCGCCATTTACAATCCACCATCCCCAAGACGGATAAGTATCTTGTACCGCAACCTTATAGGCTGTCGTTGCATAACCGTTATCTTTTAACGCATTCAATAATGCTTTTGCACCCAATACTCCTACATCTAAGTGAAAGTTGGCCTCTTCCACTTTCTTATTCAGGTTGGCTGCAACCCGGGCTTTCATTTCGTCAGGTACCACACCCCAATAGAGTGGAACACTCAGTTCAGTCTGTGTTCCATTGCTATAAATACCCTTGGAAGCATCTAAAAATTTAGCGTTGATGGCCGTCTTAATTTTTCTGCTCAGCAGTTCATATTTTTGTTGATCTGCTGTGTATCCAAACAATTTAGCCGTAGCAGCCAAGATGGTCGCATCCACATAAAAATAAACCGAGGAGGTCAACTCCAGATTCGACTGTGACTTCACTGGCACCCAGTCTCCACGCCCAAAAGTTGTCAACCCAGATGGGCTGATTCCGTCGACATAATCCACATAGCGTTTGATATTAAGATAGCATTCTTCTAATGCACGTGGGTCTCCATAAAACTGATAGATCTGCCAGGGAATAATGGCAATGGTACTTGTCCAATCCAAACCATTCGCTGTACCATAACCCCATCCCCCAGTTGGAATAATATCGGGTAAGACACCGTTCTCCTGTTGCTCATCACGATGATCCGCCATCCATTTTTCATAAACTGTTATCCCGTCAAAATTGTACAAAGCTGTTTCAATCGCAAGGTGCCCATCCCCTGTCCAACCGTTCTTTTCGCGCTGCGGACAGTCTGTCGGATAGCCCATCAAATTGGACAAGTAGGCATTGTTGGTCGCTTCCCATAGTTTGTTGACCAACGCTGATGACGTCTTGAGCTGTCCAATGGCGGGCACATCACTATGCATAAAATAAGCGGTCACAGCCGAACTATCCAATGCAATTGCCGCACTACTACTAATTTCGACGTAACGAAATCCTTTGTAACCGAACTTTGCCATAAACTCATCATTACGACCGCTTAAGGTAAGAATGTCCGTTTGAAAGGGCTCCTTTTCCTTATCGCCCCGATAATAAACATCAATATTGGACAGGTCAAGACGCCCATCTGCCGACAATCGTTCACCGTGCTTGATACGTAGCATAGTCCCTGCAGCTCCTTTGACTTTAACTTTTGTAATCCCAGCCATATTTTGGCCCATATCGAAAACATAAGTACGTTGGTCTATCTTTGTCACTGATTTGGGCTTATAGGACTTCACGAGCCGAATCGGTACCATCTGTTGGGAAACGATATGTGCAGATGGCGCATTTCTATACTGAACAGCCTGCCAAGTTGAATCATCATATTTAGGTTTGTCCCAGTTGGGTATTTCCAGTCTTGCATCATAATGCTCACCAGTGTAAATATTATTATAAGTAATTGGTCCCGAAGCTGTTTTCCACTGCTTATCTGAAACAATAGTTTCTACTGTACCATCTGTATAGACGATTTTCAGCTCTAAACAGAATGTTGGTCGGGCCCGCCACGGTGCTTTATCAAAGTTCCAAACCGCCAGTGGTTGGTGATTATACCAGCCATTCCCCAAAACAACGCCAATAGCGTTCTCTCCTTGTTGGAGCTGCTGGGTTACGTCCGTCACGACATATAATGTACGCCGGTCGAATCGAGTATACATTGGATCCAGGCGATGGTCTCCTACGCGTTGACCATTCATGGAAAGTTCATATAGCCCTGCTGTGGCAATATACGCGCGTGCAGACTTTATCGGCTTATTTATCTTAAATTCTGTCCTAAAATAAGGCGTTTCTCGCGCATGAATATCCTTATTGTCGCTAATCCATTTTCCCTTCCAAAGGTCCATTCCCATCATTCCAGTTTCGAACGATGCTATTTTAGAACTTGTTGATATACCATCCTTATCCCATACTTTAACCTTCCAGAAATACGTGGTCTGTGGCTTTAACTGTGCGCCGTTATAGGTCACTAACATGGACGAGCTGAGCTGTTTGCCACTATCCCAGCTATTTTTCGTCTCCTTCAGTAGTGCCAGCGAATCTTGCCCTAAAAGGATCTGATAAGCCTGTTGTACCGCACCATTACGTTGGTCCTCAAGTCGCCAGCTAAGTCTCGGCTGGGTTGCATCGATACCCAATGGATTGACCAGATGTTCGCATGTCAACTGTACCGCGATGCAGTTGCTTTTAGGTTGGGCATAAGTGCTGTTCGTTATACACAACAGTATTGTCAATAAAATCCTACGCATGAAAAGATACTATTCTTGGTGATTGTTAAATTGTTTTAGCTGATTTAAAAATCTAATATATCAAATATTTTCCACATGGTGACCTGTACTTTCCTGCACGATATACCTCAGGCAGCAAAATAAATTCTTGCAACTTTCATAAAAATAACCTTATATTAGTCGCAACTTTAGGGGTGTCTGCTCATGCAGGCTGAGATTTTACCCTTAGAACCTGATCCGGATCATACTGGCGTAGGGAAAAGTGAGCTGTCTACAAGGTGCATTGCTGCGCCTTTGTGTAGCCATTCCTAAAGTTTTACCAAAAAAAATTAAGGAATGGAACTTACAATAAACCATCAAATTCGATTTTTCGATCCCGCACTTACTTCACTAGAAGGCTTGTTACTTTTGGAATTATCTGGCAAAACCCAGGGCGTGGCTGTAGCCATCAACAACCAAGTCATCCCCAAAAAGGACTGGGGTACGACAACACTTAAACCTTATGATCAGATTATCTTAATCACTGCATCTCAAGGCGGCTAGCCTTTCAAAAAAAATCAACCGAGTAATTCACCACAATACAGAAAAAATGACAGCTGAAACAATTACGCAATCCCCCTTTCCAAATGCAAAGAAAATTTTTGTAGCCGGAAAACTATTTCCTATTCAAGTCGCTATGCGTCAAATCTCCTTGAGCCCAACCAAATTAACGAATGGACAGATCGAAATTAATCCGCCGGTAACAATCTATGATACTTCTGGGCCTTATACAGATGACACTATCCATATCGATATCCGCAAAGGACTCCCTCGCCTTCGCGAGCAGTGGATCTTGGATCGTCAGGATGTCATACAGTTGGCTGGCATCAGCTCTGAATATGGACAAAAACGACTTTCTGATCCAACGTTGGACGAACTCCGATTTGCCTATAGCCACAAACCGAAAGTAGCCTCTGCCGGCAAGAATGTCACCCAATTACATTATGCAAAGCAAGGCATCATTACCCCGGAAATGGAGTATGTTGCTATCCGGGAAAACCAACGTATTGAGCAGTTGGAAGCTAGTACCCCTGGGATGGATCATCAGCATCGGGGGCAAAACTTTGGTGCGAGAACACATGATAAAGCTATTACACCAGAATTTGTCCGTGAAGAAATCGCCGCCGGAAGAGCGATCATACCCAATAATATTAATCACCCTGAAAGTGAACCCATGATTATCGGACGCAACTTTCTTGTTAAAATCAATGCCAATATTGGCAATAGCGCCGTAAGTTCAAGCATAGAGGAAGAAGTTGAGAAAGCGGTATGGGCCTGTCGTTGGGGGGCTGATACCATCATGGATCTATCCACTGGCAAAAATATTCACGAAACCCGCGAATGGATTATCCGTAACTCGCCAGTCCCAATCGGTACAGTACCGATCTATCAGGCGCTCGAAAAAGTAAAGGGGGTGGCCGAGGATCTTACCTGGGAAATATTCAAAGATACCTTGATTGAACAGGCCGAACAGGGTGTTTCGTACTTTACCATACACGCCGGCGTATTGCTTCGTTATATCCATCTCACGGCATCCCGAGTTACTGGAATTGTCTCCAGAGGCGGCTCTATCATGGCCAAATGGTGTCTTTTTCATCACAAAGAAAATTTTCTCTATACCCATTTTGAGGAAATATGCGAAATTATGAAACAATATGATGTGGCTTTTTCACTTGGCGACGGTCTTCGCCCCGGAGCTATTGCAGATGCAAACGATGCAGCTCAATTTGCGGAGCTCGAAACCCTGGGCGAACTCACCAAAATCGCCTGGAAACATGATGTTCAGGTGATGATCGAAGGGCCAGGACATGTTCCTATGCAATTGATCAAAGAGAATATGGACAAGCAATTGGCCTGTTGTGACGAAGCGCCATTTTATACCTTAGGTCCCTTAACAACAGATATTGCTCCAGGCTATGACCATATCACATCCGCCATTGGAGCGGCTATGATCGGTTGGTATGGCTGTGCAATGCTTTGCTATGTTACCCCCAAAGAACACCTGGGTCTACCAAATAAAAAAGATGTCAAAGATGGTGTAATCACCTATAAACTAGCTGCCCATGCGGCCGATTTAGCCAAAGGACACCCTGGTGCACAATATCGTGATAACGCCTTGAGTAAAGCCAGATTCGAATTCAGATGGGAAGATCAATTCAACCTTTCCCTTGATCCAGATACCGCACGGGAATATCATGACGAAACATTGCCGGCAGATGCGGCTAAAGTTGCGCACTTCTGCTCCATGTGCGGTCCCAAATTTTGCTCGATGAAAATAACGCAGGAAATCAGGGATAGTGCCGCCCAGGGGATGCTGGAAAAATCACAGGAATTCATCGCACAAGGAAAAGAGATCTATTCATGATTATTGCATTGACAGCAGCAGAAACAATCCGTTCTGAACAGGCGATTATAGCAGCGTTGTTTAAAGAAGGTCTTGATATTCTGCATTTGCGTAAGTATCATTTTACAGACTTACAAATGTCGCGATATATAGAAACTATAGCTCCTATATACCGCGACAGATTGGTTCTACACTCACATGCGCATCTATCGGCTGAGCTTGGGATTGCACGAATCCACCTGAACGATAAAAGTAGACTGCATGAATCTGCAAATCAACTGGGGCCTACAACAATCTGTTCAACATCTGTGCATGATATTGATCAATTCAATAGCCTTGATGAACGTTGGGCCTATGCTTTTTTCAGTCCATTATTTCCGAGCATCTCAAAAGTGGGGTATGGAACGCATAATGCAAGACTAGGTCAACTACCGTCACGCGCCAACTTTGCTGTTCGTCTCATCGGTCTTGGAGGGATAAACCAAAACAACTGTCTTATTCCGATGCAGCAAGGTGCAGATGGAATTGCCTTATATGGCACTTTATGGAAACATCGGGATCCTATTCAAAATTTTATTGCATGCAAACAAAAACTATGGAAAGACTCCAATATATCTCACAAGGTAAAACTATAAGGGAACAAAAAAACAACATGCTGAAAGCGCTGGACGCTGGGGCCAAATGGATACAGATCCGATGGAAGGAAGCCGAGGAAAAAGATCTTTATGCGCTCGCCGAAGAGATCAGGCAGGCTTGTTCCGAATTTGGTGCCAGCTGTATCATCAATGACCATCCTTCGCTTGCAGCAGCTGTAGACGCTGATGGGGTGCACTTGGGACTGGACGACTGCAGTGTAGCAGCTGCCCGGCACCTATTGGGTGCAGGAAAAATAATCGGCGGTACAGCCAATAGCTTTGCCAATGTAAAGCAAAGAATAAGTGAACATTGTGACTATATCGGGCTCGGGCCATTCAACTATACCACGACAAAACAAAAACTAAGTCCCCTACTGGGGATTGCAGGATATGAAAACATCATCCAACAAGTCCACCGAGAAGGCCTAACCCCTATTCCAATATTCGCAATTGGCGGTATAAGCCAACTTGAAGATATCCAACATCTATTAGAAATTGGCGTCTACGGTGTAGCACTCTCGGGAATCGTAACCAAGACTCCAAACATTGTTTCATCCATCAATAAAATTTTACTATGAGCAACCTACATATAGCCGATCGCGTATTTGAATCCAGATTATTTCTCGGTACGGGCAAATTCGGTTATCTCACGGAAATGAGCGCTGCCATTGTGGCTTCGGCTTCCCAATTGGTCACCGTCGCCCTCAAACGAATCGACCAGACCGGCTCAGACGACAGCCTCATCAGCGCGCTCGATCTGGCGGCAATCCATTTGCTTCCCAATACTTCGGGAGCACGAACAGCTGAAGAAGCAGTACTTGCGGCTCAACTTGCTCGCGAAGCACTGGAAACAAACTGGGTGAAATTGGAAATTCATCCCGACCCACGTTATCTGCTGCCCGATCCTATTGAAACCTTACGCGCAACCGAATCACTTGCTAAATTGGGTTTCGTCGTCATGCCCTATATTCACGCAGACCCGGTACTTTGTAAACGTTTAGAAAATGCAGGCACAGCTGTCGTTATGCCTTTAGGTGCCCCTATTGGAAGCAATAAAGGGCTGCGTACCTTGGACTTTCTCGAAATTATTATTGAGGAAAGTAATGTCCCAGTGGTCGTAGACGCTGGAATCGGAGCGCCTTCCGATGCCGCTAAAGCCATGGAAATCGGAGCTGATGCGGTGCTTGTCAATACGGCAATTGCAGTCTCTAATAATCCGATACGTATGGCCGAAGCTTTCAGAGAGGCCGTTATCGCTGGACGGAAAGCTTATGAGGCCGGATTGGGAAAGATAGGCTCCCACGCAATCGCTTCGAGCCCCCTAACTTCATTTTTATTTGACTGATAATTCACTATGACAGATTTCAAAATGATACGCGATGAATACTCCTGGGATGAGGTCCATGCACAGATTTATGACGCTACGGATCAGGATGTACAACATGCGTTAGAAAAAGACCATTTAACGCTCTCTGACTTTAGAGCGCTCATCTCACCGGCTGCAGCACCATATCTGGAGCAAATGGCACAAAAAACCCAACAAATCACGCAACGTCGTTTCGGTAAAACCATACAGCTCTATGCCCCGCTTTACCTGAGCAATGAGTGCCAAAACATCTGTACATATTGCGGTTTTAGCATGGACAATAAAATCAAACGCAAAACGCTGAGCAACACCGAACTATTACTGGAAGCAATGGCGCTTAAAGCCATGGGAATCAATCATATCTTACTGGTCAGCGGAGAAGCCAACAAAACTGTCGAGATCACTTATTTCCTAAATGCTATTCGGCTTTTAAAACCTCATTTTTCACAGATATCCATTGAAGTACAGCCATTGGAAGAATCCGAGTACCGATTACTGCAGGCAGCCGGAGTCTATGCAATATTGGTCTATCAGGAAACCTACCATCGCGAAGTTTACAAACAATATCATCCGAAAGGAAAAAAGTCCAATTTTGACTATCGTTTGGATACGCCTGACCGTATAGGCCGGGCGGGAATCCATAAAATCGGACTGGGCGTATTACTTGGGCTGGAGGACTGGCGGGTGGACAGCTTTTTCACCGCGGCACACATCGCCTATTTACAAAAACGATATTGGCAAACACGCTATTCGATTTCCTTTCCACGCCTGCGACCAGCCGCAGGTTCTGTTGAGCCAAATTT
Source organism: Sphingobacterium sp. UBA3519 (assembly GCF_002377215.1). Taxonomy (NCBI): domain Bacteria; kingdom Pseudomonadati; phylum Bacteroidota; class Sphingobacteriia; order Sphingobacteriales; family Sphingobacteriaceae; genus Sphingobacterium; species Sphingobacterium sp. UBA3519. Next base: position 223,086 of record NZ_DFPI01000026.1, read on the forward strand.
TCATTTGGCAGACCGCGATCTACTGCAGTTGATCTGTGCATACCGCCTGTGGAATGAAAATTTAGAAATCTCCATTTCCACCCGAGAGAACGAAACCTTCAGGGATCATATCATACCTATTGGCGTAACGACCATGAGTGCCGCTTCAAAGACCAATCCGGGAGGCTATGTTGTTGATCCGCAAGCTTTGGAACAATTTGAAGTAAGTGATGAAAGAGATATGGAAACAATAAAAAATCAAATCCGAAAGATGGGCTATTCTCCAGTGATGAAAGACTGGGAGAGCAATTATGCCGCTATAGTACGTTAAATACATGAAAAATAACATTTTTGATCGCTATAGCAGACAGATTTTTATTGAAGAGATCGGCGTTGCCGGACAACGGAAGATTATGGATGCCAAGGTATTGGTCGTCGGTGCAGGGGGACTCGGGAGCCCTGTCGTTCAATATTTAGCCGCAGCTGGTATAGGCAAACTTGGCCTGGTTGATTTTGACAGGGTTGAAATCCACAATCTAAATAGACAGATCATTCATTCCGAAGATAATATACACCAGGCAAAAACAGAAAGTGCCACAGCCTATATACGGCAACACAATAGTACAATTCATTTTGAGCCCTTTCAGGTAAAAATAGATGCAGACAACGCGCTAGCATTGCTCGCTCCCTATCATATCATTGTCGATTGCTGTGATAACTTTACAACACGCTACCTGCTTAATCATACGTGCCTACAACTCGATAAACCTTTGGTGTACGGTAGCATCTATGGTTTTGAAGGACAGCTGGCTGTCTTTAACTATCAGGGTAGTAAAAACCTATTGGATATCTTTCCAACGCCCCCCGATCCGGAACAGGTTCCAAATTGCGATAAAAATGGGGTGCTGGGTCCTTTACCTGGTATTATCGGCAGTATGATGGCCATGCAGGTGCTTAAAATAATAACCGGATTACCCGTAGACAGCAACCAGTTAACGGTTGTTGACACATTCCATTGGCGTTTTTCGAAACTCTCCTTCTAAGGATTATTTCGGAAGGCGTTCCGCAAAAAGAGATAGAACGCTTTAAAAGAGCTCAAAAATTTATTTTAAAACAAAAGCAGACAAACAAAATTTGCTAATTTTAGTTTATATATTAGCAAGCTTAAATGTCAACTTTACGATCTAGAATGAAAAAAGTAATTTATCCATTACTCTCCCTCTCTTTATTACCCTTATTTTCAATTGCGCAAGAGACGAAACTCACTGCTGATGATCTCTTTGTAAAAGCGCGAAAGGTAGCCTTTGATTCAAAAGATTATCCGCAAGCCATTCAATTATCCAAACAGGCGCTACTTCAAGCACCGGATTACTCGGATATCAGTATCTTTCTCGGACGGCTTTATACCTGGTCGGACAAAATTGATTCGGCAAGAACCATCTTCACAGAACTGGACAAAAAGAATACAAGTGATGAAGATTTCTTTTTAGCATATGCCTCATTGGAATATTGGAATGATCAGACTGACAAAGCTATTGCAATTACAGACAAAGGGCTTAGCCTACATCCGCAGTCGCAGGATCTACTTCTGTTAAAAGGTAAAATTAGTTATGGCAACGATCATTATGAAGCTGCCGAAAAGGCAATTCATAGTTTATTGGCAATTAATCCTAAAAACACAGAAGCTCGAGCACTGGCAAAAAGTATTGAAGAATATACGGCTAAAAACGCAATCGGTCTGACCTACAACTTCGTCTATTTTGACAAACAGTTTGATCATAATTGGCACATTGTCGGCTTAAGTTATAAGCGGGCAACCCCCATAGGATCAGTTATTTTCAGGACCAACTATGCAAATAAATTTGCAGAAAATGGCGTACAATTCGAGATGGAGGCTTATCCTCGTCTTTCAAAGATATTTTACCTCTACGTGGGTGCTGGATACTCCAATAATGTGGGGATTTTTGCGAAATATAGAACTGGCGTGTCTCTCTATGCCAATCTTCCGAACAGCTTTGAGGGAGAGATCGGATATCGTCAGCTTTATTTTAGTGACAACATCTGGATGTACACGGCTTCAGTCGGAAAATATTACCAAAACTTTTGGTTCAATCTGAGGACTTATCTTACACCGGGCGAAAAGAATATTTCCCAATCCTATACCGGAACAGTCCGCTATTATACAAAAGGAGCAAACGATTACTTCGGATTTAGTGCCGGAACGGGTCTGAGCCCCGAAGAAAACCGAAATAATCTATTGGACAACGCTTCCTATAAATTAAAGACATTCAAAGTAGGTGCCGAGTATAACTTCTCGGTGAAACAAAGTAACCTATTTTCAATTTCGGGCACCTATTATAACCAAGAATTCAGGCCAAAAGAGAAAGGAAATCAATTGGACATCATCCTTGGTTATATTCGAAAATTCTAGTTCTTCTTTGTTCTATTAAAGTAATTTGTATACACACTGTCTGGAAGAAGTCGCTTCTGGGTATAAAAGAGTTTGTTCTTGCGCTTAAATAATTCAAAGCGCTTGGACAATTCTTCTTTCGCATTATCCGCGGTGGCATCTTCATTGAGTATTCCATCCAGTTTATACAGTTGTCCATCGGAAAGATGGTAACTGCCTTTTACAAAATCAATCAATTGATTTTTACTCTGCATCATGGCAATGCCATCTCCCTGAGCTGAAGTGCCCTTGTCAAGGCCCTGACCGATCCAGGTAACTTGTGTAGGAGTTTTCATACCAAAATTCTCGCGATAGTAGGCCAATATGGAAGGCGCGACATCAAAATGGCTAACAAAATTATGAAAAGTCTTTGGCCCTTTCAAAAGTGGTGAATAAATCAACAGTGGAACATGATAACGATCGATTTTGCTTTGCAAGGGTATCTCAGGCATCGCGTGGTCCCCAGTTATGACAAAAATAGTATTTGCAAAATCTGGTCTCTTTTTATATTCATTAAAGAACTGCTCCATCGCATCATCTAGATTCAGCACCGAAACAAGCTGGGTACGGTTTTCCAAAGCCCACTTTTTTTGTTCGGGTGTAAGGTTCAATGTTGCGATACGTTGATCAAATAGTTGCTCATAATGAGCCGCATTATTAATCAAAAACGGATTATGGGTTGATAGTGTCAAAAGAACATGGAAATAAGGGTGTTCCTGTACCTTCTGTACTTCAAGAAGTTTGCTAAAGACAGCTTGATCTTCATATCCCCAGCTCTCCCCACCCTTTTCGGGTAATTTTTTATAAGGAGGTCCGAATGCGGCTTGGTCCATGAGCATATCTATTTTATTATAATCCATGAACTTTTTCATGAAATCAAAATTAGAATGACCGCCATAGAAAAACCCAGTATTGAATCCATTACTCTTCAGAATATTAAATAGATTAAAGTTGTCAGGCAAGGTGTCTTGTTCCATGAATCCATGTGTTGCAAAAGGCAACGAACCTGTTATGGTCGGCAAAACGGAAAATGTCCGACCCGAGGAACTCATATTATTATCCCAATACAAAGACTGTTGCTTCAATGTACCTATAAAAGGCGTAAAGTTGCCAATATAGCCATTTTCAGCACTATAGGCATGTCCTAAACCCTCGATAACAAGAATGACCAAATTGGGTACTTTCGCCGTTTTCTGCATGTATGCCCCTAGGAAATCTTTAGTATCCTCTTTTTTCAAAAAGGGAAATTTAGTATCTACCACTTTTGCATCATCGTCGTCTTTATTGAACATAGCGAGCATCCCAGGGTGCTCATCCACGTAATTAGTGAAATTGGAATCGAAAAAATAACGCCACTTACTCCGGCTTGCATTGGCGACGAATTCATCTTTTTCGGAGCTCCCCCCCAAAAGCGAAGCCGAGGAGACAAAAAACGATATGATCCCCAAAGATAACAGTGCAATACTCGCATAAGCCTTTTTGAATGTCTGTTTATTGGCTACCCAAAGGGGAACCCAAGAAATTACGATCAATAATAAAAGTAAAGCAATATTGGTAAAACTCAACATACCACTGGCCTCCAAAATTTGCTTCATCTCTTCCGAACTATAATAGAACATATCAGCCCCAAGCAAATTTCTCGATTCGCCAAAATACAAAAACAAGATGAATTGCATAACGACAATAAACGAGAACGATATGACCATAAGAAGTCTTGCCCAAAAACTGCTGATGAACTGAAGCAATAAATAGCCGATTCCCAAACAGGCCAAGGATTGAAAGATAAACAAGATGTTATCCAAAAACAGGTATTTCCCGGCATGTGACTCCGAAAGCTGAGAAAATCGACGACCGTACCACCACCACTCGACACCAACAGATAACATATACAAGGCAAAGACAACCAACATAACAGGTCCTAAGCTCTGTAACGACAGAGTTAATCGCTGACCAAGGTATTTCCAAACCGACTCATTGGCATCTTTTTGTTGAAAGCCTTGCCGTGTCATTTCTCCCCAGCCATGCTGCTTACGAAAGTAATCAACAACCCCCTGTACCCCAGCTTTAACAACAATGGGATGAAAGTATAAAGGTTCTAGTATCGCGGTAGTTATCAGGGTGGAAAGATCTCGTTTCTTCGAATAGACCTGATGGCTAACAAGATCAACCAAGATGGCATAGATCGAATACAAAATTCCGGAAGCAATCACCAGTGCAAATAGTGCAACGAAAAATGGCCAATTGATTATTCCTAGAATAAAAAAGATTAGAAAAACAATATAGCCCGTAAATTCGACAATGGGTCCCAAGAATTCAAAGAAAAACCAATAAGGCATACTGAGCATACCAAAACGGCCATATTTGGGGTTGAACATAAGTTTACGATGTTTCCATAAGGTTTCCATCGTGCCCCGCATCCAACGATTGCGCTGCTTACGCAATACTTCTTTTGACTCGGGTACTTCCGTCCAGCACAATGGATCAGGAATGTTGACCACCTCGTAGGCTTGCTTTTGCTCCTCCATATAGCGGCGCATACGAACAACGAGTTCCATGTCTTCTCCCACCGTATTTCGGTCATAGCCCCCGCACGCTAATACAATCTCCCGGTTAAAAGCGCCAAATGCCCCGGAAATAAGAATTAATCCAGAAGCCCTGGACCAAGCCATACGGCCTAAAATAAAAGCGCGGATATACTCCAAAGCCTGCGTACGTCCCAACCATGATTTTGGTAGATTAACGTCGACCACCGAACCGTTCACGACATTACAGTTATTAGCCAAACGTATAACGCCGCCACAGGCTATAACCCGTTTGTCGGTCTGCTCCAAAAATGGCTTTGCTAATTTTAGAATAGCATCCTGTTCCAAAATGCAGTCCACATCAATACAGACGATATAATCTCCCGAAGAAATATTAACGCCGACATTGAGCGCATCAGCCTTACCGCCGTTTTCCTTGTCAACAACAATCAGCTTCTTAAAAGCTGGATTTTTGCTCTTATAGATCCCCCTTATATCCTTGGTCTCAATAGTTCCCTGAACAAAAAAGGACGTTGGTTCAAGTTCATAAGAAGCTATCAATTTCAAAATTGAGTCGTCTTTACTACCATCATTAACGATAATAATTTCCAGATTATGATAATACAGCGACAATAATGAACGTACGTTTTCAACGATGGTCATCCCTTCGTTGTATGCTGGCGCAATCAGACTGAATGTTGGCGCGTTGGGGTTGGTGGCAATAATACTATAATCCGTAAATGTATTATTGTGTTTGTAACGAAACACCGCTCCATAAGCGTATAGCCCTATCCAAGTATAGATAATGAATACTGCTGCCGAATAAAGCAAAAATAACCAAACTATAATTTCGTATACGATATGGGAAAACTCTAACATTTTTTCTCTTGCAAAGCGTGTTTAATAATTTGTGTAAGTTCGTCGTATGTATCTTCACGTTGTGAAATCTCGCGCAAATACTGTTCTTCGCCCAGTACAACGAGTACTTCTGCTGCAGAAATTTTAATTGACACTTGGTTATGATTCCACAGTTGATCCTTTAGAAAATACTCACTTTCTCTACTTTTGGCAATCTTCATTGCTTTAAGGATTTCGATCTGAACTTCTATTGGTTGCAGATCAAAATTTTGCATAAATTGCTGAATTGTCCCACTGTTCTCAATAGCCTGCAACGTTCGTATGGCTTGTACACGAACCTTCGTAGATGGATGATCCAATAGGCTAAAAACTTCGGTATAAAAAGTCATCAATCTAAATTTTCGGATCAAACGCAATGTAAATACGACGACAGAATCATTTGAACTCTTAAGCCAGGTATCCACATGTAACTCCGAAAGCTCGGGTATTTCATGAATAGAAAACAATAAACGCAATTGTTGCCAGTCAGATAAGGGACGATCGAAATGGTCCAAAAAACCAAGTCCCTCATATCCCTTAAAACTTACGATCGCATATTGTGCTTCTTGATATACCGCAGTACGGGGATCATTAAGCTTGGCTGTTATCTCAGGGATTGCCGGTTCAACATTCATCGCGGCAAGCTCTTGAACCCCACCCGCAACCAGATAAGCTTTTCTATGCCGAAGCTTTCGCCAAGCCTCATCCTCCAATTTAAAATCATGAAACAACCTATTGATCGATTGTTTCGCTCCACCAGAAAATTTTCGATCCGAGTCGACTAATACATCCAAAAAAAGAGCCCGAAAAGAAGGTTCCTTCAGGTATTTCGCAAACTCCAGGTCTCGATCGCCATTCTCATCGCCACCTACTATAGTTTCCATAATTTTGTACTCGATGATCTGTCGCCAAGATTGCCTATTATGAAGGATTCTATAGCTATAAAAGCTGTATCCCAGCACTGTGATAATCAATAATAGTACTAAAATCAATACGATAACAATCGCCAGAATAAGCTCATGTAGCTCGATATGGTGGTGCATAATTTTATTTATTTATCAGGCGTTTTATCCTAAGAATCAGTTCGTTTGGACTAAATGGCTTAACCATAAAATCAGATGCGCCTAAATCAAATGCATCCACCACGACCTCCTCTTGGCCCATACTCGATAATACAATAACCGGGATTTTCTTTCCGATACTCTTTATTGCCGAAAGAATTTCAATACCAGAAGCAAAGGGCATCATAATATCCGTTACAACTAAATCCAAATTCAGTTCATTAATTTTCTCGATGGCTTCACGGCCATTTCTGGTCAGCACCACTTCGTGTCCTTCTTTCACTAATTTGTGTTCAACAGTACGTAGTATCAATTCGTCGTCTTCCGCTATTAAAATCAACATATCATTATTTATTTAAGATTTTTGCAATTAATTCCAATCCGATATCCATTTCTTGTTCGATGGCCACAAAAGCGATCGCAAGGTCTGTTTCAATCGTTGGGCTGATCTCCAGGTCCTTGGTCATTTGAGCCAATTTAATAAGTCCGGCTGTCGATGAAGTTCCCCGCAACTTATGAAGGAGTTCTTTGATGCGTACAATATCGTTTGTATCAATGGCCTCCTTTAACTGCTTTCTAGACCCCTTTATTTCCCGGACGACCAAATCCAGAAAAAAGGTTAAAAATGCGGGATCATCGCCAGCCTGTTCTTCCAGCCGTCGCATATCCAGATGCTCGTCCAAATCTTCCAGATCCGAGGCTTCGGCAGCACTGGGTTTAACCGATAACATGGCTTTTTCCAAGGCCTTGAATAAATCCTGTTGACGAATAGGTTTAGCTAGAAAGTCTGACATTCCCGCTTCCAGACAGCGTTCCTTTTCGCCTGAAATATTACCGGCAGTAACACCGATAATAGGTGTCTCAGCATAGGATGACATTTGCCGGATCTGTTTGGTTGCTTCAATACCATCGACCTCGGGCATCTGAACATCCATCAAAATAAAATCAAATTGTTTCTCTTTGCAAGCACGAATGGCTTGGGCTCCGTCAGAAACTTCGGTTAACTGGGCGCCAGGCATGATGCTAGCCATCATGCGTAAATTAAGCGCCATATTAACGGCATTGTCGTCTGCCAGGAGCACCTGAACGTCTTGACCGTACGAATCTGATGATAACGATAAGTTTGCATTCGCCTTTACTTGCACAGCATCTTCCCTATTTTGTTGTATCGCCCTTCTTAAAGTCGAATACAGTTCTTCAGATTTAATCGGCTTAAGTAGACAGAATGACCGCTCCTCCTGTCTAAATGCAGAAATCACCTCATGCTCTTCCGAGGAAGTATGTAATACAATCAATGGAATGCCTTCTTCTTGTTTTCTAAAGAGTTCCTTAATCTTTTCTATCGTTTCCAGACCCGATAAGATAGGCATATGATAGTCCATTAAAATCACATCGAATCGTTCACCTTTCATCAGCAACTGTAAGGCTTCCATACCGTTTTCTGCGAGGACAGACTCAACGTTTTTATAGGCCAACATATGTTGAAGGATAATCCGATTATTAGCATTGTCATCGACAACGAGGACACGATTTAACGGTAAGTCTGTATCTTCCTCCTCCATTTCTTCGCATCGGACCTCGATATCAAAATAGAACGTCGATCCGACGCCCAGTTCGCTTTCCAGATTCAATTTACTACCCATGTATTTCAGGAGGTTATTGGAGATTGTCAAGCCTAGTCCCGTGCCGCCGTATCGTTTACTGACGGAGCTATCTTCTTGTGTAAAGGCATCAAAGATGCGTTGTTGTTTCTCTGGTGGAATTCCTATCCCCGTATCTCTAACCGAAAAACGTAAGGTCAATTTATCCTCATCGTTGCGAAGTTTACTGATCTTAAATTCAATCTCACCTTTTTCCGTAAACTTAACGGCGTTACCTAATAGATTCACCAATACTTGCTTAATACGTGCCTCATCAATCCAAACAAAAGCCGGCAGCCCCTGTTCAATGTTCAAAAGCAGTTCGACTTCTTTGCGTTGTGCTTGATAGAGAACAACATTAATAACCTGATTCGCTACATCATATACATTATACTTATCGACAAATAATTCAAGCTTACCGGATTCGATTTTTGAAAAGTCTAAAATATCATTAATAATATTGAGTAAGCTATTTCCAGATTCATTGATATAGCCTAAGTATTGTAACTGTGTGTCATTTAATGGTGTTTTTAATAACAAATCGGAGAATCCAATCACACCGTTCAATGGCGTTCGAATTTCGTGACTCATATTGGCGAGGAATTCGGACTTTGCCTTACTCGCCAGATCGGCCAACTCTTTCGCTAATTTTAATTCATCATTTATTTTAACCGATTCAGTGATATTTTGTGTAAAAATAATGATCCCACCTATACTTCCATCAGCGAGATGCCACGGTCTTACTTCCCAATTGAAATGTTGTGCTTCGGCAAGTCCACCAGCCTGTATGACTTCATCCGTATTCTTATACGGTATTCCCTCCAGCGCATCAAGGTAGATTTTTTTTCTATTTTCCGGTATATTTGGAAACAATTGAAAAAAGTTACTATTTGGCGGCAAACTTACTCCTTCGTGAAAATCTTCCAACCATTGATTACTCACCGAAATATAGTTAAAGTCTCGGTCAAACATAGCAACCGAAGCAGGAACATAATCCACAAAAGCCCGTAACATAGATTCTTTGCGTTCCAGTTCCAAGAATAGCGATTTACTTTTATCAATATCCTGAATAATTCCAAAAACACGTTTACACACATCATTTTCAAATTCGGGAATACCTTTTACCCGCACCCAAATTGATTCACCATCTTGTTTTAATAGACGCAATTCGGTATCATAGGGTGTTCTTGTTTTAACGGCGTTTTCAAAAATTCCATGCAAAATAACCTGGCTTTCCGGCTCATAAAATCCGATTGCATGTTCAAAATCAGGTGTAAAATCAGGATCCACACCATGAATTAACTTCGTGGAGTCGGACCAATAGACCTTGTTTTCAGCTAAATTGACCTCCCATCCGCCTACCTGAGCGACAGCATTGGTCTGCTCCAGGATTTGTTTGGTATGCAAAAGATCATTTTCAAGGCGCAGTCGATCCGTCATATTCAAGGCCGTACTGACAACATAAGATCGTCCATTTTCATCCGTTTCCAACATATTATGGTATAGCCAAGAAATGTCTTCACCATCTTTTGTTTGAAGAACCATCATTCCCGAGTCCTCTTTGTTGCTTGCAATACGTTTGAGATAGTCTTCAACAAGACCGACATGATGAGACGGCACCAATTTCTTGAGGTTAAGTCCTTTTACCTCTTCTTTGGCATACCGCAATATCTCCCGTCCTTTTTCATTAACGGATAGAATATTACCGTCCAAGTCATGCATGCTCATCAGACCGATCGCATTTTCAAAAAAGCTACGGAATCTACGTTCAGAATTCTCCAACTTGAGTTTTTCTTCGCGCTCTTTTGTTACGTTTCTGCCAAAAGCCAGAATATCATGATTTATTGGATCATATTTGAAATGCCATTCAATTTCAACAACTTGGCCATTCTCTATTTTAGTCCTACTCGTTGATTGAACGCCGTATTTGGTTTCCTCAACCCGACCTAAGTCCGACACTAATTCCCTTTCAGTATCTCCCAATAAGGTAAAAATAGATTTGCCTAAACTATTCGACCTGGACAATCCCAGGACTTTACTAAATGCGGGGTTAACTTCTTTTACCTTGCGCGCCTCATCCAATACACAAATAATATTGTTCGTCAAGTGAAAAATTTCGGAGAAATAACCAGCCTGTACTTTTCGTTTTTTTCCCAATAATATTTTGGTCACCGCTTTGCCTAGCTCCTCCAACGAGTCTTTTTGCTTATCCGAAAGCTTTTTCGGATGGAAATCAATGACACAGATTGTTCCAAGAGCATCACCATCATCATCCAAAAGAGGAACCCCAGCATAAAAACGGATATTTCCTTCGCGAATCAATGGATTGGAAGATGAGCGTGGATCTTCAAAAGTATCTTCAATAACAAGGACCTCCTTGCTCATTATCGTGTATTGACAGACTGTATTCTTCCTTTCAACGGTATCCAGCTCCATCCCAACGCAACTTTGAATCCGTTGTGTTTCTTGCTCCATCATAGCAATTAAAGCTGCAGGGCAATCTGTAATCAGACAGGCTGCCTGCGCAAAAACGTCCAGCTCAGGGTCTTTCCCGAGTCCCATTAACTCATAGGACTTTAATTTTTCTATCCTTCTTAACTCATTTTCAGGAAAAACATTATTTGCCATTCACTTCTACTATTTAGATCTGGTTTATTGTGACCGTGAAGTTAATAAAAACATTGTTTAACGCCTAAACAATAAGGAAATATTGATCAGTAATGTTTTATAAAGAACAAACAACTGGTCAATTAGTTGGTGCAATACAAAGATTTACGATACATCTTCTTTATAATTTAGTTATTTACTAATTGAATTTTATAAAGTTTGACCTTATTAATAAAGGCGATCTGTACCTCTAGGGAATCTGTACAAACTATTCAAAAAATAGCGTAAAAACCAAAGAGCCCCCGCTAGATTTGATAGCGGGGGCTCTGCGATAGGTATAAGTTAAAAAAGTTTTTCAATACTCTGTTCGGCATAGCCGGCACTTGCTGTCATTCCCTTCCCTCCGATACCGGTTCTAACATGTATCTTTGAGCTAACGTCGATTTCAAGAATATGATCTTTGTGCTGCGAATAATAACCTGCCCAAGAGGATGAAATCGAGGCACGCTCCATCGGCATGATACGGTTGGCTTCTGTAATCATCAATTCATTGATATAGGAATTCACAGCGAAGCCCAATTCATCAAGTCTGTTGCCCACTGCATATTCGTGCGAATCACCGATAATAATACTACCATCCGTGGCCTGTTTAAAAAGTATATGAATTCCATAATTGCGTAGCTCCTGATAGTGATCAGGCAATGGAATTGTTTGAAAAGATGGGCAGTATTCTTCAAAACTCTCGTATCGACGAATGGTCAGTCCTGTTAAAATATTCCCTGGCAAATGGATATGGGCCAAAGGTTTCGTTCGCATCATTTGCAACTTGCTAATTTCAAGTCCACTATTGTCAAATAAGGAACGATATAAAATTTTAAACTCGTATCCATTGCAAATAAGCAATTTCTTCCCTTCAAAGTTTTGCAACGTACTGCTTGTGACAACAACAGCATCATTTTTATCCTCACAGGCCACAATTGTCGTATCGTATTTCAACGTATAGTCCACAAACTTATTTTGCATATAAATATGCAGCTGTCTAATCATTGACTCGGGTTCTACACTGAGTTCCTGCGGAAAAAAGATGGCCTCTTTAACATAACTAGCATTCATCACAGGATATTTCAATAAAACCTGTTCCTTCGACCAAAGTTCATGTTCATATCCTTTCGCTTGATAATGCTTAGATAACTCATGAAGTACCTGAACTTCATCATTATCTGAAGCAATATAGATACTACCATTTTTTCTAACGGATATATCCATCTCCCGCTGAATAGATTGATATATTTCAACTCCACGTACACCATAATCAAACCATTCACCGGCCATCCCCGATGGCACTACTTGTCCAAAATTACGAACGGTAGATCCCACGGGAAAATTATCCTTTTCGAGTTGGAGCACACGTAACCCCTTTTGTAACGCATGATAGGCATGAAAGGTCCCTAAAATCCCGCCCCCAACAATAATTAAATCATATGTATTTGTTTTCATCTTTATAAATAGAATATCATAAAAAAGTATAGTTAACTAATTTGTACTTCTCCTTTTGTCGCATGCCAAGGAGCCAACAACTCATCGTCGCTTTCTTTCATCTGTTCTTTTTTTCGAATAAAATAAAGTAGGGAGAAGATGCCCAAAATCGCTCCGATAATAGACGCCGAAAAAACCAATTGAATAAAGTAATTTCCCCAGGTAACAGAATTTGGCATAAACTCTTTGTTCACCAATATCAGAAAACTACCCAAATAGCCGATTGAATCAGCCATATACATCACAAAACCAATATTACTTTTCATACGATATGTAGCGATCATTCTTTCAAAAAATATAGCGTTATAAGGAATGTATGCCATATATAACCCCAAACCGACAAGCAACATCCAACTTAAACCATCAATCCATTGCCTCGTAAACAAATAGGTAGAAATACCTGCAGTAAGGAACCCCATAATGATCATATAGTGAATCAACTTAAACGCTTTAAGATTGTTTTTAACCATGATAAGACAACTCACCAACAGCAATACAATTAATGAAATAGTCCCATCAACTTTTGCAAAAATACCCGCTCCTTTTACATGTAACATCTGCCAGATTTCTACCTCAAAGTTATCCCGCACGTCACGTAAAATAGTAAGCATCGTGTACACGATAATAGTCAATACAATCCCGGGATTAAAGGTTTTAAAAAAGTGTTTTCGCATTTGACTGTTCATTGCAACGCGTTCTGTCCGTAGCTTCTTATCCTCCGTTGTAGGTTCTGGGGCATTTTCAAGTATCCATACGCACAAAATAAAGGGTAGAAAAAAAAGTAAACCCGTCAAAAATGGCATCCAAAATTCATTAATATGAAAAGAAGACATCAACCACCGTCCAACAGTTTTTATCAGTCCAGAAGCAAAAATCAGACTCACGGACATTACTGCCCCCATAATCTCTGTAAAACGCCTTCCTTCTAAATAACTAAATACCAATCCCCAAACCATTCCCAATGGAAAACCATTGATAAAAAGAAAGACAACATTCCAAGGCCTTGGACAAAGTGCAAATGCCAAAAGCCCTATCCATGAAATACAAATCAATGCGATTAAATACCGTCCTCTATTACGTTGTTTACTTTCAGAAATAAATTTAATGCCATAGAACTTTGACAACAAATAGCCCAGCATTTGAATGACCACCATACAGACTTTATAATCGACACCAAAAATAGTATCATTTGCAAAGGCAGATGCCGTAAATGACTTTCTAAATGAATACATACTCGTATAACATAAAAATGCTGTAACAGCCAGAACAATAGCCACATATTTCTCATCCAGTCTATTTATGCGTCGTTTTATTCGTTGGTTTAACTCCATCATCTAAACTTGTTAACAGACCTCATCGTCCGCAATCAAAAGTAAATTTTGGAAATTAACACAAGACTAAACTTTTTGTTAAGTATTTATAAACAAATATAATTATCCATTTGTAATACGAAAAGTATAGAATAAAAAAAGCATCATTGAATGATTCAATGATGCTCTAATACTTAACGTGTTATTATCTATTTCTTATTTTCAAAAAAGTATACAATTAGCATGACGGCCTTTCCATTTCCAACATTGCGCGGTGTATGTGATAGTCGTCCATTAAAGAAAATCGAATCGCCCTCCGCTAAGCTAATTTTTTGATCATTGAAGATATACTCCACCTGTCCGCTAATGATATATTTATATTCATAGGCTTCGGTCTCCACCATGGGGCGTTCTGCATCTGGAAGCAACTCCAAAAGAACAATATCCATGGTCGAACTATCCATCGCAGTTGTAAAAATCCGTTTATAATGAAAACCTATCGCCGACTCTTTTTCAAACGGACTATACGTATCTTTTTTCCGAACGACCACAGGGCCTGAATCCAATTCAGAATTAAAATCTTTAAAAAACTCGTTAAGATCAATATTCAGTGCATTGATGATATTAATCAATACGAGTAAGGAGGGTATTGTTCTGTTATTTTCAATCTGCGAAATAAGCCCCTTGCTTACACCCGCTCTATCGGCAACTTCCTGTATGGTAATTCCTTTTTCTTTTCGAATTTCCTTAATTTTATTGCTAATCTTGAATATCGTATTATCTTCCATAACTTGGCCAAAAGTAAACATTTTTATGAGGTCGTGTATATTAAGTTTTTATCACTTAATCATAGGTCACCTATAAAATTATGATATTTTACTGTTCTCAGAAAACTAAGGTTCAATAACAGTAGATTTTTTTTCATCATTCATTTTGCTCAGCATTGGTGAGTACTATTGGTAAACTTTAACCCAGTCAACACGCATCTCAACGGGTAGCTTGTCTTGATTCACTTCACCAACCCAGCTTCCGCCCAACTGTTGGTCAATCAAAAGATAAAAGGGTTGATCATAAGGCCACTGAGAGGGATCTACACCATCAACTCTTGGGTAAGTAAAGGTGTCAACACCATTTAACTGAAATACGATACGGTCGGGATACCAGCTTATACCATATATATTATACGCGTCAGTGTTGACCGAAGCGGTGCCAAAATGTTTCGGATTCTCCTTTTGCCCCAGATCCAACGTATAATAGGAATGCGTGGTCTGGTATATGATATTGTCAAAATTAAGATGCTCCATAATATCGATTTCACCATTTCTAGGATATTTCCCATACTTGTCCAACTCTGCCAGCATCCACATGGCAGGCCATGCTCCTTTTGCACTTCCTAGCTTGGCTCTGATTTCTATGCGTCCGTACTGAAAAGCAAACTTCCCCTTGCTCCATATCCCGCCTGTCAAAAATGGTCTTGAATCGCTATTTTTGTCTGTATTTTTTATTCCTTTGAGAATTAACTCACCATTTTCCCATCCAAAACAGGCGTCATCCATGCTCATATGCCGATTCCAATCGGCTTCCCCTGCTGGAATCCGGGACCATTTACTACTATCTAGCTTTGGGGAATTGAAGTTTTCTTCCCATACCAGCTTCCATTCTTTAAGCTCACGATCCTTCTTTTGCATATACACATAAGGATATTCTTTTGGACTATAATGAACACTACATGCAGAAAACAGTAAGAAAAAACAACTTAGGCTTAGGACTCTCTTCATAATTAAAATAGTGGTTTCGCAAAAAATGATTTAGGCCTAAATTTAGACATAAATTACCATAACCGACAACTCCGCTAAAAATTAATAGAAACAAAGATTCAAACGCAAAAAATGAGATTGCGCAAAGTCCTTAAAACATAGGGTGAGCATTTGCCGCGTTCTTAGGTACATCTTGCTGCGCGTCCCAATGCTCTACGATTTTACCTTCTTCCAATCTGAAGATATCGATTGTCGATTTAAGGCTACCATCTGGATTCTTATTTTTTAGGTGTATGAAGACCAAGTCGCCGTCCGAAGCAATATGCTGTACATCAATCTTTGTCTTAGGCTGCCCTTCAAACCACTTTGTCGCAGCGAGCTTAAACGCTGCTGCCCCATCCGCAACAGCGGGATTATGTTGGATATACTGAGGAGAAATGTACTTGTCAACTGCAGAAATATCCTTATCACCAAACATTTGCTGATAAAAATCTAAAACGATTCTTTTATTCTCTTTGTTTTCGTCAAGTTGTTTTTGCGCAGCTTCTTTGGATTCATCTGTCGAAGGTTGCTGACAACCCAGCGTTAGCAATAAAACAGAGAAAGTCATAACCTTAACCATTATTCTATTTTTCATCTTTAAATCCATTTTAATTGAAGTCATCGATTCACACCTCACCTTAGCACACTCCAATTTACCTAATTTATACAATATAAACAGCTTTTATCTGAGGTCTTTTACTTTATAAATATTGGCATGATAATTGGATTTATTCCTATAGTATAATATTCAGAAATATACATTTCATAAATTTAGGTTAATAATTGGTTAGGTTAAACACCTGAAGTCCCCAACTTCAGGTGTTTTTTATATATTTTCGAAAATCAGTATTGCTATAAAAACAAAAATGACAATTATCGCTTTTATTAATCTAGTTCAATAAAATTCCTTATTGCGCGATGTAACTTTACGTCAGTTAAGAAAATAAAATTATCAGCTATGGAAAATAAAATATTAGGACTACATCACATTACGGCGATAGCAGACAATGCAAAGCGAAATCTCGATTTCTATACAAAAGTACTGGGCGTACGCCTTGTCAAAAAAACAGTTAATTTCGACGACCCAAGCACCTACCACTTCTATTTCGGTAATGAACAGGGCGAACCAGGAACGATTCTTACGTTTTTCCCTTGGGAAGGTATCGGAAAGGGTACTCCGGGAGCGGGAATGGCGACTCATATTGGCTATGCCGTACCTCAAGGGAGTTTGGATTTCTGGAAAAATCGCTTAGCGGAACATCAGATTAGTTTACAGGAAAATGAGATTTTTGGAGAGAAGCTGATTTCATTTAATGATCCCGATGGATTGCAACTTCAGTTTATTGAAACTAACGACCCTAGAAAGGCATGGACAACTACCGACGTCAATGCAGATCATGCGCTAAAAGGATTCCATAATGTCACGCTTTCATTAAAAGAAGCAGATCCAACTATACGCGTATTGACCGATATTTTAGGTTATTCGTTTCATCAGCAGGATGAGAACCGCTATAGATTAACAACTGACAGCATTGAAACAGCAAACATTGTCGACATAATAGCGGATAAAAATCTGCCCTATGGCAAAAATGCGGCCGGCACAAACCATCATATCGCATTCCGGGTAAAGGATGATAATGTATTGATGGAGTATCGCGAAAAGGTCCTTTCGGCAGGGCTGAATATCACAGAAAAAATAAATAGAGATTACTTTTTCTCACTCTATTTTCGTGAACCTGGCGGTGTCTTATTTGAAATCGCGACAGACAATCCCGGGTTTACAGTAGATGAACCCTTATCCACTTTAGGAGCGGCACTCAAATTGCCAAAACAATATGAAAGCTATCGTTCGCAGATTGAACAGACATTGCCAAAAATCGATTAATAAAAGTTTATAAAAATCATTTTACAAAAGAAAAAGTTATGGAAAGAACTGAAATTGTATTAGACAAAAATCAACGTGGGGAGCTCCAATTATTCTCCGACGATCACAAAGCAGGTTTAATGAGCATCGCTATCATTGACGGGAATTTAGTAGTTTACCATACAGAGGTAGACGAAGCTTATGAAGGCCGAGGATTTGCCAAAATACTTCTTGAGAAATTGGTATCTCATGCGCGTGAAAACAACATGAAAATTGTTCCTTTATGTCCTTATGTAAATGCACAGTTTCATCGTCATCCAGAGCTTTATCAGGATGTTTGGTTTAAAAAAACGGTATAAATTACCATAAAAAGAAGGGACAAAATGAGTCATTCAATCAATATTAAAACGGCTGGGCAAAGTTTGGAACAGGCAAAAAAAGCCATCGTCATGATCCATGGTCGTGGGGGAAGTGCAGAAGACATCCTTGGTATGTCATCCTATCTTCATGTCGATAATTTTGCGTTACTTGCACCACAGGCAGAAAATCACAGCTGGTACCCCTATTCTTTTATTGCTCCCGTACAAGAGAACGAACCCTGGTTGAGTTCTGCAATTGATCTGATCGATCATACGGTCAAACTAGCTTTAGCCAATGGAATCCTCACCGAAAACATCTATTTTTTTGGTTTTTCTCAGGGTGCCTGTTTAACACTAGAATACCTTACACGGCATGGTCAACGCTATGGTGGTGCTATAGCAATTATTGGCGGAGTAATCGGTGAAGAAATTAACAGGGATAATTACAAGGGTGACTTTGCTCAAACACCTATTTTTATAGGCACTAGCGATCCAGATTTCCATGTTCCTCTTGAACGGGTGGAAGCTACAGTAGCCATCTTAGAACAAATGAATGCCAATGTAAAGCTCATGGTATATCAAAACGCAGGCCACTCCATCAACCGCGAGGAGATCGATCTTGCAAACGAATTCGTTCTTTAAAAAAGACAGAAATGATCCATTGGTAAGAGTGATCCATTGGTTGTTGATTAACTATGATTAATCAACAACCAATTTTTTCGACACATTAGACTTTAGGGTATTTATAGCCATTATGATAAACTGATGCCAGGTACCTATTCGCTTTCTGATCCGTAAAATGCTGTTGTTCTTTATCCCAATAGAGTTTTTGTCCTGTCCTAAATGCAATATTTCCCAATTGAGAAAAGATGGCAATATGGGCTCCTACTTCAATTGGTGCATGGAGTATTTGTGGATTACGTTGGCGAATGGCAGCCACAAAATTTTCCATATGTTTATCCAAGCCATTGTCTAAAGAAGGTTGGATAGAGACCGCTTCCATCCTTCCTTTTTCTGGAATGACCTCCCATCCCGATCTATTCAACACCAGCGTACCATTGTTACCAATAAATGCGACACCATGATTACGATTATAAGGTCCGAGATCAATACCCTTAGCATGCTCCCATTGGATGTTGAAGCCCTCAAACTCATATACGGCAGTCATGGTATCAGGCGTTTGGCCAGCATCGTCCGGGAATGCGAACTTACCTCCTGAGGCCATGATGGATTTTGGATCAGAAACTTTCATCCCCAGTAAAGCATAATCCAACATATGCACGCCCCAATCTGTCATCAAACCACCCGCATAGTCCCAAAACCAGCGGAAATTAAAGTGGAATCGATTCGAATTAAATGGTCTTTTTTGTGCCGGACCTAGCCATTCCGTATAATGCACACCTGCGGGAACCGGTTCATCGGGTACAATGGGAATAGCACTTTTCCACCCCTGATAAGACCAAGCTTTCACCAATCGTATTTTACCTAATTTACCCGAATGAACAAAATCAATGGCGTCCTGGAAATGTTGCTGGCTCCGTTGCCACTGTCCAACTTGCACAATAGCCTTATTCTTTTTTGCCGCCTGAACCATTAATTGACATTCAAGGATAGAGTTACCAATAGGCTTTTCGACATAGACGTGTTTCCCCGCATTTACGGCATCGATCATTTGCAGGCAATGCCAATGATCCGGAGTTGCAATAATGACCGCATCCACCATTGGGCTGTTGAGCATTTTTTTATAATCTACAAATGTTTCGACATGTATGTTTCTTTTTTGAAGTTCTTCCGCTCTCTTTTTAAGAATATTTTCATCCACATCGCAAAGAGCGGTACAAACCAAGCCATCATTCTTTAACAACGCATTCAAATCAGCCCAGCCCATACCATTTACACCAATTAATCCAACCCGGATGGATTGATCTAAAAAGGTTGAACCTTTCGCATTTAAAAAAAATGTTGAAGCAGCTAAAACAGTAGACGTTTTGATAAAATCTTTTCTATTCATTGGATATTGGTTTAAGTTTTGTTTTTAACGGATATCATCTAAATATCAAATACGAATAGACTACATATGCTTGGATGAATGCCATTTAACAAGAATTACGTTCTTTATTATTAAAAACAAATTACTTCGATGAAAATACAAAAATGAATTTAGGTGCTCGCAAAAAGCATTGTAAAATATATATCGACAATTGTTGCGGAACCTTATGGACAAAACGAAAAAATGGTCGAGTTAGAATCACTCGACCATACATCTACCTATGAAAAACATGCCCGTGGGAGGGGCGCATGAAGTTAATACTAATTTCACGAAGAACAAACATTTTAAAAAATATTTATCTAAATAATTAATAATACCATTAACAATGGAATTATTAATTGATCATGTTACATTGGTTGGAGGGATTGTGTTTTATTAGGCATTTATGTTCAATAATTTCTTTCCTCTAGCGCTGTTCCAATCAACATCTTCTTCAAAAAAAGCCTCAGTTACAGAACACATTTTATAATTCATTTAAAAAAAATAAAAGATTAATCATTTATTATGCCTACCTTGCCGCACTTAATTAAAAATAATGAATACAGGTAAAATTAAATTTTTCAATGAAACTAAAGGTTTTGGTTTTATTACACCAGAGGATGGTAGTGCAGATGTTTTCGTACACGTTTCTGCGCTTAAAAACCAAGTATCTGAAGGCGACGTTGTAACTTATGATGTAGAAAGAACTCCAAAGGGGATCAGCGCTACAAATGTAAAATTGGCGTAATCCAAAAAATACACTTTCTTGTTAATGGGGTAATTCTTAATGACTTATCCCATTTCTTTTTCCTATTCTTCCTTTACAATTTTTCAGCAATCCTTTACTTTTCCGTTGAAGACTTTTAGTTTTCAAATAAAAGCATAAAAAGGATTCTCAAAGGTTTTATTTAAGACAAATTCGAACATACTATTTATGGAATTTAAACAACTCAGTTTAATCGCTCCGCTTTTAAAAGCAATAACAGAAACAGGCTACACACACCCCACTGCAATTCAACAGAAAGCCATTCCAGTTGTATTGCAAGGCAACGATCTTATTGGTTGTGCACAAACGGGAACAGGCAAAACCGCCGCTTTTGCACTTCCGCTTTTACAACGTCTTGAAGAAACTAAGACTTCAGGTAAGCTCGTTCCGATTAGGGCTTTGATCCTTACGCCAACACGTGAACTAGCCATTCAAATTGGAGACAATATAAACTTATACCGGAAATATCTAAAACTAAACTACTGCACTATTTTCGGTGGTGTAAGCCAAGAAAAACAAGTTAAAGAAATTAAAAAGGGCGTCGATATTCTTGTAGCTACCCCAGGCCGCTTACTGGATTTAATGAATCAAAAAATAGTTTCTCTAGATAAAATCGAAATCTTAATATTGGACGAGGCGGACAATATGCTGGACATGGGCTTTATTCATGACATCAAAAAGATCCTGGCCAAAGTTCCGTCAAAACGACAAACATTATTCTTCTCGGCAACGATGCCACCCAATATCCGTAAATTTGCACATGGCATATTACATAAACCTATTGAAGTTGACGTCACCCCGGTAAGCTCAACGGCCGAGAAAGTCAATCAATCTGTATTTTTTGTTGAAAAGAAGGATAAGATCAAATTATTGACGAGCATACTAAAAAAGCTGAAGCATGAGCGTACCATTGTCTTCTCCCGAACAAAACACGGAGCGGATAAAATCGTTAAGTTACTTGCGAAAAATGGTTTGAGAGCAGCAGCCATTCACGGAAATAAATCTCAAAATGCGAGACAAAAAGCGCTAGGTGAATTTAAGGACAGTCATCTTAAAATATTGATCGCTACCGATATTGCTGCAAGAGGAATTGATATCGAACAACTCCCCCTTGTGATTAATTATGATCTCCCTAATGTACCGGAAACCTACGTTCATCGCATCGGAAGAACAGGAAGAGCTGGCCAGGAAGGAAAAGCCGTTTCTTTTTGCGATGTAGAAGAAAGACCATATTTAGCTGATATTGAAAAATTAATCGGACTAAAAATCAAAATAGAAAAGATCAATAAATAGATCTTTATAAAACCTCAAGTAAAAGGCCCTAAATTATTGGATTTAGGGCCTTTTATGTTTTATTTATGGTTTGCGATCTGCCATCAACAGTGTCGATGGCGTGAAAGGAAGCCAATGTACTTTTTTATTGACAATTTTGTTCCAGCTGGGAAGGCTGATCAACATTAAGTCTTGCTCCTGCCAGGTCTCACGGTTTAACTCTTTTTCAGTTATTGTAAGATGATTTGGTACAAGTTGTTCCAATTGCCTCAATTTCTCTTTAAAGCTCTCATTGGTTTTCAGCACTTGGTTGAGATCCCACACAATGACTTGAGCATCGGAATGCTGTATTAGACGCTGTATCATTTCACCAAGAAATTCATCGTTTTTTAAGACAACAGGAACAACCACACGATTTGCCTTTAGAAAATTTTTATCGATTAAGATACCTACCTGTGCATTTACTTTAGCATTGATTTGCTGATTTCGATCGAAAGTCATGAAAGGAGACTCTGCATTTGTAACCGTATGGAATAACTTCTCGGGATTCACAATCCGGGTAGTAAAATCTAAAAAACGCCCCAGTAAGCTTCCCTCATAAATTGATTCACTGACACCCAACAATAATAAGTCCTGATTGCGCTCATTGGAAGTTTGAACAATCTCATTGTCAATATCACTGGAGATTTTAAAAATTGTCTGGATCGGTTGCTCAAGCTGCATCGCCACCTGCTTAATTTCACGGAAACTATCCAGCTCCTGGATTTCCACTTCATAATGATGTAATTCGTTGGCAGGCTCAATATGTAATGCCGTAATTTCAGCGTTCTTTTTTGATTTCAACGTTAAAGCATCAGCCAGATACAATAGTGAAATCCCCGTGTTACTTTTCGCAAAAGACAGTAGAATCTTAAATTTTGATTTATCACGGAAATCTTCCTGTAGTGAATTTTTCTTAGGTCGATAGAGGAAATTGATTAAATCTAAAGATGGTCCCGTCATAAAAGTAGTGACCAACGCCATTACAACCATCATCGAAAATAATTCAGCACTTAAAACGCCAAGATCGTATCCAATATTGAGGACGATAAGTTCCATTAGCCCCCGCGTGTTCATTAAGGCACCAATACTCAAACTATCTTTCCAGCTTTGACCAACAAAGCGCGCCGCTAACGTACTACCTGCAAATTTACCAATAACCGCAACCAAAATAATCCCAATGGTAATCATCCATAACTGAGGGTCATTAAGCAGACCGATCTGCGTGCGGAGACCTGTAAAGACAAAGAATAAAGGTAATAGTAACAAGGTTGAAACATCTTCGATTTTTTCGATAAATGCTGTCCGGAATCGACTCCCTTCGGGCATAATAGCTCCGGCCATAAATGCTCCAAAAAGTGCATGGATTCCGATTACTTCGGTCGCATAAGCCGACAATAACAGCACAATAAAGAAAATAGCAACAACAGGCTTACTTAGGGCTTCTTTACTTCCTTTTACCTCTCCAACGCGCATCAAAAATGGACGAACGATCTTAATCATGATGAGCACATAGGCAACAGCCAGCCCGATGGTATATAATGCACTAGCAAAATCACCCGCTTTGACAATTGCTATCACGACAGCCAGAATACACCAAGCTGTAGTATCGTCTGCAGCGGCGCAGGTAATCGCCATTGCACCTAACTTACTTTTTTGCAACCCCCTTTCTTGTATAATTCTAGCAAGAACAGGAAACGCTGTTATACTCATGGAAATACCAATAAACAAGCTGTAGGATAGAAACTCTACATTTGTGGGTGGATGGAATAGGTATAAAAAATAAGCCAGTGAAATTCCCAACGTAAATGGGATCACAATGCTTGCATGAGAAATGACAACAGCATCATGCGCTTTATTTCGCAGCACATTCAGGTCCAGCTCCATTCCAATGATAAACATAAATAAGATTAGCCCAATTTGGCTCAGAAACTGCAAGTTACTAAGCGATTCTACAGGAAAAAGTGTATGCGAAAATTCGGGAAAATGGAGTCCCAGCAACGATGGCCCCAATATGATACCGGCGAGCATCTCTCCTATGACGACAGGCTGCTTAATCTTTATGCAAATCCAGCCCATGATACGTGCAGCGATAATGATTGTCACGATTTGCGCCAGTAATATCGCTAGCGGATGCTGCAGACTATGGAATAAGGTTGATGTAAAATCGTTCCAGGCACCTTGACTTGTTTTCTGTCCACGCAGCAGCTCTGGAGCCTCCAGCTGTGTCCCCAAATGAATCACCCAATACATCACACCGAGTAACGTACCCACTAACACTACGTAGAAAATTGTATTCCTATATCTCCTCATCTTCAATGGCAATTAAAATAAATATAATGACAATAGCATACTAAGTCCCGACCAATATTCTTTAAACAAAGGGGGGATAAAATACATTCTCAACAAAAATATAATTCTGTTGCAGTTTTAATGCCTTTCAGCAGGTAGGTCTAAGAAAATATGTAATGAACCAAAAGAATTTTGTAATCAACTGAATTTCTCGAAAAACATTTTCTTGTACGATTCGCCCAAATTAAAAACAAGGGGTAGATTTTGTTCGTCCAACAAAGTGCTTGTAATTTCATCAGCCGAGAAAAATTTGACGATCTTGGCTGCAATGATCTCTTTTTTATTGATACGGATAAAATCCTGTTCAGGCAAGATCTCCATCAGCTTATCAAAGCTTATATTTTTCAATAAAATAAATGAACCATCCGCCAAATAAACTGTTTTATCCCGGCTGTCTACTTCAGCTATTTGAACATAGTTAATCTGTTCGAAATACAATACTGTTTTTCCTTTATTCGTATTAAATTGCGCAAACGAGACAGTTTCAGATCGCTTGCTGATTAGCTGCTCAACCTTCATAATGGCTTGTTGAAGACGTTCCAAGGACAGTGGTTTACGCATATAATCTACTGCGTTGATGTCAAATGCCTCGCTCGCATATTGTTTATATGCGGTAGAAAACACAATTGGAAAGTCTTTTAGCTCTATGGCTAGATCAAATCCGTTAAATTCCGGCATTTCAATATCCAGAATACAAAAATCAAAACTCAAATTGCGGTATTCACTCAATAATACAGTTGGATCATTAAAAGTTTTCACCACCTCCAAGCCAGGAATCTGTTCACATAGCATTTTCAAAAATCTCAAGCTTGGTATTTCATCATCCAAAAGAATACATTTCAAATTTTTTTCAATCGGCATACAATCTAATTTGAAGGTGGGCAGTATAAACATCATTTTCTACAAATCTGCGCAGATGATGTCTACCTGGATAATACAACATGAGACGCTCTTCCAAGGTTTTGCTACCTATTCCACTTTTAGACTTTTGCAATGGTGAACGTTTTGATATTCGATTGTTTACAACTAATTCGAATAAACCGTTCTTAAAGGTCAACATGATTGCGATAAAAGAATCCGGACCGTGAAAGTCCGCATGCTTAAACGCATTTTCAATTAAATCAACCGACATCAGAGGAACAAAAGAAGGTGTGTTCAATATAGCGTCATTTAGTTCATCAATATCAAATTTTACGCGGATATCAAATAAAGGGCTTAATTTAACTTTATTAATCTCAATGAGATTGCGGGCAAATTCAATTTCGGCCTTTGGTGAAACGAGCTCATCTTCACTTTCATACAACACGTAATCCAATACCATGGCCAATTTGTCCATCGTATAATAGGTTTGATAAGCATGGGAAAGTATTCCGTTCAACGAATTTTTAAGCAAATGTGGATTTAATTGAGCCCGATGGAAATGTGCTATCTTTTGATTGTCCATACGATTAAAAAGATCTTTTTGTCGTCTATTTTCGACCTCCAATTTCCGGTATTTTTGTCTTAACAATAGAAACAAAACCAATACTACAGCAACAATGGTCAGCAATAATAGAATGATTATATTCGAGATTTCAGTTGTCATGTTCATCCAAACTTAGTTAAAATTTCATTCTAAACGAAAAACCAGTTGCAGAAAACCTGGATAATCAAACTCGTTAACGATCAAATGAAATCTGAGCAATCTAAACAAAATACAGCACTGTAAAATTCTTATGTATTTATTACAAAAATTAACAGTTTCATTACAATTTAGTCACTTTGAAACATTAATTTCAGATTATTATCCTTATATTGAGACTATTGTAATTAGCCGATCAAATGATTGTCTACGCTATTTTGGTTAAACCCGCCTGATTTTTAATCAGGCCTAATATGAAACACTATGGAAAAGCTCATTTTCGAAACTAATGCACAACATCCCAGTCTTGTAGACAAAATTAAACAAGCTGTTGAAAAACTGAATGGCATCCACGAATGGAAAATCGACTTGGATTCTATTTACAATCTGTTAACCATAGAAGGCATTCGATTAAACCCGACGGAAATCGAATCGGAGCTTGCGCTCCATGGCGTCGAAGCAAGTCGTCTATATGAAGAGTAGACAAACGACTTGATAGCAAATAAAATAAGTTTCTTGGAAGCTAGATGGTTAATAACAACCGAATTCAATAAAACTGAACTTCTTCCAGCATAAGATTAATGCATTCTTATGCTGGAAGAAGCATCAAATCTTTTTAATAACCATGGCAGAGGCACCGCCGCCACCATTACATATCGCAGCCAGTCCTAATGATCCCCCTTCCTGTCTTAAGATACTACTAAGTGTTACCACAATTCTAGCTCCCGAACATCCCAATGGATGCCCCAAAGATACCGCCCCCCCATAAACGTTTACTTTGTTCAAGGGTAAGCCTAAAATTTGTGCATTTGCCAAAGCGACAACAGAAAAGGCTTCATTAAATTCGAAATAATCAATATCATCAATGGTAAGGCCTGCTTTTTTTAATAGTTTATTTGTGGCAATACTAGGCGTTGTCGTAAACCATTCTGGCTCTTGTTCAGCATCAGCATAAGCAATAATCTCGGCTAAGGGGACAAGTCCAAGTTCTTCCAATTTTTCACCAGACATGAGCAGTACCGCAGCAGCTCCATCACTTATCGTCGATGCGTTCGCTGCAGTTACAGTCCCCTCTTTTTTGAAAGCGGGTTTAAGCTCAGGTATCTTGTCAAAATTAACCTGAGAAAACTCTTCATCCCGCGAAACAAGCACCTCTCCTTTTCGACTCTGTACCGTTATAGGTTGGACTTCGCTCAAAAACTTATTTTTTTGCCAAGCATCGAGACTTCTTTTATAGGAACTTATTGCATAATTATCCTGTTCTTCACGACCAATATGATATTTTTCGGCGCATAGTTCCGCGAAGACTCCCATGGCATCATTTGAATAGGCATCACTCAAGCCATCGCGTTGCAAGCCATCACTCAGGCTTTGAGCACCAAACTTAGCACCCCAGCGCATAGCATCTGCATAGTAAGGTACCCTGCTCATGCTTTCCATCCCCCCTGCAATCACAACATCCGCATCTCCCAATAGAATACTCTGCGCAGCAACCGCTATGGCTTTCATGCCACTTGCACATACTTTATTGATGGTTGTTGCAGTTGTATGATCTGATAAACCGGCGAAACGAGCAACCTGTCGAGCCGGCGCTTGTCCTAAATCAGCTTGCAAAACAGCCCCCATAATAATCTCGTCGACTAAATCACTGGCAATTCCAGCTTCATCAACAACCGCTCGGACAACCCGGGCTGCGAGCTTCGTGGCTGAAATTGACGATAGCGCTCCACCAAAGCTTCCAATTGGTGTACGTTTCGCTGCAACGATAAATACGCTTTTTGACATGATATAAAAATTTATAATTGTTTTGCTAAAATTAGGAGGCCTATCCTAAGCGTATCCGCAACAGCCCTTCCTCGTCTTAAAGATAAAAAATATAACAGATACCCCACAACAAGTCGGTTTTATTTTTTTTATAAAAACAGAATAAATAGAAAAAAAACAACCCAAAAACTTCCCTACTTAAACTATTAAACGAAAAATAAAGAATAAAAATTTGTAAAAAGCCAAGCCTTTTCGTTAAATTCGTTTAGATAACATCCTAATGGACGGGCATTCAAAAGGCCCCCTTACATAAGATAACCAGAAGCAAGATAAACGATTATGCAGACAATCCGGTTTACAGCTGAACATCAGATTTTTCGCGATACACTTCGCGCATTTATTCGAAAAGAGATTACACCTTACATCGATGATTGGGAAAAACAGAGGGAGATCGACCGGAAAGTGTGGAAGAAAATGGGTGATATGGGATTTATGGGTCTCAATTATCCAGAAGTGTATGGCGGACTAGAACTCGATTTTTATTATTCCTTGATACTCTGCGAAGAATTATCGTATTGTTTTTCTGGCGGATTTACCATTTCCGCGCTTGTCATTCAGTTTATGTCGGCTCCATACCTACTGAAATATGGATCAGAAGATCTGAAAGTACGCTATCTTAAACCGGTTATTGCTGGTGATATGATCAGCGCTGTTGCTATTACTGAACCCGGGGCTGGTTCTGACGTAAAGCAGATCAAAACAACAGCTGTCCGCGACGGAGATTTTTATATTGTCAACGGATCTAAAACATTTATTACCAACGGTTACTACGGTGATTTTTTCATTACAGCAGTCAAAACGGCTCCTGACCAAGGAACAAAAGGAATAAGCTTGTTAATTATTGACAGAAATGCAAGCGGAGTCTCTTCAAACAAAATCAATAAATTAGGTTGGCACGCCTCAGACACTGCCGAACTAGGTTTTAATAATGTGCGAGTCCCTATTTCTCACCTTGTTGGCATTGCCGGAGAAGGATTTCGCTATTTAATGGATGGACTTCAGTTGGAAAGGCTTACCGCAGCTGTTCATAGTCTCGCTACCGCAGAATCCGCGTTTCAATACACGCTTGATTATATCGCACAACGCGAAGCCTTTGGAAAAAAGATCCAGGAATTTCAAACCATACGGCACCGGATCGCACAAATGGCAGCCAATATTGCTACCACGAAAGCCTTTGTCTACCATTGTTGTGATCTCCAAGACCAAAACGAATATGCAGTCCAAGAATGTTCCATAGCGAAGCTACAAGCAAGTGAGCTCGCCGTCAATGTCGTAAACCAATGTCTCCAATTATTTGGCGGTTATGGCTTTACAGAAGATTATAAAATCGCACGTTTATATCGCGATGTCCGTGTCGGCACCATTATCGGAGGAACCTCAGAAATCATGCTCGAAATTATCGCGAAAATGACAATAGATCATGTGACTTATCAATCCGGAAAGTCCAAACAATAGAAAGCTTTTAAAAATCAGGACCAATACAATGGATGAAAATAAATCTTATAGGACACACCCTCTCTTTCGTGTAGAACAGGATAATCATCATATCATTACAATCCAACCTCTATCGGCAGCAGCTCCAGAGCAGTTGGATATGATAGGCTATCTCACACAATTTGTCGATTTGGTTACGTTCATTCTCGAACGGGAAGATACGGTAGGCGTCGTATACACTTGCCCGATTCAAGACGAAAAAATTGAGTATGCGCAATTATTTAGGCAGTTTTCTTCGAGCCGCTCGAGCCCTTCGGACTTATTCGAGCTTACATCAAAAGTTTTGCGTTGGGAAACGTTTAAAAAGCCAATTGTCTCTCTTTTCACTAACAATTGTACTGCGATTGCCCTAGCGACTATGCTATGGTCTAATTATCGTATCGCCTCCGAAACACTTCAGTTTGGCTTTCCGGAAAGTAGGTATGGTTTGTTTACGGCTTTTGGTGCAACGATCTATTTGCCAGCATTGATAGGTACTGAAAATGCCCTAAGTCTGCTGACACAAAGCAAACTTGTGAGCAGTGAAGAAGCACATCAACTTGGGTTAATCAATGAATTGGCGCAGAAGCCGGACGATTGCCTACCTTTAGCAAAAAACTGGATTCTTCATCCTCCCAGCATTGATGCCAACCAGCACACAAAACAAATGGACGAACTGGGGCCCGAAGCAATTCTCGCTATCCAAAAAAAAGCACGCGGCTTATACGCCGGCACAAATGCAGTTATTGAATTATTACAAAAAAAACAATTATCTACACCGTTTGAGGCCGCCGAGCAGGAAGCAAACTTGTACCTGCACGTATTAAGACGTCCCGAGCCACTCAGCATGGTCCGTACACTTCATTATGGTGTCCAATTGGCGAAATCACCCAAAACTATAAATCATTTTGAAGATTATAGCCTAAAAAAAATAGGCATTCTGGGTGCTGGAATGATGGGTTCGGGGATCGCTTATGAGGCGGCCCGGGCAGGAATAGAAGTTGCTTTAAAAGACGTTACACTTTCCCAAGCCCAACGCGGCAAAGCTTATGCTAAGCAGGTTTGTGAAAAATCACTGGCTTTAGGGGCCATGACCGCATCCCAAGGGGAACAATTGCTTGCACGCATAAAACCAACGGAACAAGTCGGTGATCTGAATGGATCTGACTGTATTATTGAAGCTGTATTTGAAGATTTCCACCTAAAAGCTAATGTCACACAAGAAAGCTTACCCTATTTAAGTGAAAATGGGTTCTTCGCGACAAATACGACATCATTGCCCATTACGGAGCTTGCTTTCGCAAGCTCCGAACCTAAAAGTTTTATCGGCATGCATTTCTTTTCTCCTGTTGACCGCATGCCTCTTGTCGAAATCATCTGTGGTAAACAAACCGCGCAAAAAACGTTGGAGAAAGCACTCACCACAGCTTTACGCCTCAATAAAATTCCGATAGTCGTACAAGACGGTCCAGGTTTTTTCACCTCGCGTATTTTCTTCAACTATTTACTGGAGGGTATTACAATGGTATTGGAAGGAATCTCTCCAACTCTTATTGAAGAGGAAGCGATAGCTGCAGGTTTTGCCGTAGGTCCCTTAGCGGTATTAGACGAAATCTCCTTGGAACTAATGCTCCATGTATATGATCAACTTCCACAACTACATGCCAGCCAAAAGCGCGCATACAATTACCTCAAAGGTATGGTGGATCAAGGAAGAAAAGGAAAAAAATCAGGCGCCGGATTCTACGATTATGACACTGAAACCAAAAAGAAGAAAATTTGGAAAAACCCTATAATTGCATCTGTAAAGGAAAATATAACGGCTACAATTATCCGTAAGCGTTTATTGCATGTTATGGCATTGGATAGTTACCGATGCCTCGCAGAAGGTGTACTTCATCAACCCATCGATGGCGATATTGGTTCCATCTTAGGGGTTGGTTATGCAAGCCATACAGGGGGGGTATTCGGTCACATCGATCTCACAACACTTCCTCTATTCGTTTCGGAATGTCAACTATTTCAGCCCTACGGTGAACAATGGGATATTCCAGCATCTTTAAGAGAGCTGGCAGATAAAGATTTCAGATTTTATAATGGTTTCGACTCAAACTGGTCTTAAAACCGACCTGTGCTCAACTGAAGAAGTTGTCTAGCACCTATTAAATGCTACCCTAACAGATAACCATTAAAGGGTTAAAAAACTACCAAACAAAGGATTACATCTTTAAAACTAAATATTCTATATAATTGCGTAATGATGTTATAAAGTACTAAACAAAAGCTAGGGCGAAAAATAGGGTGAGTCGCCCTAGCTATATCATTAGCGCACAAACAAATCCATGAGACGCGAAACATCCTGTTCGAGGAAAGTATCGTAGTCCAAGGTAGCTGCAAGTATTTCCTTTTGCTGTTTTTCAGAAAATACCCGAGCAAGATTTGTTTTGTATTTTTCAATTAACTTAGGTATTCCTTCTGCCCTCCTTCTTGGATGACCTATTGGGTATTCGACAACGACCTCAGGCAATAAGGTCCCATCAGTCAATTCAATGGTCAAAGCATTTGATATCGCCCGCTTTTGTGGATCGTGATAATCAAGGGTGAATTGAGTATCTTCGATACAATAAATTTTATCGCGCAGTG
The DNA here is from genome assembly GCF_002377215.1 of Sphingobacterium sp. UBA3519. Taxonomy (NCBI): domain Bacteria; kingdom Pseudomonadati; phylum Bacteroidota; class Sphingobacteriia; order Sphingobacteriales; family Sphingobacteriaceae; genus Sphingobacterium; species Sphingobacterium sp. UBA3519. The sequence continues at coordinate 255,128 of NZ_DFPI01000026.1, forward strand.
CATCAATTCTTGGATCAGAAGCGATATGATTTTCATAATCTTCAGCTGTCAGACGTCCAAAGATCAGCGGCACAGCAACCATATACTGAATACAGTGATCACGGTCTGCAGGGTTGTGCAAAGGCCCCTTTTTATCGATAATCCGGATAGCCGCTTCATGTGTACGAATGGTAACACGGGCAATATCCGAAGTACTTTTTCCGAATTCCTTCAATTGCTGATGAAGTAACATTGCTGCTTCGGCTGCAGTCTGTGCATGGAACTCAGCGGGAAAAGAAATCTTAAAAAGAATATTCTCCATCACATATGATCCGTAAGCACGTTGAAATTTAAATGCACTTCCTTTAAAGGATACATCGTAGAATCCCCAGATTGGAGCTGTCAAAACAGATGGATAGCCCATTTCTCCTGTTTTTGCGATCATGGCCAGTCGAACAGCACGTGAAGTTGCATCTCCGGCTGCCCATGATTTTCGGCTACCTGTATTTGGTGCATGCCGATAAGTGCGTAAAGCTTGTCCATCGACAAAAGCCAAAGAAACCGCGTTGAGCAATTCCTCTCTTGTGAGACCAAGGAGCCTACCTACCACCGCTGTTGAAGCTACCTTAACCAAAATAACATGGTCCAAACCCACTTTATTAAACGAGTTTTCAAGCGCCAAAACACCTTGTATCTCATGAGCCATAATCATTGCCTCGAGCACCACTTTAGTTTTCAATGGTTTTTGACCATGCGTAATATTGGTTCGGCTCAACCAATCTGCGACAGCTAAAATTCCCCCTAAATTATCGGATGGATGGCCCCATTCTGCAGCTAGCCAGGTATCATTAAAATCCAGCCATCGAATAATCGTGCCGATATTGAAGGCAGCCTGAATGGGATCCAATTGAAAATTTGTACCCGGCACCCTTGCACCATTCGGTACAACGGTCCCTGCCACAACTGGCCCCAACAATTTAGTACAGGCAGGATAAGTCAATGCTTCCAAGCCGCAGCCGATGGTATCGAGAAAACAGTAAAATGCTGTATTCCAAGCAACTTTTTCCTCAATTTTATAATTTAGGACATAATCCACAATGTCCACTAAAACCTGATCCGGTTGTGGTCTTTCATTTGATATTGCTGAACTCATTCGTGTATTTCGTATAAGACTATCGTTCTATTTATTAATATAATTCGTTTTTTTTATGCGCTAAATTCTTCCTCTCCCCCCTGTTCAAAAAGCACTTTAAACACCTTTCATTAATCCAAATTTACCGTTCGGAAAGAGGTACAAAAGGTCTATCATCGGGACCAATGTAGTTTGCACTCGGCCGGATAATTTTTCCATCCTGACGTTGCTCAAAAACATGCGCTGACCAGCCTGTTATACGTGAGAGAACAAATAAGGGCGTAAACATCTCCGTTGGAATCCCCATAATATGATAGGACACGGCGGAGTACCAATCCAGGTTCGGAAACATTTTCTTTTCTTCCCACATAACTTTTTCCAACCGCTCCGCGATCAGGTAGAGTGTCATGTCTCCTGCTTCTTCCGACAGCTCTCTCGCAACTTGTTTTATCACTTGATTTCTTGGATCCGAGATCGTATACACCGGATGGCCAAATCCAATAATGACTTCTTTATTTGCCAATCGTCTTCGGATATCCTCTTCCGCCTCATCAGCATTTGCATAACGACTCTGAATTTCGAAAGCGACCTCATTGGCTCCGCCATGCTTAGGTCCACGTAGCGCACCTATTGCCCCTACTATACAGGAATACATATCTGATCCTGTTCCTGCAATTACCCGAGCGGTGAATGTGGATGCGTTGAATTCATGCTCCGCATATAAATTAAGTGAAATTTGCATCGCTCTCACCCAAGACGGCGATGGGACCTTTCCGTGCAGGAGATGTAGAAAATGTCCGCCTAAAGTGGAGTCCGAAGTCTCAACCTGCACCTCACGTCCATGCTGACTAAAGTGATACCAGTACAACAGTGCTGAAGCCATCGATGCCATCAGACGAGTTGCAATATCCCGTGCACCAGCAATGGGATGACTATCCTTTTCTGGCGATACACTACCGAAAAACGAAACATAAGTCCGTAAAACATCCATGGCATGGGCTGTAGATGGCAACTGCTTAAGGACTTGTTGAACAGTAATAGGTAGGCCACGTTGACTGATCAACTGACTTTGATACGTGACGAGCTGCGCCTGTGTTGGTAGACTTCCATAAATAAGTAAGTAAGCAACCTCTTCAAAACTTGCCTGATGCGCCAGATCTAAAATATCATAACCCCTATAATGCAGATCATTACCACTTTTTCCGACAGTACTCAAAGCCGTATTACCAGCTGTTACACCAGAAAGTGCTACACTTTTTTTAGGCTTAAAACCTGCGCCGTTTGTCTCTTCCATCTGAATATAATTATTTGTTAAACAATTGATCCAATCGATTTTCATAAGCATAATAATCGATACTTCTGTATAACTCCTCTCTCGTCTGCATATCGTCGATCACATTCAGCTGCCACCCATCTTCCCGAATATGACGATAAACAGTTGTAGCGGCTTTATTAGCTGCACGGAAGGCAGATAGCGGATAAAGGACAATAGAAACATCCGCTTGACGAAGTTCATCCAGGCCAAACAACGGTGTTTGTCCAAATTCGGTGATATTCGCCAAAATCGGAAGGCCTGTTGCCGCACTAAATTGAACGTATTGCTCCAAATGATGCACCGCCTCGGCAAAAATAAAATCCGCTCCGGCTTCTTTATAAGCCACTGCCCTTTCCAAAGCAAGCTCAAGGCCTTCGGAAGCCAGTGCATCTGTACGTGCACCAATGGCAAAATGTTCATCCGTGCGTGCATCCACCGCCGCTTTCAGACGGTCAACCATTTCAGATCGAGAGACGAGCTCTTTCCCAGGCCGGTGCCCACAACGCTTAGCTCCCACCTGATCCTCCATGTGTACTGCCGCCGCGCCCACTTTAATTAAAGACTTTATTGTACGTGCCACATTGAATGCCGAAGGACCGAAGCCAGTATCAATATCCACCAGCAAAGGAAGCTTACACACATTTGTAATGCGATCCACATCAATCAAAACATCCTGAAGTGTTGTAATCCCAAGATCCGGAATCCCAAGAGAACCTGCTGCAACACCACCTCCAGAAAGATAAATAGCTTTAAAACCGGCCTGTTCAGCCAAAAGAGCATGATTCGCATTGATCGCTCCAACAATTTGTAATGGTTTTTCATTCTTGATCGCTTCCTTAAAAAGGAAGCCCGGGGATTTTATCATAATATCGAATTTGAAATTCCATGCCCTATAACCTCCTTTAGATGCAGGTTACAGCGACTACTTAAGTTTACTTAGTCTGAAGGAATTCTTTTGAGGCCCTTCCTCTTAAAGATACTAATTATCACCGCAATAAAACAAATTATTTTCTACATTAAAGGTCAATGACAGAAGAAAATACGGTAATAGTCCCTATTAATTATAAATAAATTATTTCAGCGGCTAAAGCTTTCCCGCAGTCTGCTAAATGGCCTTAACAACCGTGTACTATTTTTTCTAAGGGAGGATACAGTAGCAATCAAAAAGCCCCAACTTTTGATGTTGAGGCTTTATCAGAAAGGTTAACAGGACGTCTTGCACCGAAGGGGTAAAATTGTCATTAAAACGAGCAAAAAAAAGCGGGATCTTTCGATACCCGCTCAATAAAGCATTTTAAACTAGTTTTTACCGTTATTTTTAGCCCACCATAAGCGTTTTCCCCAGTTATAATCCACAGTCCCTTGCGCAGCTGCTGTAACGTTATCCGTATTATATAGGTATTCATTATTCGGATAAGGCAGGCGAAATGGTTGGTCTGTATGTGGAGTTGCTGAATTTTGAATTTTTGAAGGATAATTGGTGCTAGGAATTCCCGTCCTTCTATACAAACTCCAGGCTTCAAAATTTTCTTTAAATAAAGCGACCCACATATCCCAATAGATACGATCCTTCGACCCATCAAATTTTCCCGCTCCGGCTAAATAAGCATTCACAGCTGGTTCAGCAACTTCGTTATCTTCCATAGATAGCCTAACTGCTGTTTCATAGGCTGCTTTAGCTGTAATTCCAACATTATAACCTAATAATGCGGCTTCAGCCAACATATAATAAGTTTCACAGGCTTTATAAAAAGGTACTGCCCCAGCAGGGTTATTGATATAATGGAGTCCAATCCATGAAATTGATGTTGAAGGGGAAGGATTAGTCAACGAACCATTAACAAACCCAACATATTTACCGGCATTATTTTTCTGCGCAATGGACTCAATCCGAGGGTCGTTCGTTTCCGTTAAATGATTGATAAAAATATCAAACATTCCCCAATTGTTGATGCGTTTACCGTAAATACCAGACTCATACCAAGGTTCCATATAAGGCAGATTTCCAGGGAAAAACATTTGACAACTTTCCGCATTGGTCTCAATTAATGGATATTTTGTCTTATTTCCAGCAATTTCCTCTATTGTAGATTTAGCTAATGCCGGAGCAACGGAAGAAATGCGTATTGCCATCCGCAAGCGTAGCGAATTACAAAACTTCTGCCACCTTAACATTTGTGTTTTTACATCCGGACTACCACTATTAGCCTCTCCATAGATGACGTCATAGTTACCAACATCATCCGTTCCAATACCAGCCGCCAATTCATCAGCAATTGATTTGAGATCCGCTAAAACTGCGGGAAAAACATCCTCCTGTTTATCATATTTGGCTTTCAATACCGAACCATCTTCTGGCCGTCCTTTAAATGCCTCTGAATATGGAATATCACCCCAGCCGTCCAATAAATAAGACCACATGTAGTTATTCCAAATTCTTGCTATAGCCCTTGTATTTTTATACCCTTCAGCATTGGCTTCTGTCTTTTTAAGCAGGTCTTTCATTTGGGTGATATTATAGTAGCAAGCAGCCCAACGATTGCCATAGGTATTATTTGTCGGAATCAATCCACTCAGGTTATCTGGATATTGAATTTTAACAATATATCCAGCAAATGTACCATAACCATCAACGTCGCCGCCAAACTGGTCTCCGGCATTTCGCATCACGTTGACCAACATATTTTGTGGTGGAACGTCATTTAAAGCATCCGGATCGGTATTAATTTTCTCAAAATTTTTGGTACAACCTGTCACCAAAAGAACGGCTAACAAAGGCGTATATTTAAATTTTTTAATGAAAGTATTCATAATCATAATTTTTTGGGGTTCTATATCTTAAACTTTATGTATTAATTAAAATGTAAAACCAAGTTTAAGACCTATACTTCTTGAGTTTGGAACTGTCGCTTGCTCAAATCCTACACCTCTAGAATCGCTAGATACACCTCCCGCTTCGGGATCTAACCGCATCGTATTTGATTTATGCACCCAAAGCAAGGCTAAGTTGGTACCCGTTACAGAAATATTAGCCCGCTTAATCCCTTTTATTTTACTATATAAATGTTTTGGTAAATTATACGAAATATAGGCCTCTCTTAATTTCAGGAAAGAACCATCAAAAACATACATTTCGGCAATTCCGCCATTTTCGTACCAGTCCTGCGCTGACGTTTCTATGGTATTTGCAACCCAGCCTCCTTTTCCGTCCGACATTGCAAATCGTTCATTCTTCATCACATCCCGACCTGCTACAATTGCCCTTTCACGAATGCCATCCGCAGCAGTGATTTCAGCTATACCCGTCGCATAACCATGGGACATCGTTTGTGACCAAATATCTCCCCCCTTACGAAAATCGAGCATAAAGCCAAATCTAAAATCTTTAAAGGTGAAGTCATTACGCATCGAAGCCAAGAAGTCCGGCACAGCATTACCAATCACTTGACCATCAAGTGGTGTAGAAACCAGACCGTTAGAACCCACTTTAATAGCACCTTTCATCGGTCCATCTTTTACACGATCGTATCCGGGGCCAACCAAGCTTCCCCAAGGGCGCCCCACAGAAGCCATATTGGAGATGCCCCAAGTCCAACCCTGTCTGTAATCTTTCAAGCCCAATTCAGGATAAAGTTCAACAACCTTGTTATTATCTTTTGAGAAGTTGACAGTTGTTGTCCAATTCAATCCATCTTCACGTTTCAGGATATCACCGCGTAATTGAACTTCAATACCCTTGCTTCGAATTTCTCCCGCATTTAAGAAGATACTACTAAACCCAACCACATTGGAGGTCGTCACTGGAAGCAATTGTTTTTTATTTATTTTTTGATAATAGGTAAGGTCTAAATGAAGACGGTCTTTGAATAATCCAAGCTCAGTACCGATTTCATAAGAAGTGATAGCTTCAGGTTCCAGGCCTTCGATCGCATAGACCATACTCTTGTACATTTGCGCTAGGTTATTATAAGCATCTGTTTGTGCATAATAATAGTTTCCATTTTGATAAGGTTGTGTAGCGTTACCTACTTTCACCAAATTAAATCGCATTTTCCAAAAATTCAAATAATCACTTTTCAGACCTTCAAATGAAGCTGTCGGAATCCAGCTTAAACTTGCCGAAGGATAGAAAAAGGATTTCCGTAGTGTCGATGACCAGTCATTCCGTGCTGTCAGATCCAAATATAATTGATCTTTCCAGCCCAAATTTGCCTGAGCGTAAACCGAATTGGATCGGCCTTTCGAATGATCCATAAACGTGTAGGCATCTCCTATTTTATTCGCAATCGTATAAACGCCTAATACATTTAATCCTTTGGCCCCTAGTGTACTTGTTTCATATTGATAATCGCGGTAGTTAGCACCCAAAATACCTGTCAAACTCAAATCCCCAAATTGTTTATTGAAATTTGCGATAAAATCTGCATTAAAATCGGAATTGCTATTTTTTATGTCATTGAACTTACCATCTTGGTTATCAAAGTTAAAATAAGTCGTCTCAAACATATGTGTGTTATAGTAATCCAATCCTACACGTCCCTCAAATTTCAAAAAATCAAAAGGTTGATAATATAAGGATGTCTTACCGAAAACACGGTTCATCTTCATCGCATTACGGGATTCATGCATCGTATAAAAAGGATTCATATGATAAGCGGAATTCCAATTGTAATAGGTATATTTCCCTTGCGCATCTTTTTGATCCCAATTATTTTTCAAGTCTTGCATATCCACCTGGCGACCAAACCAGATCAGGCCGTTCATTGGATTTGCTGCATCATATCCCTGCGTGACCAAGTTGTTACTTTCTGTACGCGTAAAGTTACTCATAATGTCATAAGACACTTTATCGCTAACCTTATATTCATTGTTCAGCTGGGCAGTATATTTTTTCTGATCTGTATTAGGTACTGTTCCCTTTTGATCCCTAAAGGAAATAGATGCACGTGTAGAAGATCGATCTGATTTGGAAAGCAATGAAACATTATGGTTTTGGGAAAAACCTGTCTGGAAGAACTCTCTAACATTGTTTTTATGTGAATTCCATGCTGTTGCCTGGCGTACACCATTCACAACCGGACTGTTAAACTGTGGTATCAACAAACCAATGTCCATGCGAGGCCCCCAAGATTCATCGATATTATCATTAACACCAATGTTTCCTGTGCCATCAACGTAACTGAATGAATTCTGCGTTACATAATCCTGATAAGATAGATTTCCACCAAATTTCTTAAAACTGTATTCATCCCCCCGTGATCCTTGACCATATAAATTTTGGTACTTCGGTAAATTGGCGGCTCTGTCGATGGAAAAATTACCATCGTATGAAATCTGGACTCCGTTTTCGGCCCGTTTTCCAGATTTTGTGGTAATCATAATAACGCCTGTACCAGCACGCATACCGTATAGTGCTGCTGCCCCACCTTTCAGTACGTTGATGCTTTCGATATCATCTGGATTAATGTCGTTTAGACCCGAACCGTAATCCACCCCAGTATAGGTATTATCTCCGGAACGCTGAGAGTTATTTGTAATAGGAATACCATCCACTACGATAAGCGGTTGCTGGTTTGCCTGTAACGACGTGTTTCCGCGGATCGAAATACGCGCTGAAGATCCGATCGCTCCACCAAATTGGTTTATTTGGACACCTGCAACTTTACCCGCCAATGCTCCTGTTAGACTATGTTGTCCGGCATCTGTCAATTCCTTGGCTTTAACCTCCTGCATGGCATAACCCAACGATTTCTTCTCTCTTGTGATACCTAATGCGGTAACCACCACTTCGTCTAAATTCTCCGCTGAAGATTCTAATGTAATGCTTAAATTCGTTTGATTATTCAGTTGAAACTGCTTGGATTTATAACCAACTGCAGTGACATTTAAAACTCCTCCACCTGTATATGTTAATGAAAATCCACCATCAATTCCTGTCTGCGTGCCGGCACCGCCTCGAATGGTTACCGATACCCCTGGTATTGGTTTGCCATCCTGATCCAACACTTTACCTTTAAGTGCTGTTTGGGCATAAAGCGCAGAACATACTAGTATATTGGATGCTAGTATTGCAATACTTCTTTTGTTCATAAGCTAGTCTCTGTTAGTTAGTTTAAAATGCTTTTATAAAATCTAAATTATGCAAATGTTAAAACAGAGCACGCTATGATATTGACCAATATTACCTATATTTTAACATCAAATGTTAAAATATTACAAGTCTAACACAGCTAAATTTAAATCATTGACCTTCCACAAATAAACCGCGAGCATTTTTCAAATAAAAAAATTAACGCTAAAAAACAAACCCTTGCCAAAATACTAGCAAGGGTTTTCGCTTCAGTAAAACAGTAAAAATAACTTACTTTTCAATAAATTTTTGTCCATGAAAGACGCGTTTTGCCTGTCCCCGTGACACCTCGATTTGATTTTTCCATTTTTGTGCTTTGGCCGCGTTTAATGTGGCCTGCCCTAAATCCCGAAGACGTGCAGCCAGGCGCAGCATTGCAATCTCCTTATTCTGCAATTGGGATCTCGTATCCATCACCTGAACACTTACCCCTGTCGGTGCATGCGTAGCTCTGACGCCAGAACTTACTTTATTGACATGCTGCCCACCTGCGCCGCTACTCCGCATTGTTTGGAAATATACATCTTTCAAATTCAACAGTTTTTCCTTTTCCTCAGGATCGTACATTTTAACGTCGACAAACCAATTCTTCCGTTTGTGTAAAGGACGAAAAGGGCTTTTACACACCCAACAGATTGTGCCAATCCAATGATCAATCAATTGTTCCATATCTCTTCCGCTCAATCTGACGATTAACGAACAAGGAAGTCCATCAACGTCTTCTCTTTCTATTTCCGTGACTTCTACGCCAACTTTACGGCATTCAACAGCGAGTCTATCGAATACTAACCGGACAGCCATATTACATTCCTTAGGACCTCGTCCCGAAGAAATCTGTAGATACCTTTCTTCCATCACCTTTATTTGTCCATACGCACAATCTTCGGACTAAACGTTCCGAGAACATTCACCAGTTCCTCCTGCAATTTCATCACCCGATGAATATCTTTATAAGCACGTGGCGACTCATCCAATGCGCCCCCGATCAACTCCACACCACATGCTTCCAGCTCTTTCAACATGGCGCTTTTTGTTAAATTATTTTTGCAGGCAGATCTCGACATGACCCGCCCCGCTCCATGGGATGCCGACTGTAAACTTAAGGGGTTTCCCCTCCCTTCCACAATGAACCCCGGTGCTGTCATCGAGCCGGGAATCACCCCCAACACACCCTTTCCAGCAGGAGTTGCTCCCTTCCGATGAACGATACATTCCTCACCATTCACGAATTCCTTCCATGCGAAATTATGATGATTTTCGATCGTTACCACGGGGTTACATCCAAGTGCTTTAGCCAAACGTCGGTGGATATCCGTATGACAGGCCTGAGCATAGTCCCCTGCCAAATTCATTGCCATCCAATATTCTTGTCCTTCTTGGGTTGATAAATCCAACCAGGCCAAATGCTGCACATGACGAGGTAATGGACACAGTTGGGCAGCCAGACTCGTATAATGTTTAGCGATATGTGCTCCCAGGCCGCGAGAACCACTATGGGATAAAATCCCCAAATACTGCCCTGGATCCATCCCCCATTCGTTCCGCACGGTATGAAGCTCAACAATGCCCATTTCGACAAAATGATTTCCGCTGCCAGAAGTCCCGAATTGCCTATAAGCTTTCCCCAACAGGGATTTTAACAGCGGGATTTCCTGAAATTCCGTCCTACTGAAAATGATGTGATCAGACTTCTCACGATGCGTGTCGGTTAAACCAAATTTGGTATTTTCCTTCAATATATTTCTTAGTTGAAATTCTCGTCCTTTAAAATAACTGCCAGGTAAATCGAATATCGACAGGCTCATCCGGCAACCGATATCCACCCCGACACCATAGGGTATAACGGCATTTTCTGTAGCCAGCACCCCACCGATGGGAAGCCCATAACCTGTATGTGCATCTGGCATCAATGCACCTTGCCTTGAAATAGGCAATTGCAATGCATCGTACAATTGTCTTTTCGCCTGCTCATCAATTTCATTTGCACCAAATATGTTAAATGGAGCTCCATGCGCGCTCAGCTCCCGGACACGTATTTCTATGGGCTGCACCAGTCCTTCAGAAAGCTTTCCCCATATTTTATGCTTCATAAATCGCTCTGGAGCTTCTAAAAGCTCAGCAAGTTCAAGAAGAATGGTTTCTTTATTTTCTTTCTTTCGATACCTTGTGATCAGTCCCAAAGCTGTGTTAACTATATTATTTTGTGGAAAACCTATTTTTATTAGATCTTTTCCAGATAATTTACTTCCCATTTTTTGTAAAAAACATACATAATTAGCCACCAATTCCATCGTAGAAATCGGCAGCATTTTTGAAAAAATTTCGGGAATATTCTTTTAGAGATAACGAATCTATTAAACAAATGCTCTTCATTATGCACAGTTGATTCGTGCGAAAGAGCGGATTATAAACACCTTTTCAGAAAGCCATATGCCCCTAAAGTGTCTAAGTTGTATGAATAGAAACGAAAATCAGGAAAAATAAAAAGCCCGAATGAACTTCGGCTTTTTCATCTGTATTAATTGGTTTTCCAAAAGAAGTGAAGCGATCCGATTATTTATTCCAGCGGATTGAACAAACACGATGTGCTCCAATTTTGAAGAATGTCTTAACTATGACAAAAAGCACGAAGATTGCTTTCAGCAAATCCATTTGCCTTAAAAGCTTGCGGTGTTATAATCTTGGCGACCAACATATCTCTTCGTGTTTAATTGTTAAAATACTATTATTGACAGCAAAGATAAATAAGTTTTATTTAAACTTTTCATATTTGCAAAAATTTAATTCGGGTTAAATGGAAGTGGATCCTTTAGCACAAATTTAAAGTCGCGTGTATTCCCGCCTCTGGTTACGCGGAAACGCATTTCCTTTCCCTCTTCTGATTTAAAAAGATTGTGGATCGACTCCAGGGAAAATGAAGATGCAGGTCTACCATTGATCCTTATAACCTTATCTCCCGGCATTAGTCCTGCGATTGCCGCAGGCGAACCATCACGAACCGTCGCAATTTTGTACATATTCCGTAGTACAAAGCGATACTGCACGCTGTTGCCCATTCTTACCTCTGTACCGCCATCTTTTTGCAGAACCACGGGTATTTCTTCTTTTTCGTATTTAATGCCATCGTGGATAATTTCTAAGCCACTCATATTCAAATAATAAAAGCGATCAAAATCTTTATTCTTATGAAGGTATATGGATTTGTTGGGGTAATCGAATACGACCTTAAATCGGCGTAACAACTCATTTCCAATGGAACCTACCCTTTCGCTCACAAATGTTGCATGCTGTAACGAACTCAATTCGGGATAGGCTACGAGGGGATAATCCATTGTAAACGGCCCAAGTTCGAGCGATCGGATTCGATTTCTTTTTCCATAAATCTCACCGTTAAATCCTTGCCCTATGTAGTCATCAATAAATGGAGGCTTAATATCAAAATTATTTAGCTTGGAAGGAATAAGCATTAAGGCATCGCTATTTCCCATGTCGATCAATACACGACCATCAATAGCCACATCGCCCTGTTTAAAAGCAACCGAAGTATAGGGGCGACTGTTTAAAATATCCAAGGGCAAACGCTGCATCTTCTCAAGCCCCTTAGGCTTGTTCGCCCTTGGATATAAGGTGATGCGATGTTTTTGAAAATCCATTTCGATCATTTGGTTTTCAAAAAAACGACTACCCATAATTCCATTCACTTCCACGCCTATCCGGGTAGAAATATCAATATGAGCATTTTGAAGAATATAGATCGGTTGATCCAAATCTTCATATACGCCTGCAATATTCACGTGATTGCTGACGGATAAATAGCCATCCAAACCCTCTTCCCGACCCAAGCCCTGAAACTTATTAACAAAAACAGCGCTATCAATTGACTTTAATGTTTCCCCAAATATCATGGTTTCTTTAACACCTGTATCCAACAGGAAGTTCATCATATACCCGTTTACTTGCACAGGTATAATGACTAGGTTATGAACAAAAAGAAAAGGAATTTTGACATTCTTTTTCCCGTTTAAGACAAACCCCACTTGTCCCTGCGTCATGAAAAAACACAACAGTGCCAGCGATAAAAAAACTGTTTTCATCCAAGTTTATATTTGGTATTTCCAATTTAAACAAGAAAATTCAGATTAAAGAAAGTTTATAAAAAAAAGCCCGTCTTACTGCCAATTCAACGGTAGGCAATTTATCTTTCTTATCTACAAGTCTGGTTGAGGATTACACCTACGTTACCGTTTCTTTGCTCTTTTATTGCTCTTTTATTGGCATTTTATCGTTAAAACACCAAAGAAAGACCAGAGAAACACCAAAGAAAGACCAAAGAAATACCAAAGAAATACCAAAGAAAGACCAGAGAAACACCAAAGAAAGACCAAAGAAATACCAAGGAAACACCAAGGAAACACCAGAGAAATAGCGAACGAATACTCAGGAAGGTCTAATGAAAGTCCCTATAATAAGCGAAGAAACACCAAAGAACAAGCTATAGCTATTGTAGCAAATTCGGATCAAAGAGCGATCAGATTAGCTCTTTAGACACTGCTTGTTCAGTGCTTGTTCAGTGCTCGTTCAGTGCTTGCTCAGTGACAACTGAATAAGTAATGACTAATCATTGTCTAAAAACTGCTTAAAAACTGGTATTAGGTATACGTTGGTATTAGGATATATCCGTTATATTGTCTATCTTGATAAGTTATTATCGGGGTATTGTCGAAATCATCAGGTCAGAAAAACATAGGTGTATAAAAAAAGCCTCTTTACGTATCGCAAAGAGGCTTTCAGTACCCGGAGCCGGAGTCGAACCGGCACGGTTTCCCACTGGTGTTTGAGACCAGCGCGTCTACCAATTCCGCCATCCGGGCATATCCGTTTGGGATGATGCAAAAGTAGGTTTTTTATTGAAAAGGAGAAAACTTTTTGAATAAATTTTCAATCAAAACCAATATAGGACTGAGATTCAGTCAAATAATTTTTCATTAGTTACTCAAAAAACTTGCTTTAACTGTGATATTAGCTGTTTTTTTTCTTGATGCTGTATTAAATGCACCACCTGAAGAGTATTCTTCGTTGTCGTTTTGTCCCGTTATCTGAAAAATTCCCAGATCGGCCTTTACCAGATTACCCAATCCGGCATTCGATTCCTTTGCGATATTCTCTGCACGTTGATGTGCATTTTTTGAAGCCTGTGAAATAAGTTCCAGCTTTAGATCCTCTAGCTTGGAGTAATAATAGTTAGGGGTACTGGAGCTAAGTTCTATCCCCTTGGAAATTAATGTCGATATTTCTCTTGAAGCATTGTCAACTTTATTTAAGTCTTTTGATTCGACACTGACGGCCTGCGATAAGGTATAACCGGAAAAAGTATTATAACCATTGCCTTTTCCATCGGTATGATATTCAAAGTCTTTGGCAATATTAACAGCCTCGAAACGGATCTCGTCAGCCTTAACCCCCTGTTGTACTAAAAAGTCCCGCACCAAATCTCTATCGGTAGCCAATTGTGCTGAAGCAGCACTCAATTCATAATTCTTTCGGCTAAAAGTAGCACTCCATTTGACTAAATCGGATTCAAAATCTTTTTTGGCATTACCATTAACAGTGATTGTCTGCGTCGATTTAAACTTATAGCGATAAGCTGTACCCAATATCCAGGTGCCGAGCAAGAGCACAACGCCCATTATAATCGAAATAATAACAGCGGATGATGATTTCATAACCAGTTTTTTATGTTTACGTAACAATGAATATACCAAAAAATCGATGTTTATTTATTTTTTATGAATAAATTGCGACAAAAAGGTTTAAAAATATGAATAAGAAAAGTATCTGTATTCCATTTTGTTTTCTGGCTGCATTCGCTGCCCATGCGCAAAAGAAACCATTGGATCATACGGTATATGATAGTTGGCAAAGCGTATCATCACCCTATATCAGTAAATCGGGAAAATTTATCCTATTCCAGGTCGTTCCACAAGAAGGCGACAATCAGCTTTTTCTCAAAACCAAAGAGAACAAAGAAATCATTCAAATTCCCCGTGGGTATAATGGAAAACTAACAGATACCGAAAATCATCTGTTAAGTTTGGTCAAAGCGCCATTTGCCTTAACCCGCGAAGCCAAGATCAAAAAGAAGAAAGCCGAAGATCTCCCAAAAGATTCATTGGCAATCTACAATGTAACAACGTCATCCCTTGTCAAATTTGCGCAGGTAAAATCCTATAAAATTGCTGATCAAAACAACAATTTCGTCTCTTTTCTTTTCGACAAGGAAATAAATGAAAAACCTGATTCAAAAACGGCTACTGATGCCACACAAGCAAAGAAAGGCAGCGATAAAAAGAAAAAAACAGTGGCAACGCTTGCTTTATATGATCTAAATTCTGGTGATTCGGTGCAATTCTCATCTGTAGATCAATACGAATGGAATAAAAATGGATCAAAAATCGTTTTTTCAAAAAAAACAGATTCAAAAGATAGCCTATCAAAAGAATCTGGAGTCTACCTTTACGAAATAGCAACTAAAAAGCTTAAAAAGATATCAAATGGAAAAGGTAATTATAAAAATTTCAAATTTGATGAATCAGGTAATCAGCTCGCTTACCTGGGGGATCTCTCCAATGAAAAGGCATTACTAAAAAATTACAATCTATATTATTATGCCAATGGTATAGATACAGCCCAATACCTCGCAACAAAAACAAGCAATGGTATACCTAAAGACTGGGCCGTTAGTGGGGATGGCGATATCCGTTTCAGCAAAAATGGGGAGAAGCTATTTTTCGGCATAGCACCAATACCACGTGTCAGAGACACCACTTTGGTTGATTTTGAGCATGCTAAAGTGGACGTTTGGAACTGGCAAGACGACTATTTACAGCCCATGCAGTTGGTCAATTTAAAGAAAGATCTTGCAAGAAATTTCTTAGCGGTTACTTACCCCAAATATAATCGCAACATTATTCCCCTTACGGACCAAACATTTAACTCCACCGCACTTACACCGGACGGAAATGAAGAGTATATCTTAGCACGCACTGATTTTGGCAAGCGCATCGCAAGTCAATGGGAAGGCAGTACACGAGACGACATTTATCTGGTTTCAACAAAAACAGGAAATAAAGAGTTAATCCTTTCAAACTTTTCAGGAAATGCAATCTTAAGTCCTGACGCAAAATACATCGTATATTTCGACCAAGATAAAGGTTCCTGGAATTCCTATCAGGTTAGTTCAAAGAAAAAGACGGTGCTAAATGACGGTATACCAGCGTCCTTTGCCGACGAGGAAAATGATATGCCTACTGCCGCGCAAGGATATGGCATGGCAGCATGGAGTCCGGACTTTAAAGGGATTTACGTCAATTCGAGGTATGATATCTGGTATTTTAACTTGGACGGTTCCAACAAATCCATCTTGACCAACGGCTATGGAGCTGCATCGCAGACAACTTTCCGCTACTTACCGCTAAAAAGAGAAGAGGACCGCGAACAAGCCACAACACTCGACTATAAAAAGGGTGGTTTTCTAACTTCCTTTGACAATAAAACCAAAGAATCTGGTTTCTACCAGTTCAAGGGGCAGCATAACGATCCTAAAAGTCTTTTGGTGGAGGCAAAAACGTTCAGGAATATCAGCTCTTCAGCGGATCAACAAACGATACTGTACAGTAAAGAGGATTATATGAATTCGCCTAATATCTACACCAATACCATAAAGTTCAAAGACGAATTACAACTATCCAATATTAATCAGCAACAGGCTAATTACAACTGGGGGACAGCGGAGTTAGTCCATTGGACAACGCCCGAAGGAAATCAGGCTGAGGGAATTCTTTATAAACCAGAAAATTTTGATCCTGCAAAAAAATATCCCATTATAGCTTACTTCTATGAAAAGCTTTCAGATGGATTATATACGTATCAACCCCCTGCTCCTACGCCATCGCGTTTGAACATCCCCTATTTTGTAAGTAACGAGTACCTGGTATTTGCGCCAAATATAAGCTACAAAACAGGTCATCCGGGTAAATCAGCTGAAGAATACATCAATTCTGGGATGAGATACCTCGCTCAGAATGCATGGGTTGATAGCACAAAGATGGGAATACAGGGCCAAAGTTGGGGCGGTTATCAAGTTGCTCACCTCATTACGCGGACCAATATGTACGCTGCAGCATGGACTGGTGCTCCTGTCGTCAACATGACATCTGCCTATGGCGGAATACGCTGGCAAAGTGGTATGTCCCGCCAGTTCCAATACGAACATACACAAAGCCGCATCGGAAAAACCCTGTGGGAAGCTCCAGAACTATATATCGAAAATTCACCTTTATTCCATTTGGATAAAGTTAAAACTCCTGTTGTCATTATGGCTAATGACAACGACGGGGCCGTGCCATGGTATCAAGGTATTGAAATGTTTACTGCGTTACGCCGATTAAACAAACCTGTATGGATGCTGAATTATAATGGTGATGAACATAACCTCATACTTCGACAAAACCGTAAGGATATACAAATTCGCGAACAGCAATTCTTCGATCATTTCCTAAAAGGTGCCCCCGCTCCTGCTTGGATGAAGAAAGGAGTACCTGCTACCGAAAAAGGAATAGACTGGGGATTCGAATTATAACACAAAACAATAAAAAAGGTGTGATTTATATAAATCACACCTTTTTTATTAGCCAAAAACCATAATTTTTGAATTATTTCACAAAAAACATCAAAAAAAATTTCAGTTTTCAATAAAAACACAATATTTTTGAAAAACAAAATCAACAAACTGTAATTTAACTACAAAATACAAATGTCGAACCTAAGATTCAAAGCAGTAGAAGCAGCAGGCTCACGCCAAATTGCTTCATTTGAAAAAGTTGAAACTAAAAAAGCAACTGACATTTACGGAAAGAATGTTTTTTCCGTAAACAAAATGAAAGACTACCTTCCTAAAAATTCATACAAGGAGTTAGTTGCATCCATTGAAGAGGGACAGATTATTTCAAGAGATTTGGCTGAACACATTTCACAGGCCATGAAAACTTGGGCACTTAACCACGGCGTTTCTCACTACACACACTGGTTTCAACCTTTAACGGGTTCGACTGCTGAAAAACATGATGCTTTTTTTGAGCCAGACGAAAACGGTGAAGCCATTGAAAAATTTACTGCTGACGCATTAGTTCAACAAGAGCCCGATGCATCTTCTTTCCCAAATGGTGGTATCCGTAATACATTCGAAGCTAGAGGATATACAGCTTGGGATCCATCTTCTCCTGCATTCATTTACGAAACAGGTGCTGGTAAAACATTATGTATTCCAACAGTTTTTGTTTCCTATACGGGTGAATCATTAGACTATAAAGCTCCTTTATTGAAAGCCATCAACGCAGTAGATAAAGCGGCAACGGATGTTGCTCAATATTTTGACAAATCGGTCACTAAAGTAAACGCTTCTCTAGGTATTGAACAAGAGTATTTCTTGGTTGACCTTTCCTTATATAATGCTCGTCCAGATCTTCAGTTAACGGGCCGTACGTTATTTGGCCACATGTCGGCCAAAGGCCAACAATTGGAAGACCACTATTTTGGTGCGATTCCAGAGCGCGTATTAGCGTACATGGTGGACTTGGAAAACGAAGCGCTAAAATTAGGTATTCCTTTAAAGACTCGTCACAACGAAGTTGCACCTTCTCAATTTGAATGTGCTCCAATGTACGAAGAAATCAACTTGGCCATCGATCACAACCAATTGTTGATGAATGTCATGGAACAAGTTGCTTTAAGACACAACTTCAAAGTATTGTTGCATGAAAAACCATACTCTGGTGTCAACGGATCTGGTAAACACAACAACTGGTCTTTAATCACAAATACTGGTGTAAATTTATTATCTCCTGGAAAAACACCTAAAAACAATTTGATGTTCTTGACTTTCTTCGTCAATACCATCAAAGCTGTTTATGAATACGCTGATTTGATGCGCGCTTCTATCGCTAGTGCAAGCAACGATCACCGTCTGGGTGCAAATGAGGCTCCACCAGCAATTATTTCAATTTTCTTAGGCTCTCAATTGGATGAGCTTTTGGAAGAAGTTGAATCTGCTCGTGTTGCTAAAAAAGTAAAAGCAGAGGCAAACTTATGGCATGGTATTCCTAAAGTTCCTGAATTAAAACTGGACAATACAGACCGGAACCGTACTTCACCATTTGCCTTTACAGGTAACAAGTTTGAATTCCGCGCTGTTGGTTCTTCTGCAAACTCCGCTTTACCGATGACCGTGTTGAATGCGATCGTTGCAGCGCAATTGATCGAGTTCAAAACAGAAGTAGATAAACAAATCAAAAAAGGCACGAAAAAAGATCTTGCGATCTTAAATGTTGTCCGCAAATACATCAAAGATTCAAAAGCTATCCGCTTTGAAGGCAATGGATACAGCGAAGAATGGGAAAAAGAGGCCGAAGCACGTGGTCTTTCTAACATCAAATCGACACCTAAAGCATTAGATGTTTATGTAAAAGAAGAATCTTTAGCCCTGTTTGAATCACTAGGTATTTATACCAAACGTGAATCAGAAGCTCGCCACGAAATTTTGCTTGAAAACTTCTATAAAAAATTACAAATTGAGGCGCGTGTCATCGAAGAGATGGTTAACAACCAAATCGCCCCGGCATGTTTCATTTATCAAAATGAATTGATTGAAAACGTCAAAGGATTAAAAGACCTGGGTCTGGCACAAGCAGCATTCAGCTCTCAATTGAACTTTGTAGAACGTATTTCAACACACGTAAATACCATCTTGGAGCAAGCTGAAGCAATGCGTCAAGAACGTAAAAAAGCAAACCAAATTGATGATGTACGTGAGAGATCAATCGCTTACGATGAATTAGTTAAACCATATTTCGATGTGATCCGTTATCATGTCAACAAATTGGAGAAAATTGTTGATGACAAAAAATGGCCTCTTCCAAAATTGAGAGAGATCTTATTTTTAAGTTAAGATAACTTCCCAATAAAACAAAAAGAGCCGGCGATATTGCTGGCTCTTTTTGTTTTAGGGGAACGTTCGTCATCTCTTGCTCCTTATCTCCTCTCACAACAATAGCTCCTATTTTTTTAATCGATTATCTTCGTCATTATTCCCTCCCTTTTTATTGGCTGACTTAATATTCATATTACCAAAACGATAAGAAACAGACAATCGGATAACCCGACTATCATATGCATTTCGTATACGATAGTATCCATTTTCCTGATAACTCGACAATCTGCGCTGGCCTCTTGTATTCAAGACATCATTTATACCCAACTTGACATTCAATTTTTTGTCAAGAAATGTTTTACCTGCACCTAGATCAATGCCATAGTAAGACTGAAAACTAAATACGCCATATACTGCTGGCGAGAAATAATTGCCCGTCAGCTCCAGGTTTGTTGTTTCCCCAATTCGGATATCATGATTGGAACTTACCTGGAACGATAACTTTTCCAATTGGCGTTGTGCTCCGGAGTGTTCATCAAAACTAAACTTATTATAAAAAGCGCTGGCATTGTTAGAAATACTCCACCATTTAAAAAGCTTAACGGGTATATTGACATTCATGTTGTAATAATCAAAATAAGCCAGATTTCGATCGGTCTGTGCAATAGCTTTGGTCTCTGAATTACTTTCTATCACCTGAGTGATTGCATCGTTGGTCCTCTTGTAGCCCAAACTCAGTAAATAGCGATCTTTAAAGGTATAATTTACTTCATACGAATTGGTATATTGTGGATTTAAATAAGGGTTGCCATACTGATACGTGTATTGATCCAAATAATACACAAAGGGATTCAATGACCCATAATCAGGGCGGTCAATACGTCTGCTATAACTCGCACCAAGCTTGTGATTATCATTAATTTGTTGCTGTACAAATATTGATGGAAAAAAATCGGTATAGGTACGTTTTGTTTGTTGCCCAAGCGTCACTGAGTTTCCTAGGGAGCTCGTATTTTCAACACGCAGTCCAGTTTGTACCGAAAACTTTCCGAACGATTTATTTAAACTGAAATAAGCTGCTGCTATATTTTCATTGTACAAAAAATGATTACTTTGACCATTATTTTGCACAAACTCGCCTTGCTGATCCTGATCTTCGTACAACAAATTATTATCTGTTTTTACGCGGCTATATTTTAACCCCGCCTCGAGTTTCGTCGTTTTATTAAAAGGATGCACAAAATCGGTTTTAAAAACTAATATTTTTGCCTTAGAAAGCATATCATTCCGGAAAATATGCGGTGATTTAAATTCTTCCCAGTTTGCGTCCAAAAAATGGTTTCCAACAGTGCTATTGTCATTATTTTTCGAATATGAATAATCCCCATTAAACGTCAATTCAGTCCCTAAGGTATCAAATGTCTTTTTGTAATTCAGATTATAAGTGAGGTAATGGTATTTAAAATCTGACAAATTACTTCCTAATACTACCGAATCAAGCTTTCCTTTTTGAGAAGCGATCAGATTGCTTCCCTCCCGTGTTGAATGACCATTGCTTACATTACCATTAACCACAAATCCAATGACCTCCTGTTTCCCCAGGTTAAAATCTGCCGCAAATTTGAAATTATGACCTCGATAGCGGAATTTCGAATAAGAATCCGAATTGAAAAAAGTCGTCCCGCTTTTGGTATCTACAGCCCTATCGATATCTAAATCATTAAAGCCTAAGGCAGTTGCATAGTTATAGGAAGAAAATAAGTTCACCCAATTGTTACGATGGTTTATGAGAAAGCCACCATCAGCCTTTGTATATTTACCCTGCCCTAAATTGAGGTTTAAACTAACATTACTTCCAAATTGCGTATTCCTCTTCGTCTTAATATTAATAATTCCTGCATTCCCTGCCGCATCATATTTTGCAGGTGGATTGGTGAGTACTTCGATCGAGGCTATTGCATTTGAAGCTGTATTTTCCAATAAGCGCGACACTTCATCTGCAGAAAGATAAGTAGGCTTACCATCAATCATGATGATCACATTACTTTTTCCACGTAGGTTGATCTTTTTGTTGTCTAAAGTTACCCCCGGGACCTTTTGCAAGAGTTCCAATGCGTTATTTCCGGTTGCCAAAATACTGTTCTCGACATTGAGCACAACTTTATCAAGGTGACTTTCAATTAATGGCTTCTTGCCAATTACCTGCGCCTCATCCAGCACTTTACTTTCCAGCTGTAATCGAATCGTATCCAGCACCTTGAAATCACCCGCACGCAGCATTATTTCCCCAGAACGATAAGTACCATAACCCACCGTGGACACCTGTAAGCTGTACTTCCCCTCGGGTATCGCAAACAACACAATTTCTCCATTTTCGTTGGATAAGGTTCCTTTTAACAAGACATCATTGGGTTTACGAAACAGTGAAATATTTGCGGCAGCAATGGGCTTGTTGTCCTGCCCAACAACGACAGTACGTAATTTCCCCCCGTCAGACTGTGCTGAAACGGGTCCGGCATTAGAACACAGGAATAAAACAATAGAAAATAAGAGCAATTTAATTTTTTGTGGTTTCATAATGTAATTTCTTTGGGCTATCGATCGGATAGTCAACTTCATAATAATGACAACAAACCTCGTGTATTCATTACACGTTGACTAGCAGAAATAGACAGGTAGTGCGATTCACTCGGTAGACAACCAAATAATATCGGTAAACCCTATCCTTCGCTGATCGCTTTTACAGCGGATAGGATCATGCGAGATAATTTTGAATCTTCTGAAACATATCGTAGGAAAATGACATCGAATCAAAATAAAAATTCAAAAAACAAATAAAATTCAAAACAAATAAATTGTATACAAAAAATATTAAGCATAATATTTGTATTTTTGCATCGAAAATTAGTAAACTGATTCATGAGCACTGTATCATTGAAGAAAAGACTCTACCGTATTTATATCCTTATAATACGATTTATGCATGGCGAGCATGCTGGAGACGCATTACGTAATGTTGCAGTCAGTATTTTGCCAAGTTTGGCGATCTATTTATTGGGAGCGCAAGCGAGCACGGCTATCGGAATCGGTGTCGGATCGTTGTTAACGACACTCACCGATCCTCCTGGCAACAGAAAAGATAAACTTTCTTCAGCTCTGGTATGTATTCCCACCTTCTTTATTGCATCATTGTTTACAGCTATTGTATTTCCCTATCATTGGCCCTTGGTTATCGTGCTAGCGTCAGCCGGTTTTATATGCACCTTATACGGCATTTTTGGAGCCCGCTATGCTGCAATTGGAAACATGACATTGATTCTCATGAGTTTTGTGATCGGAATGGCCCCACAACACCCCTTTGCGGTTAGCTTACAGATTACAACAGGGTCCATAATATATTACTTTTTTAGCCTTTTACAAGCCTATATACAACCTTATCGCTCTTTAAAACATGCCATGGCTAATGGCTTTCATGGATTGTCCCAATTTCTATTGATACGATCACAGTCTTACGATCCCGATATTCCTTTGAATATTACGTACAGTCGCGTAGGAAAAATTCATGGCCAGATCAGCGAACAGCAGGAACAAATCAGGTCTCTTCTGTTTCGAGAAAAAAAAATCATAAGCCAACAGTGGCATAAAAGCAATTATTGGCTCAGTCAGGTTTATGGATTAATTGACCTCCATGAGTTAATTATTGCGCTTGATCATGACTACGATGCAATTCGCAAAAATCTTGCAGACACGGGCAGCCTCCCCTTAATTCGTCACACAATCAAATTATTAGCGTTAGAAATCGATAGCTTTTCACAACCCAACAAGAGGTTCCGGTATGCACATCAATTATACCATAATAACTTTAAAATTAATGCCCTCTTACGGGATTTAAAAGAAATTCAAGAACAACAGGCCGATCCAGCAAAAGGTATATTATGTTCGATCATAAGCAACATCGAAGCAATTATTGATGTACTCAACAGAATCCAGGTCGCTTTTTATCAAAATCAGGAAATTCAGGATAAGATTGACACCAGCGAGTACCAACAATTTATCAGTCGACCATTACGTAATCTCGCTGATCTAAAAAGTAAACTCCATCTGAATAATCCGCTTTTTCGATTTGCGGTTCGGATGGCTCTTCTTTTTGGAACAGGTGCATTGATCGGTATTTTATTTTTGGATTTTAAATATACCTATTGGATCTTACTGACGATCGCTATTGTTGCCAGGCCAGCATTTTCAATGACAAAAACCCGTAATATAGAACGTATTGTCGGTACATTCTCGGGTATTATAGTTGGTGTGTTCTGCTTAATTTCTATTCATTTTCTTCCAGCACTCCTAACCATAGCTGCATTGGGTCTTTTTGGATTCTTTTTGTTCAACCGATCTAACTATATGGTCAGTGTCATCTTCATTACCTTGGGAATTGTGATTGCACTCAATCTGTTCGAAGGCAACATCAATCTCATTTTAGGCAGCCGAATACTTTTCACACTGATTGGAGCATTCTTGGCTATAGCGGGTTATTTCTTGATACCTGTACGCCAGAGCACAGGCATGGTTCAGCTGGCAAAAGAGGTATCCCTTTACAACGCGCATTATTTCCAGATCATCAATAACCGTCTGTCGGACGAAAGACAAAGTTCGTTTGATATACGACTGGCTCGTAAAAAGGCGCAGACCGCCATGGCCCTGTTTTCAGACGCCATTAATCAAATGAAAAAAGAACCCGAGCACAAATGGATGGATTGGTCACATATTCACCATTTTCAGGCACTCGCATATCAGGTCAATTCCCATTTGGTGGGCCTCTCGCTATCGTTAAACAAAAAGACGAATCGCCACCTCGCCTATGATATCCATAGTAGAATCGATGCGCTTAAACCTCTCCTAACAGATTTAAATCAAACTGCAGAACGGATCAATTTAAAGAAATCATAATACCCGATTGACAGTTACTTTTGCGGTTTCATCGGAAGATATGCGATGCCAATCGGCATGTTATTCAAAATTCCTTTAACTAAAAAATACCATTTCTTTTGCTTTAATAAAAAAAGAGTTTATATTTGTGTCGTCTTCGAAAGAAGATTTCTAATCAACACCTCCCTTCATCAGTAGGTCTTGATTTATAAAGAAGTGGCGAGAGACTGGCTCAATGACCCACTGGCAACCTTCAATTTGTTTGAAAAGGTGCCAATTCCTGTCCAAAACAATATCGTTTTGGAGCATATAAATGACATAAGACAATGATTATTAAATTACTGAAGTCCATTAAAAATTCAGGTTCAACACAAGTGAACCGCACGATAAGCGAAAGTGTAACCCATCGTACAATTGTATCGATGCGAATGCGAATGCGTATGCATATGCACTTCCATGCTTGTTAAAAATCATTTCCGTTTTCTTGGATAAAGATTTAACAGACCCTTCAAGGAGGTGTGTATGCTTCTCTTTTTACTTTGCAATTTCTTTTTGAACCCTTAAAATCTGATATATTATGTCTTCAAACAAAAATTTAAAATTCGAAACTCTTCAGGTTCACGCTGGCCAAGTCGCTGACCCTACTACGGGATCTAGAGCAGTTCCTATATATCAAACAACATCTTTTGTATTTGAAAATGCCGAACACGGCGCAAACTTATTTGCATTAAAGCAGTTCGGTAATATTTATACACGGATTATGAACCCTACTACGGATGTTTTCGAACAACGTATTGCGGCACTGGAAGGTGGAGTTGCAGCTGTTGCTGTTGCATCCGGCCAGGCGGCACAGTTTATAGCTTTAAATAATATTTTGGAAAGTGGTGACAATTTTGTTGCGGGATCCAACTTATACGGCGGTACATTCAACCAGTTTAAAGTTTCTTTTAAGCGCCTAGGCATCGAAGCTCGTTTTGCAACAGACGCCGAAGCCGATAAAATTGAAGCGCTCATTGATGATAAAACAAAAGCAATCTATGTTGAAACAATCGGAAACCCAAGTTTCAATATTCCCGACTTTGAAAAAATTGCTGCCGTAGCAAAAAAATATGACTTACCATTAATCGTCGACAATACTTTTGGAGCCGGAGGTTATTTATTTAAACCTCTGGAGTATGGTGCAAATGTGGTTGTTGAATCGGCAACTAAATGGATCGGTGGACATGGCACAAGCATTGGCGGTGTCATCGTCGACGGCGGAAACTACAATTGGGGCAATGGAAAATACCCGCAATTTTCCGAACCATCTGAAGGCTATCATGGTTTAGTATTTTCCGAAGTTTTCGGTGAAAGCGGACCATTCGGAAATATTCAATTTGCCATTCGGGCGCGTGTGGAAGGGCTCCGGGATTTCGGACCAGCACTCTCCCCTTTCAATTCATTTTTATTATTACAAGGACTTGAAACCTTGTCTTTGCGGGTGCAACGCCATGTAGACAACACTTTAGAGGTCGCAAAATGGCTTGAGGCGCATCCACAGGTAGAAAAAGTAAACTATCCGGGATTAAAAAGCTCTCCGAGCTTCGCTAACGCACAAAAATACCTTAAAAATGGCTATGGCGCGGTACTTTCTTTCCAGCTTAAAGGTGACGCAGCGCAAAAGGCCAATAGCTTTATCGACAGCTTAGAATTGATCAGTCATTTAGCCAATGTTGGTGATACGAAGTCATTGATTATTCATCCAGCAGCTACAACCCATCAACAATTGAGTGATGAAGATCAAGCCAATGCCGGAGTCTTCAAAGGCTTATTACGTCTTTCTGTAGGAATAGAGCATATTGATGATATCAAAGTTGATTTACAACAAGCTTTTGATAAAATTAAATAATCAGATTTTTTCGGCTTAAAACTTAAACGTGAAATGAGTAAGCATATATATCTGCACCCGGAGCCTTTTGTATTTGAAAATGGAAGAGAGCTTACTGATTTACAAATCAGTTATGAAACATTTGGCAAACCCAACGCAGATCGCAGCAATGTGATCTGGGTTTGCCATGCATTAACGGCCAATGCAGATGTGCTGGATTGGTGGTCCGGTCTTTTTGGAACAGGTGAGTTGTTTGATGCAAACGATTATTATATTATTTGTGCCAATGTCATAGGATCAGCATATAATAGCAGTAATCCGCTATCTGTAAACCCAGCAACCGGACAACCCTATTACCTATCTTTCCCCGAATTCACAGTGAGGGATTTGGTTCACGCACATCAAGTCCTTGCGGACCACCTGGAAATCAAACAAATAGAGATCCTTATCGGGGGGTCATTAGGCGGTCAACAAGCATTGGAATGGGCCGTATCGCACAGTATAGCCATCAACCATCTCATCGTGGTTGGAACAAATGCCGTCCACTCACCATGGGGTATTGCATTCAATGAAAGTCAACGTCTGGCCATTACAACTGATCGAACCTTTTACGCCAATCACCCTGATGGTGGAGCTAAAGGATTGAAAGTTGCACGCGCTATGGCACTGTTGTCTTACCGCAACTATACAACGTATGCCAACACGCAAAAGGAAGATGATAACGAAAAACTCGATCATTATAAAGCATCCTCCTATCAGAACTATCAGGGTGAAAAATTGGTGAAATGCTATAATGCGTACAGCTATTATTTCCTGACCAAAGCAATGGACAGTCACAATTTAGGTCGGGGAAGACGATCTATTGAATCTGCTTTGGCGAGCATTGATTGTCCAACTTTAGTCCTGAGCGTTAATACAGATTTGTTGTTTCCGCCACAAGAGCAACAATTCATCGCGCAACATGTTCCCAATGCCCATTATCAAGAGATTGAATCGACCTATGGCCACGATGGCTTTTTGATCGAAACAAAAAAACTCACAAAAATCATTAGCAGCTTTCTGCGGGAACAAAAAGAATACATAAACGAATTAGTATAAGAGAGTAAATAATATATAAGAGAATTTAAGAAGAGATATGAGTAATAAATTAACAATAGGGATGTTTGGGTTTGGTGTCGTAGGCCAAGGTCTTTACGATATCATCAAAACCAAAGATCTTAATCTGGAGATCAAGAAATTTGTCATTAAAAACGGAGATAAAAAACGCTCGCTACCAGCAGATTTATTTTCTACCGATGCCGAAACAATTTTAGGTGATCCAGAAATTAATACTGTTGTCGAACTAATCGATGATGCCGAAGCAGCATACCAACTAACTGTTCGTGCTTTGAAATCGGGGAAAAATGTGGTATCTGCCAATAAAAAAATGATTGCCAGCCATTTGGAAGAGCTGGTTGATATCCAACATGAATACGGGACCAGTTTATTATATGAAGGTGCCGTTTGCGGAAGTATTCCCATTATACGGAATTTAGAAGAATACTATGACAATGAATTACTGCATTCTGTCAGCGGTATTTTTAATGGATCTTCCAACTACATTTTATCTAAAGTTTTCAACGAAAATCAGCAATATACAGATGCTTTAAAGAAAGCACAAGAACTTGGTTTTGCAGAAACAGATCCAACGCTGGATGTAGGTGGATTTGACCCCAAATTTAAGGTATGTATTGTTGCTTCGCATGCGTACGGTATCTATGTCAAACCAGAAGATGTGTTCAATATTGGTATTGATAAATTGGGACAGCAAGATATTCGTTTTGCGAAAGAAAAGAACCTCAAGATCAAATTGATACCGACGGCAAAAGAGATCGACGGCGACAAAGTTGTACTTTATGTATTACCACGCCTAGTAGGCAAAGACAGCATGCTCTATAATGTAGAAAATGAGAACAATGGAGTATTGGTGAAAGCGGCCTTTGCAGACGAACAATTTTTCTATGGTAAAGGAGCAGGTGGCCACCCAACAGGTTCTGCTGTGCTATCGGATATCGCGGCTCTTCGCTATGGATACCGCTATGAGTATAAAAAACATTTAGAATCCAGCACATTAAATTATAGCCAAGATTATTTAATTAAGGTTTATTTGAGATATACAGATGATACACTGATTGAAAAGTTAAATTTCAGTGAAATCACAGAACGATATTACGCACCAGATTTCAAATATGTCATCGGACATATTAATCTTCAACAAATCGCAGCCCATAAAGCTGATTTGGATCAAGAGGGCAATTTTATTGCTGAAATCGCGTAGGCAATCAACAAACCAACCTACCTTGAAAATAGCCCTGAATGGGGCTATTTTTTTATCTTATATTTAGTCACCTTTCAACTTGAGATCTAAAATCCCACCTTCCACCAAACGTTCAAAAGGAAGTTGCCAACCTTTCCACAGGCGATTATTCAACCGAACTTGATCAACAATAGAACTATTGGGTTGCTCTTTCTTCACCTGAATGATAAATTTATTTTTTCTTAATTTCTTCGGCAATTGTATCGTTACCCGATCGAAAAGTGGCGCGCCTATCTGAAGTGCGGGCTTCTCGGTGGTGAGACTTCGGACATCGAATAGGCCGATACTCGACAAGACATACCATGCTCCAAGCTGTCCTTGGTCTTCGTCTTGTCCGTAGCCATAGCCATGTATCGCATCGTTACCATAAAACTCATTGCAAATTGCCCGTACCCATTTTTGACTCAGATCAGGTCTACCAGAAAAATAGAACAGCCAAGAGATATGCAGGTTCGGTTGATTACCGTGATTATAAAGACTTTCAATCCCTGCGAAGGCGTCAATTTGTGTACCACCTCCAAACACATTCTTCTGCGACACCGTAAAGATACTATCCAACCGCTGATTGAACAGATCCTTTCCAACGAGTTTAACCAATTCTTGTGGGACATGCGGAACATAGAACGTATACTGCCATGCATTTCCTTCCTGAAATCCACGCCATGGTTCATAAGGGTTAAAGTTTGAAATGAATCGTCCAGTACTATCCTTTGGCCGCATAAACTTCGTCTCGGTATCATACAGATTGCGCCATCCATTGGATAATTCCTGAAATTTAACATAGTCTTTTTGACGCCCCAATGATTTTGCAAATTGCGCAGCCGCTCCAGCGGAAAAAGCATATTCCAAGGTATGCGAAGCGCCAAAAGGAGATCCATTGGTCATTAATTCGGGACTGCCATGATCATCTTTTATATACGGTGAGTAGCCTTTGCGGACGAAAACTCCCACATCTAACTTTCCTGCTCCAGGCAGACGGTCCTTCGCTTCCAATTCATTTTTGCGTACCGCATCATAAGCAAGATTCATATCATAGTCACGAATACCGACATTGTAGGCCGCTGCGATTGCCAAACCCGTAAAATTAGTTCCTACACCCGAAACGTATTTACTGTTGGCAATACCGTCTCCTAACCAACCTGCATCGCGATAGACCAACAATTGACTCTGAATCCAGTCGTTGTAATAGTCTGGATACGCAATAGACCACAACTGTGTCAAATTCCAAAATGCGCCCCAGATAGCATCGGTATTATAATGATGATGAATCGGTTGCCCTTGCTTATTTAGGGCAATCTGCCCTACCGAGCCGTCATTTTTGGGATATGCACCATTTACATCGCTTGCAA
The DNA here is from genome assembly GCF_002377215.1 of Sphingobacterium sp. UBA3519. Taxonomy (NCBI): domain Bacteria; kingdom Pseudomonadati; phylum Bacteroidota; class Sphingobacteriia; order Sphingobacteriales; family Sphingobacteriaceae; genus Sphingobacterium; species Sphingobacterium sp. UBA3519. The sequence continues at coordinate 285,166 of NZ_DFPI01000026.1, forward strand.
GCCCACGGCCAAGTAAAGCATGATACAATCCCGTATAAAATTTAATGCGGTCGTCCGCTTTGCCCCCTTCCACCAAAATTCTTCCCAGTTCACTATTCCAGGTTTGCAAGGCATTATTCTTTGCAGCATCAAACGACATATCCTTCGCCTCTTTAAGCAAATTCAGTTGTGCGTTTTCTACAGAAGTATAAGATAAACCCGTCTTGATGTCTATTGATTCGCCTGCTTCAGTGCCAAACTTCAGATATACTCCAGCTCCTTTTCCTTTTATGCGCGTATGTTGGTCAAAAGTTATAGAATCTCTAAATGTCCCAAAAGACTTCGGTTGTTTGTTGATCTCCGCAAAGAAAAACATTTTGACCGTAGCCCCCTGCTGATATTTTTGTACATAGACAGGATTGGTAACCACATATCCCCAGACGTGCTGTTTGTCATAATTTACTTCGGCATCAACGACCGGTCCACTTTCCCCCATCACATGGCCAATATCGAAAATAAGGTTGGCTTCTTCCGTTTTTGGAAAAGTATAGCGGTGAAAACCGACACGCTTCGTTGCCGTAAGCTCAGCAAGTATATTATAATCTTTTAGCATGACACGGTAATAGCCAGAAGTGGCAAATTCATCCTTCTTGTCAAAATCGGAACGATAACCGCTTTTTGGACGATCAAGTTGACCGGGCATTGTCTTCAATTTTCCGACGGATGGTGCAAATACCACTCCGCCTACCTGAAATTCGTGAAAATTAGCAAAGCCTTCTATTGAGGTATGCCTATCGTCATAACCCACGGCCTCCCAGCCCGACTTGTTCCCATAGCTTCCATTTGTGCTCGGAGCGAGCTTAGCCATTCCAAAAGGTACGGCTGCTGGTGTATAAAAGAAATACCGACTATGGACGGATCCAATATTAGGTTTTACAAAAACGGTCAAATCTGTTTTCTGCTGTGCGGAAACAGCTGCCGTACTCACAAATAAACTACAAAAATAATAAATGATACGCTTTAACATTGTTCTCAATTAGATTCTACAGCAAACTTACAAAAAAATAGAGTATGTATAAACATGAGTTAGATTTTATTACTTAATTTAACGACTTAACAGATTGCATCGCAACGCCTAGATTTGTAAAATTTTAAATACTAATCAAATAAAACACTATTAAAGCTTAAATACTGACATTTTTCCATAACTTTGATTGTACATACATATTAAAATATAACCAGTAAATAAATTCAAAAAAATACACATCGAACGGTTGATCTTCGATCACAAGCCTGAAATAAATACAAATTAACGTTGAAATAAATACCAATGATTGACAGGTACACTTGTCAATCCTAATTAATTACAATACAACCACAATGAAAAAAAACACCACATTTTTTAGTCTAATACTTCTGTTACTCGGAACCCAACTATCAGCACAACAAACAAAACCCGACCGTATCGCGCAACTTAAGTTAGCAAAAAGCATTCTAGCGGATCAAAACCTAAAATATGTGGACAGCCTTGCCCGAGAGGTCATCAAAGAAGGTTTCAATGCGGGAAGTGGCTACTCACAAATTTGGGCCAGAGATCTCAATACATTCATCGAAACCGCATTGGAAGAGCGGTCCCAAGCGGACATTAGAGGGGCTATTTTAGTATTTTTTAAGATGCAACAGACCAATGGTGAAATGGTAGACGGCTATGTACTAAAGAAAGACTTTACCTGGCATGATGATACACCCTACTATTCAAAAAACGCTCCTGATCATGTGGGTTTTAAAAACACGGTAGAAACCGACCAGGAAACGTCACTCATCCAATTGTTGGGTAAATACATAATAAAAACAAAGGATTACAGTATCTTGGAAGAGTCTATCGGTGGAATTTCTGTAAAAGACCGTATCCAACTTATGTTGGATTATCTGAAAAAGGAACGGTTCAACCAAAAGTATCAGCTACTTTGGGGTGCGATGACAGCAGATTGGGGAGATGTACAGCCCAACGACAGCTTTGGTTGTGATTGGAATGACCAACTTTCCAATGAGGCAATCGATATTTATGACAACGCGATGTTTATTATTGCATTGCAGACCTTGATTGAAATCCAGCCCAACTCTCCCAAGGAGGTGGAATGGAAAGGATTAAAAAAGAGTCTCGAAACGAACAGTAGACGTTCTTTATGGGATAAGAAAAAACAAAAATTCATTCCGCACATATACCCTAAGACATCACCTATTTCTAAAGGATTTGATGAAAATACGATCCATTATCATGGCGGCACCGCCATCGCTATAGAAGCGGGGCTACTAACACCTTCAGAAATAAAAACAGTCAACAAACAAATGCTTGAAAACGTGCGGTTATCTGGCATGCCGAGTATTGGATTGACCTTATACCCAACCTATCCAGTTGGATTTTTCATCGGCGGAATGGCTCAGCCTTACCAATACCAAAATGGTGGTGATTGGACCTGGTTTGGCGGACGGATGATCCAGCAACTCGTTTTAAACGGTTTCTATCCGGAAGCCTATACCGAACTCCAACCGATGATCGATCGGGTTGTGAAAAACAAAGGATTTTACGAATGGTATGATCAAAATAACGTACCCAGTGGATCAGGAAAATTCAAAGGTTCAGCAGGCGTGCTGAGTAAAGCAATAGCTCTCCTAGAAAGCTGGGCTGAAACTACCCTGGAAAAGAATCATTAAAAGAATAAATAAATTAGCTATTCACTCATCCAATTGATCCATTCAAAAAGGATGAGTGAATTCCCTAATAATCTCTTCTGCTTTCGACAGTATAGGTAAAACTTTCCGCGCGGTAGAACCCCAAATTATATTCAATCGGCTTCCCAGATTGGTCAAATACAAAGCGCTTGCGGGACAGAATAGGATCACCGATATTAATCTCCAATTTATCAGCTATAAATTTATTTGCGGCCATTGCATCCAGCTCTTCCTGAGAAAGATCTGCAACGACATGATAATCTGCTTCTAAGATCTCATATAAAGGTCTCTTAAAATCTTCATCGCCGTTTAAACCTATACGCGGATGGAAGTAAGAGATAAAATAAACAAATGGGTCATCTTTCTTTCCTCTCAGACGTTCTAGTTTTAATAGCTTTTGGTCCTCATCTACATTAAAAAACTTCGAGACTGCTTTATCCGGAACAACCCAGCTGACGTGAAGCTCAAAATTCTTTACCTCAATTCCTCGGTTTTTCATCTCTTGTGAGAAACTCAGCCAATTCTTGGATTTGGAACTAAATTTGGAACTGGCCACCTTCGTGCCTATTCCCTTCTTTCTAATGAGCAACTCCTCGTAGACTAGTTTATTGATCGCCAAACGCAAAGTAGAACGGGAAATTGCCAATCTTTTTGCTAATTCAATTTCGTTGGGCAATAACTTACCCTCTATATATTCAGGCTGCTTAATTAATTCGCGTAACAGATTCTCTGCTTGTATATGCAGCGGAACAGGGCTTTTATGATCTATTTTTAAATTCATCAGTTGGATTGCTTGTGCTAAAATAAGATTTTTTGCATAATTAAAAAAATAGATATATGTTTGCATGTATATACATATTAATATAAACCGCAGATGTCAAAGAGATTTATCATCATTTTATGTATCGTTTCACTTGGAGGACTCCTTTTCGGTTTCGATATGGCTGTAATTGCAGGTGCATTGCCGTTAGTAAAGCAATTTTTCGGACTATCTCCTGCTCAAGAGGGCGTTTTTGTCAGTTCAGCCCTGCTAGGCTGTATTGTTGGTGTATTTTTCACAGGACCATTAACAGATAAATACGGCCGAAAACCAGCCTTTGTTACTGCGGCCCTGCTCTTTTTATGCTCAGCAATTGGCTGTGGATTCAGTCCTTCTTATAGCATATTAATTGCAAGTAGAAGCATTGGGGGCTTGGGTGTTGGAATAGCCTCAATCGTTGTGCCCTTATATCTCGCGGAAATATCGCCAAGTAAATTTAGAGGAAGATCAGTCACCTGTTACCAACTCGCTATTACATTCGGTATTCTTTTTGCGTATATCAGCAATTATTTGATTCTCGAATATAGCTCCGCACAGCAAAATGAACTCTGGCGAACTATGTTTTTAATTGGTGCAGTACCGGCTTTATTGTTATGTATCAAAGTTTACTTTATTCCTGAAAGTCCACGTTGGCTATCTAAAAATGGGCGGAACACGGAAGTTGCAGCGATCAGTGGCGCATTAGGACTATCGGATATACAAGAGGTCGGCAACGTTTCCTCGAAGGGAAATCTACGTGATCTCTTCTCGCCTATTTATCGCAAGGCCTTCCTATTGGGCTTATTCCTTCCTTTATTTTCACAGCTCAGTGGCATAAACGCAATTGTCTACTATGGTCCGAGCATATTGCTTGAATCTGGTATTTCATTAAATAATTCCTATCATGCTCAACTATTCTTTGGAGCCGCCAATGTGTTATTTACTTTCTTTGCCATCTGGAAGGTTGACAATTGGGGTAGACGTCCCTTATATCTTTTGGGAACGGTAGGTGCTACCCTGAGTTTGCTGGTTACTGGATATCTTTTTAATCAAGGTCAAGTCAATAATATCGCATTGATTATCGCTATACTTTCGTTCTTATTTTTCTTTGCTTTTTCCATTGGCCCGCTAAAATTTGTTGTGGCGGCCGAAATCTTCCCAAATGCCATCCGGGCTCGTGCCATGGGTATCAGTATTATGGTGATGTGGATTTCCGATGCTATCGTGGGACAACTAACACCCATTCTACTCGCTTCCTGGGGGGCCCGCTATACGTTCTGGTTGTTTGCATTTTTCTGTGCCATCGCATTCCTTGTTGTACTTGCATTCCTTCCGGAAACAAAGGGCAAACCTTTGGAAGAGATCGAAAAATTCTGGATTGAAAAGCACAATAAAAAATCAACAAACAAGTAAGCAAAAAGCGACTTAATCCAACATCATTCATTTGCAATAAATTACATTATATGTATTCTAATACTCAAACAAAACCTTTTCAGTACGAAATCACACCGACGTTTCCGGTTCAAGGAACACTATCAAATTCCTACACGGATCTTGTTGCACATCTCATTACACATAATATACATAGCATTGATGGTTTTGTAGGTGTTGACTGGGCTACAATCATCCTCAAGCTAAAGCAAGAATTTGAAAAACAGGGCGTAACTCCCCGATTTATTGCCATGGATTCAGCTTTAAAAACTGAATCAGCGATCCAGGAGCTTGTCGCACCATACCTCGGTGGCGACGATCCATTATTTGGAAAAAAGGCCGGGATTCAACTCATTGAATACTTTGACACCCAAAAGCTTGCGGACCTTCAAACCATACGAGCAAACGCCGAATCAATACAAGCTGAGTATACCATCTTTTATGGCCCTGGAGCATCATTAGTCGATACGTCTAGTCAGCTGATGTTTATTGATCTGCCCAAAAACGTGCTAATTCAACGTATGCGTGCGGGAGAAGCTTTAAACTTAGGTTGTTCAACACAGACCAATCAAAAGGAAACCTACAAGCGTTACTATTTTGTCGATTGGGAAATATTGAATAGACATAAAAGGTCTATCCTTTCCCGTGTCGAAATTCTTGCCGATCAACAATCGTCCCAAAACCTACCATGGATCACAGGGAAGGATCTACATGCTACTTTGCTGGCCATGTCCCAAAATTACTTCCGCGTACGACCAACTTTTGAACCCGGCGTATGGGGTGGACAGTGGATGAAAGAGCACCTTTCAGGCATAGATCAGCATGTCAAAAACTATGCGTGGTCCTTCGAAATGATTGTCCCTGAGAATGGCATTTTGCTCGAAGCAGATGGACATACACTTGAAATTTCATTTGATCAATTGATGTTTCAAGAAAGTGCCAATGTGCTTGGTCATGCCCAGCAACGTTTCGATGTTGAATTCCCGATACGCTTCAATTTTCTGGATACCTTTGATGGCGGCAACCTATCCATTCAATGTCACCCTAGTCCAGCCTATGCAAAAACAGAATTTGGAGAAAACTCCACACAGGACGAATCATACTATATCGTTGATAGAAAAGAGGACGCACAAGTGTATCTGGGCTTTCAGCAATCCATTGATGCAGACAAATTTCGCTCAGCTTTAGAAGAGAGCTTCCATACCGGAACAGCCATGGATATCGAGCAATACGTTCAAAAATTCGAATCCAAGAAACACCAATTGTATTTGATACCACATGGTACTGTACATTCTTCCGGCGTGAATAATCTCGTACTCGAAATCAGTGCAACACCTTACAATTATACCTTTAAAATGTACGACTGGGTGCGTCCGGATTTAGATGGGAAACCACGCCCATTAAATATTGATAGAGCATTCGCCAACCTCAATTTTAGCCGAAAAGGTGATGTCGTAAAAAACACGCTGCTTGCTCAGCCCACTGAAGTAGCCCTTGATGCGCAAGCAACAAGAATACATTTGCCAACGCATGAAGATCATTTCTACGATGTTTTTAGATACGAATTCGATCAGGATGTTGCAATTGAAACACAAGGACAGTGTCACATCATGATGCTTGTGGAGGGGGAGGCAATTGAGCTGATGACAGCAAATGGCATGAAGAAAGTCTTTCATTATGCTGAGACTTTTGCTGTTCCTGCTGCTGCCGGATCCTATACATTGCGTAATTTAGGAAACGATAAGGCAAAGGTTATCCAATCTTTTGTCAAAGAATCCAAATGTTAATCAAACCATTTACTATAAACTAACAGCACAATGAGAACTCTATTTTTTGCGTTATCTTCGTCTCTCCTATTACTGTCCTGCCAAAATGCTGGCGGTAAGGTTTCGACAAGCAATTTACAGGACAGCATCCAAAAAGACAGCAGCTTCAATCTTGTCAAAGATATGGCTACGAACGTCATTAAAAGTGGATTCAATGCGGGGGATGGATACAGTGAGGTGTGGATTAGAGATTACAATACATTTATCACCTTAGCAACAAAAGTCCATCCCCATGAACAGATCAAAGATCAATTAGCTTTGTTTTTTAAGCTACAAGGTCCTGATGGTAATATTGCCGATGGTTTTGTCAAAAAATCCAGCTTAAAAAATGGCGTATCGGACTATTATACCATCACTAGTCCCTTAGCTCCTGATTATGCAGCACACAAAAATACAGTTGAAACGGACCAGGAGTCTTCTTTGATCCAAGCGGTACATAAATATATCGTTGCAACGAAAGATAAGGCTTTTCTCGATGAAAAAATTGGAAATGCGGCTGTAAAGGATCGCATGGAGCATGCTTTACAATTTTTATTGGACAAACGTTATAATGCTACTTATGGTTTACTTTGGGGCGCAACTACAGTCGATTGGGGTGACGTTCAACCTGAACACGATTGGGGTGTCCACCTGGATGAAAATTCGCATATTGCTTTGGACATCTACGACAATGCAATGTTTTTGATCGCGCTTGACAATTACATGGATCTTTTCCCTGAGAAAAAAGAAAAGTGGGGAAAAATCAGAGCGTCTATAGCAAGTAATACCATGAAACACCTTTGGGACGAAAAGAACCAAAAGTTTATTCCCCATATTTATATCAAAGGCTCTCCATTTGCGGCTGATTTTGATGAAAATCAAATCTATTATCATGGTGGAACAGCAATTGCTATTGAGGCTAATTTGCTCAGCAAAGAGCAAATAAAAGTTTCATTGGATAAAATGATTAAAAATGTAAAAGATGCTGGTGCAGCAACAATTGGACTTACTGTGTACCCGACTTATCCGGCAGGCTCGTTTAAGAACAAAGGCATGTATCCTTACGGTTATCAAAATGGTGGGGACTGGACTTGGTTTGGTGGTCGTATGATTCAGCAGCTTGTTAAAAATGGCTTTCAACAGGAAGCTTATGCGCAAATACAGCCGATGCTTGCCCGTGTTATCAAAAACAAAGGATTTTATGAATGGTACACAAAAGATAACAAACTAGAGGGCTCTGGAACTTTTAGAGGTGAAGCAGGTGTCCTTTACGATGCCATCGAGTTATTAGAAGGTGCTGGCACGAAATAAAAACAGCTTATCGTGATGTAAAAAGAGCAGCAGGAAATTCCTTGCTGCTCTTTTATTTGAAATCGTCACCTCCGCATTCCTATTCCTATTCCTATTCCTATTCCTATTCCTATTCCTATTCCTATTCCTATTCCTATTCCTATTCCTATTCCTATTCCTATTCCTCCTATCCTACTCTAGCGCATTTTGTCTCATTCCCCTTATACATTCGCTTCACATCTGCTAAAAAATCCTGTTTATTTTCCTTAAATTACTTGTCCATGTCGCCCCAATCGTTAAATTATACAATAATATTTCATTCGGATTGCGGATTTCCAGCGTATAGCCAGCAATTCCAACAACAGCTCAAAACCTGATTGTATCGGTTTCAATAAAAGGCAAACTATAATTACCGGTATCTGCCTTAATCTTAGCGTTCAACTGCTTTATCGTAGCGACTTCCTGATTTGCGGTTTTATAGAGATAGACGTTTTTTAAACTCGGAAGGTCCTTCAGTTTTGACAGACCTTTTGAGGTAACTTTTGTTCCCGTCAGATTTAAATACGTTAATTTTGACAGACCTTTCAACTGGCTCAATCCGGCATCGGAAATTTCTGTATTTTCTAGATGTAGGCGGGAAAGACTCGGCATTGCCGAAAATATTGAGAAAGCAAGATCTGTAACAGCTGTATTTCCTAATTTCAGCTGTACAATATTATCCTTAATACTTAATAATTCCTGTAGGTCCTTATCATTAAATTGAGGATAATTAATGGCATTAACCAACACAAAGTTATTATCTTTTGCAACTTGGATGATCTTAATACCCTTAGCCTGCCAAGCATCGATTTTATCTTTTGGCAAAGCTGGCGCTGCAGGTAAATCTGCATATAATACCGATGGAGTGTCTTTTTCCCCTGTTTCCAATTTTTTCAACAAATGAGCGATTTCCTCCGTTTGTGGTATTTCACGCACTTTTTTATCAAAATTGGCTCCTTGATCTATCCACCAGGCAATCAGTCTGATCTGATCAGGAGTTATCGGCGTACGACCTTTAGGTGGCATTCGCTTCTTATGTCCCTCAGGTAATACCAACCTGGCATATAATTCACTCTTTTTCGAATCGCTTGCATGCAGTACTGTGCCATTCTCTCCTCCTTTTAACAAATTCTCTTTTGTATCCAATGCCAGCCCCCCTTCCTGCTTTTTTTTCCCATGGCAGCTTTGACAACGCTGTTTAAGAATAGGTTGAATAATTCCATTATAGGCATCTGCTTCCTGTGCATTTTGAACGATAAGAACCTCCTCTTTGTCTTCTTCCGTTTTAAACAGCTTTTTTAGTGCCACTGGCATAGCTTCGACAAAGTAGCCCTTTCCATGCGTCAATGTTCCACCATAGTGTCCAGTGACCCCAATCATGATTACTACGAGAAAAAAAAGCCAAAAGCGAAATGCAGCAGAAGATTCTTTACGATAGAGAAACCACAATAATAAGCTGCTCAACGCCACGACAATTCCTAACCACTTGTGATAGCTCAGTACATCCTCCTCATAACCTCCATTTCGTGAAAGCAGATAACCCGATAAAGCAGCCACTATGGCGGCTATAGTCCCTAGGAATAAGGAGAGCTTAATAGCAGGCAAATACATAGCTCCGCCTTTAAACTGCGCAATAATTGCCATAACAAAAGCCAACAACAATATGCCGATCGGTAGGTGGACCAAAAGAGGATGAAATCGTCCCGAAAAGCCCAATAATTCATCAAAGAAAACCATCATTCTTTATATCTGTCTTTGAGTAAATGCAACATATAGACATTGATTGACCACTGATCGGCCACCGGTTGTTGTGTAAATGGCAATGTGGGTAAATAACCCGCTGGGCCAAACTCGGTTGTTATGGTTAATAACTTCATCCCATTTTCCTTGTGTTTAGCAACAACTTTATCCCACCAAGCCAAATGTTGTGCAACAATACTCTCCCATTCGGGAGCGGCGGGGTCGTTGACTTGTGGTCCTTCGGGATGCCCAATGCGTGCATGAATTTGCTCAGTTCTAGAAAGTGCCTTTGTTACAGCATCGGTCTGATCAGAAAGCATTGATTCGTGTACATTGCACCAATGCGAAATATCCAACGCAAGTTGTAACGTCGGAATCTTCTCTAAATATTCTTTTGTTACATGGGCTGCAAAACTAAATCTTCCGCGATGAGTCTCATGATAAACGGGGATATGGTACTTATTTTTAGCTGCATCAGCAAGCTCAATCAATGTTTTGTTCTGTTCAAACGAGTAATAATCTTTACCTGTATGGCAATTAATATAATCGGGTTTCAGCTGTGCTGCTTCATCCAAATTACGCTTAAAACTTTCTTTATATTCCTCATAAGTTCCACCAGATCCCCCTGAAAGTAACCCTAAACTCAATCCATGTTTATGTAATGCATCGATCATCTCTTTGCGCTCTTTGGGACTACCAGGTAACCAAGATTCAACACCATCGTAACCTGCATTTTTCACACGGAGACAGAACGTATCCCAGGAATCACTATTTCCCCAATTGGTGCAATAATATTTAATGTGCAACTGCTGGGCAGTCATGGATAGAAAACTGCTCATAAATAAAATTAATACTAGAAATTGTTTCATTTTTTTAAATTATAGCTTGAATTAGTTCACCCTCCACATCTGTCAATCGGAATGGCCTTCCCTGAAAATCGTATGTAAATTTCTCATGATCAAAACCCAAAAGATGAAGCATGGTCGCATGGACATCGTGTACAGAACTACGCCCTTCTACCCCGGCGAACCCGATATCATCGGTTTGACCGTAACTTATACCATTACGAACTCCTCCACCTGCCATCCAGATGGTATAGGCATCGGTATGATGATCACGTCCCAGGAATGGCATGTCGCTGTTGTCCCTATTTTCTTGCATCGGTGTGCGCCCAAATTCCCCGCCCCACACCACCAGTGTTTCTTCCAGCAAACCACGTTGCTTTAGATCCATAATCAATGCGGTCATAGGTCGATCAATCTCTCGGCATTCATTTCTAAAACCGAGATCAATCGAATCTGCTGGATTAGTACCGTGACTGTCCCAGCCCCAATCAAATAACTGAACGAATCGTACCCCTTGTTCTACGAGTTTCCGAGCCAATAGGCAATTATTGGCGAACGATTCCTTACCAGGCTCTGTTCCGTACAATTCGTGAATATAAGCCGGTTCATTATTGATGTCCATCACTTCAGGTACGGCTACCTGCATTTTATAAGCCATCTCATATTGTGCGATCCGCGACAAGGTTTCGGGGTCTTTAAAGGTATCATACTCTGTTTTGTTGACGCTATTTATGGCATCAATCAAATCACGCTTCATACCCCTTCCCATTCCTTCAGGATCGGCAATGTACAATACGGGATCACCCTTTGAACGACATTGAACGCCTTGGTATACCGATGGTAAAAATCCACTTCCCCAGACACTTTTACCAGCATCAGGCGTTTTACCTCCCGATGTTAACACAACAAAACCGGGTAAATTGCTATTTTCAGATCCCAGACCATAAGTTACCCATGAACCAATGCTAGGGCGACCGAGACGGGCACTTCCTGTATGCATAAACAATTGGGCCGGGCCGTGATTGAACTGATCGGTATGCACAGCCTTCAGAAAACTCACTTCATCAACGACTTTACTAAAATGAGGCAAATGATCTGATACCCAAGCCCCACTTGCTCCATACTGTTTAAAAGTAGCCTGTGGTCCCAGCATTTTTGGAATCCCACGAATAAAAGCAAATTTCTTTCCTGCAAGCAAGGACTCCGGACAAGGTTGATTATGTAATTTCTGCAAGGCAGGCTTGTAATCAAATAACTCCAATTGTGATGGAGCGCCAGCCATATGCAGGTAAATGACACTTTTAGCCTTACCTGGGAAATGAGGTGGCTTGGGCACAAGTGGATTGAGTGCATTCAGATCCAACTTTTCTGCTGATTTTGACTGTCCCCATCCATTACAACTCGTTAACAAACTCCCCAAAGCAATACCGCCGATACCGGCCACACAATCTTTTAGAAAATGTCTTCTGGTGACAGCCTGCAATTCAAATTGTTGCGCTTCTTTTATTAGCTTATTTAGGTCTTTCATCTGACTATCATTACGTATGAACGGGCTGTGTCTCTAAAATTTTAGTGCGCAGCTTTAGCTCATTTCGGTTTATATTCTTACTATTTTATAGGTCTAACCTTCTCAATAAAAGACTTCGTTTTCATACGATAGTCCTTATTCAGAAGTTTCGGTCCATATTTATCATTTCAATATTTATGATTTCGTTAAAAATTCGTCCAAATTCAACACTGCATTCGCAACAAGCATGTAGGCAGCTTTTGAAGGCAGGACCTTTACATTGCTTTTTGCTAAATCTTCATTCAAAAATTTGGCTGCCGAATCAGGTTTTTTGCTGAAATCAACCAATGCCTTTTGATAAAGATGTTCCAGCTCTTTGAGTTTCTTTTCATCGGCATCCTTCAACATGGCACGTTTATAACCGACACGAATACCATTTCTAAGGTTTCCATTTCCCTCTTTCTCCATAATAGTCCCCAGATGTTTAGCCGCTTCGAGATAAACAGGATCATTTAATGTGGCAAGCGCTTGCAGCGGTGTATTGGTGCGAATACGGTCGACCAAACAAACCTCCCTGCTAGAAGCATCAAAAGAAACAAAAGACGGATAAGGACTCGTACGCTTTAAAAACGTATAGATGCCCCTTCGGTATTGATCTTCTCCAGCACTTTTCACCCAGGACTCACCGCTATATACAGTCATCCATACCCCATCAGGTTGGTAGGGCATTACACTTGGTCCATACATTTTGTTGCTGAGCAATCCACTTACAGCTAAAGCTTGGTCACGAATCTGTTCGGCAGATAATCTAAACCGAGGTCCCCTTGCCAAATAATAATTCTGTGGATCCTTCTCAAAATTGGAATTGTTCAAGCTAGAGGACTGCTTATACGTTCCGGATAAGACAATCTCGCGGATCAGTTTTTTAACGCTCCACTTTTTGGTATTCATCAGATCTAGGGCAAGGTAATCCAATAACTCTCGGTGAATTGGCGGGATACTCTGAGTGCCCATATCTCCCAATGGTTCAACTAGGCCCCGGCCAAATAGCTGTGCCCATACGCGATTAACTAAGGTTCGTGCTGTCAAGGGGTTTTCCTTACTGACAATCCACTGCGCAAACCCCAGACGGTTGCGCGGAGCGCCTTTCGGGAAACTATTCAGTGAAGCCGGAACTGTAGGCTGTACTTCCGCCCCCAGAGACAGACGGTTACCACGTATAAATACATTTGTTTTACGATGCATGTCTTTGGGATTTTCAATCATGATTGGCACACCTTCGGGTTGCATGTTGACCAACTGGAGAAAAGTCTTTTGAAAATTCATATTATCCAGTGACTTTTCATGTGGAAAGTTCTCACGAAATGCAAACCATTCAATCATGCAGATCGGCTGCCCATGCGCCACAGATGGATTTTTGAAAACCAGATATAAGTCATGTACACCGCGAGTCGGGAGTATGGGAGACTGAATAACCTGTCTTCCATTTGTACTCGGCAAATCAATAACGGCGAGAATTGGTCCTGTAGGTTTATCCACGTGAATTTCTAATTTTCCACCTACCGCGCCTGTCCAGAAATTCATAAAAAATTGCTGTTTATTATCCAAGTTTATTGCCCTTAACCGAGCCGATCCTCCAGTTCTAACCCCCAACCATTTCGTATCATAAAGCGCACCATCTACTATTTGATCGCTGTAATGCGCATGTATTTTGGGTTCAAGAGTGTGAAGGAATAGATCTGTTGATTTTACCAAGCTTGTATTTCCTGTCGTCGACAACCACCTTTTTATACTGTCAATTCGCTTTTCATCTTGTGCCGTATAAAAACGAAGTTTAGGATGATCACCTTGGGTGTCTTCATCTCTGGTGTTGTTAAAAAAAGCTAACGATTTATAATACTCTTCAAATTTAAAGGGATCATAAGTATGGCTATAGCATTGCACGCATTCGAAGGTTGTACTCAACCATACTTGATAGGTTGTATTTAAGCGATCCAAAACCGCAGCCATCCGAAATTCCTCACTATCGGTCCCCCCTTCATCATTATTCATGGTATTGCGATGGAAGGCGGTTGCGATAAGTTGATCCTTGGTTGGCTCCGGGAGCAAATCCCCAGCGAGCTGTTCAATCGTAAATTCATCATAAGGCATATCCTTGTTCAAGGCCTTAATGACCCAATCCCGATAGGACCATATCGTGCGCGAACCATCCTTCTCGTAACCCTTCGTATCTGCATATCGCGCCATATCCAACCACCAACTCGCCCACTTTTCGCCATATTTCTGCGACGCCAGCAAACTATCTACACGCAAGGTATAAGCATCATCACGCTGATCTGCTTCAAAGGCTTGAATTTCTGCCAACGTGGGTGGAATACCAATCAGATCTAAATACACTCTCCGTAACAACAGTGCTTTATCGGCCTCATCAGCAAAGGATAATTTCTTCTCCTTCATCTTATCCAAAACAAAAAAATCAATCGTATTATTCACCCCTTTAGGTTTGACACCAAATATGCCGAGCAATGAAAAAGGTTTAGGTACCTCAGTCTCCTTGGGCGTTGTATATGCCCAATGCTCTCCCCATTTGGCACCTTCATCGATCCATCTTTTGAGTATATCAATTTCATCATCGTTCAGTTTAGGGGCATTGTAAGGCATACGCAATTCAGGGTCATCGGAAATCAGTCTCTTTACCAGTTCACTATGTTCGCCATCGCCACGAATAATTGCTGGTTTGCCAGACTCGGCTTTGGCGAAAGCCTCATTTTCAAAAAGAAAACTTAGTCCGCCATTTTTTTTAACCCCACCATGGCATGTGATACAATGTTTATTCAATATCGGTTTAACATCAGCGCTAAAATCAATTGGCTCTTTCTTTCCAAAGGTCAAAATGCTCGTACCAATAAGCACAAGCGCCAATAATGTTAGCACCACAATCTTTTTTCTCATAGCATTGGGATATATCTACTCTATAACATTTTAGGTTTACGCACTACAACGAAATAAATAATGATTGTTTTTTTCGTTAAGTGGAGCCGAAACTATCCGATAAATGTGCTAGTTTCGAGTAGGATAAAATTAGATAACAACACTGGATTATACTAAAACTGGATTAACAGAAACATAAACAATATTACCCTTTGCTCTTGCAAGATTTTCTGGATACTATATTCCCACTTGCTCAAAAGATTGATTTAAAACAGCATGATGTACTTTTTTCGGTTAAACTGCAGTCCCTAAAAACGGTACTTTTATACCATATTCTTTCGTCTCAAAAAGTATAACAATTTCGATACGAACTCACTTTTTTGATTTCATACACTGCATACATCTCAGTTAAATTTGCTTAAACGTGATTCCAGTATCAGGGCCATCGCTTTGCTAAAATAGTATGCAAAAAAGTAACAATAGTGTCAGTACCTCCCCATCCAGAGTTTTAAATTTACAAGCTAACCCTTTCAATTATGAAATATCTTTATTTAATACTATGCTGTTCGTTTACCCTGTTCTCTTTCGGGCAACCAACACCTGACAACAACCTCCATTTCGATCAGTTGGCTTCGCGATGGGATGAAGCCATTCCCTTGGGAAATGGTCAATTGGGTGCACTGATTTGGAAAAAAGACAATACGATTCGATTTTCACTTGATCGCGCAGATCTATGGGACGAAAGAAAGGCCTTTGCAATAGAAAACCACAATTTCAATTGGGTCCAACAACAAATAAAAAACAACAGCTACGGCAGTGTACAACAGTGGGGAGACGCTCCTTATGACAGATCCCCCTATCCCACTAAGCTTCCAGCAGCGTCGCTGTTCTTTGACTTGGCGAAATTTGGCACTGTCGTTTCAAACGTACTTGATCTGGAACAGGCCACCAATATTCTTAGATTTAAAGATGGTAGGATATTAAAAACCTTCATACATGCCTATAAACCATTTGGCTATTTTGAAATCACAGGAAACAATGTTAGTGACCTTTTACCTCAATTAATTCCACATCAATATGAAAATAACACAAACAAAGACGAAAACAAAAGCGTTGTCGAAGGTCAAGATTTAGCAAGATTAGGGTATAAGCAAGGAAATATAATCCGCACCAGCAACTATGAAGTGCTGCACCAAAATACGTATGATGATCATTTTTTTGAAGTTGTATTGAGGTGGGAAAAAATATCAGCTAAAAAGCTGATTGGTTATTGGACAATCGTCAATGATCAAAAGGCAACCCCATCTGCACTTTCCCTCAAAAAATACACCGAAGAAAAAGCAAGCCATTTGCATTGGTGGTCAAACTATTGGTCCAAATCAAGTATAACCATTCCTGATAAAAATCTTGAAAAACAATATTATCTTGATATGTATAAACTCGGTGCTGTCGCAAGAGAAGGTGCTCCAGCAATTACGCTTCAGGCCGTGTGGACGGCGGATAATGGTGGTCTTCCTCCTTGGAAAGGCGACTTTCACAATGACCTTAATACACAATTAAGCTACTGGCCAGCCTATTCGGGAAATAGATTGGCCGAAGCCAAAAGCTATACGGATTGGCTCTGGAAGATCCGCAAAAAAAACAAGAACTTTACAAAGCAATATTTTGGTGTCGATGGGCTGAATGTACCCGGTGTCCTCACGTTAAATGGAGACCCTATGGGTGGATGGATTCAGTATTCTCTTTCTCCTACTATTGGTGCATGGGCGGCCCAGCATTTTTATTGGCAATGGAAATATAGCATGGATAAAACCTTTCTAAAAGAACAAGCCTATCCCTATATCATGGAATCTGCAACTTACCTTAAAAATATAACCACACTAAAAAATGAACGCCGTTACCTGCTCTTGAGCAGCAGTCCCGAATACAACGAGAATAGTGTATCAGCATGGTTTGACAATTGGACTAATTTCGATCTTAGTTTAGCGCATTTTCTTTTCCAGGCTGCTACAGAGGTGAGTACAGCAATGGGCAAACCGCAAGAAGCAGAGAATTGGTTAAAATGCAAGGCACAACTACCTCACTATGCGACCGATGAAACTGGGCTACAAGTTGCTGTAAATCTTCCAATGAAACATTCCCACCGTCACATGTCTCCCTATATGGCAATTTATCCATTGGATTTATTAGACATCAATAATCCGCAGGAAAAAGAGCTCATTGAGAGCTCCCTAGATCACATTAAAAAACTGGGTACACGTGCGTGGGTTGGTTATTCCTTTGCATGGATGGCTTGTTTACACGCGCGCGCTAAACAAGGAAAGGAAGCCGTAACCAATCTTCGAAAATTTGCGCAGAACTTTTGTTCCTCCAATTCCTTTCATTTGAATGGCGACCAAAAAGACGGGCAATATTCAGACTTTACGTATCGACCATTTACCTTAGAAGGTAACTTTGCATTTGCACAAGGAATACACGAATTGCTCATTCAGAGCAAAAATAACTATGTAGAAGTTTTTCCGGCTTTACCTGCTGAATGGGCAACAGCGTCTTTCAAAAATTTGAGAACGATGGGTGGATTTATCGTAAGCGCTGAAAAAAAAGAAAATAAAATTGTTCTGCTGAAAATAACTGCTACCGAAGATGGTACCTTTCGAATTTTTGAACCCAAGGCACTCATGCACATCAGCACTAAGAAGCTCATACAGAGAGATAACACCATACAATATGTGAAATTAAAAAAGGGACAAACGGTCAACCTATGTAGCCTATAAAAACAATGGATTTGCCTTACCAAATAAAAAAAACACCTTACACAGTACCGATACAGTCAATTTAAGTCAGCTGATAACGTGCAAACAATGCAAAGAGCCCAAATCATCCAAAGCGATAATTTGGGCTCTTTGCATTGTTACATTACATTATTTAGAATGATTATAAAAAATAACAGATAATCCTTTGAAAAATGCAATAGGACCAATAACTTTGCCTCTGTTTATAATTAATCTAAATAAAATATTCAATGAATCGCATCATCATCTACCTTATGTTGCTTGTCCCAGGAGCTCTACTTGCGCAAGCATAGCACAAAGCAGAAATACTGGGTAAAATCCTTTCGTCCGACGGAAAGCCCATTGAAGGGATAACCGTCAGACTACAACCGCAAAACATAACAACTTCTACACGATCTAATGGTTCATATCAATTTAAATCACTTAAGCCGGGTCAGGCAAAATTAGCCATCTCAGCCATAGGTATTCAACCACATGAGCAGGAAGTCGAAATTACGGATGGTAAAAATAGGGTTCCTGATATTTATTTAATTGAAAATCAAGCGACACTGCAAGAGATCGTTATTAATGGTAAAGGAAATAACAAATTCACACGGAAACAGAGTTTATATGTTTCCAAAATGCCACTGAAAAATATGGAGAACGCACAGTCGTATGCTGTCGTTACCAAAGAGTTGCTAAAAAGTCAGGTGAATACAAATTATGATGATGCATTAGCCAACGTTTCAGGAATTGATAAGCTTTGGTCGGCGACTGGACGGCCCGGAGACGGTGTTAGTTACTACACGTTGCGCGGTTTTAGTACGCAGGCTGCCATGATTAATGGTGTAGTCGGTATTTCCAGTACAAGTCCAGACCCTGCGAATCTCGAAACAATTGAAGTGATTAAAGGGCCCTCTGGTTCATTATATGGCGGTGCGGCTGTTGGTTTCGGTGGATTAATCAATAATATCACGAAAAAACCTTTAGATACCGTGGGCGGTCGGGTAAATTATATTTTTGGAAGTTTCGCACAACATCGCCTTACAGCAGATATATATGGCCCATTAACAGCAGATAAAAAATTGCTCGGACGAATCAATACAGCATTATCCCATACAGGTACCTATCAAGACGCAGGATTTAATAAGTCGGTGTTTATTACACCTTCACTAACCTATAAACCAAACGAGAAACTGGATATCCAACTCGATGTTGAACTTTACCAAAACAAGGCTACTAATCCACTGATGGTTTTTCTCAATCGTTCACGTCAATTATTTGCCAGAATCCCCGAGGCACTCCAATTCGATTTTGATAAGTCCTATACTGCTAACGACGTCACATTCAAAAACCCAACCACCAACCTCCGCGGAAATGTAGTGTACCGGTTTAATGAGCGGTGGACGTCCAATACCACTGTAAACTGGAACAACCGGAAGGCAGATGGCTACTTTCAATATGTGATGTACCTACAAAACAGCAATGACACACTTATTAACAGATATGCTTGTAAACAAAATTATGCTGCAAAAAATATCAATGCTCAACAGAACTTTATTGGTGATTTTCATATCGGTGAGCTTCGCAATAGACTACTTGTCGGTCTGGATTATTTATACCAGCAAACAGAAACACATAATTCGCCCTATGTCCTTGTAGACCAGATCAACACAGCAATAGATGATCCAGATTACTATAAATTTAATGCAGGAACCATTGACGCAGCCATAAGCGCTTCAACGGCAGCCAAAACGAACAATAGAGGTCGAAATCAAGTATTGGGAGCCTATGTTTCAAATGTATTGGATCTCACGTCGCAGCTACATTTAAACCTAGCGTTGCGTATGGATTATTTTGATAACAAAGGAACCTACAACTTCGATAAAGACACAACAACTGGGACTTACCATCAGACTGCGTTCTCACCCCGTTTCGGTTTGGTTTATGAAGCTGTAAAAGGTCAGGTATCACTATTCGCCAATTATCAAAATGGGTTTAAAAATGTATCTCCAGTTGTACAGCCACATCCCAGCATCTCGGGAGACTTCAAGCCCCAACAAGCCAAACAATGGGAAGCCGGAGTCAAATTAGACCTTTTAAACAACAAATTAGGCCTGACAGCAAGTTACTATGACATTTCAGTAGATAATATGCTTCGTCCTGACATAGTTACCATTGACGGACAAACCTATAATATTAGTGTACAGGACGGAACGCGCTTGAGCCGGGGAGTTGACTTTGATGTAACATTGGCCCCTATTCAAGGTCTAAACCTCATTATGAACTATAGTTATAACAATAGTAAGATGACTAAAGCAGACAAGAATGTCAACAACCTACGTCCGACAGAAGCTGGGCCTAAACATCTTTCCAACATCTGGGCAAACTATAGCTTACAGCAAGGAAAACTAAAAGGACTAGGATTTGGTATCGGAATGAATTATGCAAGTGAAAATGTAATTACCAATAGTGTTGCAACTGGCACATTTACCCTTCCGTCTTACACACTCTTGAACGCGAGTCTATCTTATGGATTTAAACATTTTGAATTCGCCTTCAAAGCAAACAATTTAGGAAATCAAACTTATTTCAAAGGATGGACAACGGTAAACCCGCAAATGCCTAGAAATATACTTGGAAGTTTTGCCTATCAATTTTAAAAATATTTTTCTATAAAAAAAGCGTTTCGACAATGGTGGAAACGCTTTTTTTAACGTGAACTACAATTTATGCGAGCTCAATCAAAAATTCCTCTTTTGGAAGTCTAAATTTTTTCAGCTTCAACAACCAATCTTGTTCTTCCATCCGATAACCCAACGGAAGCATAACCGCACTCTTCAATCCCAGCTTGTCTAAACCAAGTAATTCATCCAATTCGGCATTTGAAAAACCCTCCATAGGCGTCGCATCAACGCCTAGTTCTGCTGCCTGCGCAATTGCCAAACCAAAAGCAATATAAGCTTGCTTCGCCGCATGTGCCGCTTGTTGTTCTTCTGTAAAACTTGCTAATTGGCCTTTCAACCTATTTTTATACTCGTCAGTGCTGTCTAAAGGTAAACCTCTCAAGGTATTCATCTTGTCGAAGGTTTTATCAATGCGTTCGTCGGTGTATCTATCCCATCCTGCGAACACCAATAGATGTGAACTATCAGCCACTATTTGTTGCCCCCAAGCCACAGGCACAATTTTTTCTTTTAATTCCTGATTCGTAATCACAATTACACGGAACTGTTGAAGTCCAGAAGAGCTAGGTGCCATCCGTGCTGCCTCCAAAATCTTATCCAAATCTTCCTGAGCGACCTTTTTTGTAGGGTCGTATTTTTTTGTGGCATAACGCCATTCTAGAGTATCCAATAAAGCCATTTTGTTTTAATTTAAATGATCAATAGCAATTTCATAAAGTTATATAAAGATACATAAAAAAATAAATGTCTAAACATCAAAATCAAGAAATAAAACAATAAAAACTAGGACAAAAACAGACTGGCATTCAGCATTTATTACTAAACTTTTAAAGCCAAAACACAGTATATTTACTTCTAATCGCAAATAAATGCCTATTTTATTCAATTTTATTAAGACCTTTGTATTGGTTTATATCCGGTATAACAAAATGACCTTGAACTATTTGTTCTCGGTGGTAATACCCTAACAAAATAGAAAACTGAGCTTTCATGCTCAAAAATAAAAACATCAGCGATGTCTATAACGAATGAAACTGAGCTAACAGGCATACAAAAAGCGAGCGATGCCGTTGCCATCACCTTAAAGGCTATGATAGAATATGCTCAAGAGGGCATGTCCACGAAGGAGCTTGACGAATATGGAGCCGAAATATTGAAAGGTATGGGTGCAAATTCTGCTCCCGCTCTCACTTATGGTTTCCCAGGTTACACGTGTATCAGTATAAACAACGAATTTTGCCACGGAATACCTACGGCGGAAAGGATATTGCAAGAGGGCGATTTGATCAATATCGATGTATCTGCCGAATTAGATGGATATTGGGCTGATAATGGTTGTTCCTTTGTTATAGGAAAGGACATCTTTGAACACGAAAAATTGGTCAATGCATCGAAAGAAATTCTTCAAAAGGCAATCAATAATATTCGTGGTGGTGTGAAAATAGCCGATATTGGGCATCTAATCGAAACTGAGGCTAAAAAAAGAGGGTATAAAGTCATCAAGAACCTTGGCGGACATGGTGTAGGAAAAAGTCTGCACGAGGAGCCCGACGAACTGCTTAACTATAAAAACCGCTTCGACCAACGAAGATTTCGAAAAAATACCGTTGTTGCTATTGAAACCTTTATTTCAACGACCTCCACCTACGCAACCGAACTCAACGATGGCTGGACAATGGTTGGTGACAAAGGTGGATTCATGGCACAACACGAACATACGATTCTCGTTACCGATGGCTATCCCGTTATATTAACTGTACAGAATGCAATTTACTAGCCCGTAATAAGAAAATCCTTATAGGTCTTTTCGAACAAGTTATTGAAAGCTATCGAAAAGACCTATTTTCTTTAAATAAGACTCCAAACTTGTGGTATAGTGCATCAACCCTTTACATCAGGATAGAGGTTGTTAAAAAAATTAAGGGGCCTCTCATAATGAGAAAACCCCCAAATAATATATTTTTATGGCTAAATAATTTTTGTCAAACCCAAAGATTAATCCCACTGGATAACTGACTACAGCAGTAAAAATAGCTTATTCTTCTCAACAAAAAAGTGATGAAAATCACTTTTCATAAAATTTTTATTCTCCTGTTCAAAATTCAGCTTCACTCGTCTTCACATTTCCCTCAACTATTGTCTTTTAACTGTTTTGAAAACTATTTTGAAAAACACCAAACATTAGAAAACCTTTGTTCCAAACTCTTCGCTTCCAACCCTTACTCCTTGCTCAGCTGCCTGAATAAACATGCAGAATAAAACGCTACGATAATATTTGTATTTCGGCTGGTGTAACTTATAAAGTTTAGTATTTTTGATCGATTAAAGTAATCTAGATTGAGAACAATAAAATTCCATAAGGGAGAATGCGGTGTTGACTTCTTGTTGAATGTCCTCAACGAGATGGAAACGGATTATACACATCAAGAAACTTACCATAAAGACTTTTTTGAAATTCTATTTTTCAAAAAAGCGAAAGGCAGATTGATATTGGGGCAAGAGATCCTCTCCTTGTCCGACAATTCAATTATCTTTATTTCAGCTTTTCAGAAACATACCTGGGAACTGGATCCTGAACACCTTGAGTTTACAACATTGATTTTTCAGGAAGACTTTTTAAATGATTTCTTTTCGGATAAATTATTCACATACAAACTATTATATTTCTACCAGCTTAGTTATGTACCCCAGATTATAGCAGATGACACACATATGTCAAAATTCTTAGGTCTTCTCGCCGAAATTAAACTTGAACTCATGGAAACCCAAGCAGATAGTGTCCATATTATTCGTTCTTTACTTTATTACCTATTGCAAACTTTAAACCGAAAATATGCACGCTTAAATATGCTTCCGAACCAAAAAGCGGAAAATAACTTCGCCTATCAATTCAAAGAACTTATGGAACAGTTCATTCGGAAGAAACAACGGGTAAACGAATATGCGACACTTATGGGAATAAGTAGGATTACACTAAATCAGGCCGTTAAGGCACAGTTTAATACCACAGCTGCCCACTTACTTCGACAACGGTTACTATTCGAGATTCAGGATCTGCTGATCCACTCTGACCATTCCGTTAATCAAATTGCTTTTGATCTTAACTTTTCAGAACCCAATCATTTAATGCGTTTTTTTAAAACTCAAACTGGAAAAACCATAAGTGCATTTATTCAGGAATCCAAATAAATGTTGAATTATCTATTATACAAATTGTCGCTATGGAAATCGGGCCATGCAGATCGGCCTCCCCATGGCCCGATTTCCCTATAAATCAATAGCGTGCCAAGTACGTCTCGGTATCCTGAACCTGCGCATAAAAGAACGCCAAAGCAGCAAGAAAGGCATGCTGAACATCCAGTGCAGCAACTACGGAACCATTAATCTCAAGATCTCGCGTTGCACAGGCATCAGCAATTACAGTACATGAAAAACCTAAATCGACAGCGGCGCGTACCGTAGCGTCGATACACATATGGGTCATCATGCCTACGACAACAAGTTTCTCGACCTTATTGCTGCGAAGGTAATCCAATAATTCTGTCTCTCTAAAGCTGTTGGGAAAATGTTTACGTATTACTAGCTCGTTTGGCATTGGACTCACGCTTTCATGAATTTCGGCAGCTCTTGTGCCATCAATAAAGAATGGCATTGCTTTTGGATCTGAGGAAATATGTTGGATATGAACCACAGGTAACTTTTCTCGCCTAAATTGGTCGATCACTCTTCTGGCGTTCATCCCTGCCTTTAAGGGATCCACAAGTTCCATTCCGCCATCTTCAAAATACTCGTTTTGAATATCAATGACTATTAATGCGCTATTTCTCATCTATTTTATGAATTAAGTTTAATACAAAATTAAGCTGGATTTAGCGGCGATGACCTACCAATAAATCACCAAATACTACCATTTTGATAAGAGCGATAAGACGGGATGGATAGAAAGTTATGTAATGTTTTACATAATTTCGATCAAAAAATCACCAACAAAAGCTAACTTCGCTGCATATACACGTCACATACAGGTGATAAATCGTAATAATAGATATCATGGCATTGAAAGAATTACAACACAGCAAAATATATGGCGCAGATAACGGTGGCACTCCATTAATTGTCCTACATGGGCTTTTTGGCATGGCAGACAACTGGGGATCCTTTGGTCGTAGTTTTGGCGAGAAAAGACAGGTACATCTACTCGATCTTCGTAATCACGGACGAAGTTTCCATAGTGAAGATATGTCGGTGGAAGTTATGGTAGACGATCTGCTGTCCTATATTGCATCCATTGGAGCAGATAAAGTATTGCTATTGGGCCATTCTCTAGGCGGAAAAGTAGCGATGCAATTTGCTATTGACCATCCTGAAAAGATTGAAAAACTGATCATCGCTGATATAGCTCCGAAAGCTTATCCTCCACATCATGAGGACATATTCGACGCGCTATCTGCTGTAGATATTACAACACTAGAAAACAGGAAAGATGTACAAGTAAAGATTGAACACTACTTGAGCGATCCGGGTGTTATCCAATTTTTATTGAAAAATGTATATATCAGAGAAGATCGAAAATTAGATTGGCGCTTTAATCTGGATGTTTTAAAAAATAAATATACGGAGTTTATTACTGTCGGGGTAAAATCAGGAATATTCAACGGCCCCACATTATTTCTACCAGGAGAAAAATCAAGATACATATTACCTGAAGATAAGATTAAGATCAGGGAACAATTTCCAAATGCCGTATTTAAAACAATTCCTAATGCTGGTCACTGGGTTCAAGCTGAAAATCCACAGGTATTCGACGCATTCGTTGCCGAGTTTTTAGATTGATAAAAATGAGATACATTGAATGTCTACTCCGACTTGTTGGTCCTTAAAACCTCTCGTAAGATGTAGACATTCAATTCTATTATTTCAACGCCTTTGCGTAGGTCTTTATCGCACGATCACGGGCAATCTGATGGTCAACCATAGGCTCACAATAGGCTGGAGTACCTAATTCAGGAACCCATTTTTTTATATACTCCTGATTTTTATCGAACTTCTCAGCCTGAAGCGTCGGATTAAAAACCCTGAAATACGGGGCTGCGTCGCAGCCACTGCCTGAGGCCCATTGCCAGTTACCATTGTTGGCCGACAGATCATAATCATTTAATTTTTGCGCAAAGTAGGCCTCCCCCCACCTCCAGTCAATCAAAAGGTGTTTACAAAGAAAACTGGCTACGACCATTCGTACGCGATTGTGCATATAACCGGAAGTATTCAATTGGCGCATACCCGCATCTACTAAAGGATATCCGGTCTGTCCTTCACACCATTGCTGGAATTCTACCTCATCGTTCCGCCATTGTATGGCGTCGTATTGCTTTCTAAAGGATTCGGTAACAACATGCGGATAGTGATAGAGAATCTGCATAAAAAATTCACGCCAGATCAATTCAGACAACCAGGTCGCATTGTGTTTTAAAGCAAAGGTAACACACCGACGTACACTGATTGTTCCAAAACGAAGTGCTATCCCCAAATGAGTAGTGCCCATTAACGCTGGATAATCGCGGGTTTTATCATAGTGATCAATGATAGTAGCATCCAGGTGTGGTTCTTTAAAGCTAAGATCGGTCTCTAAAAAACCTAAGTTCTCCAAAGAAATGATCTGCTGATGCTTTTGCTGAACGAAGGGTTCCATTGCGTAGGTATAGGAACGATGGTCCTCAGGACGTAATTTCTCACGCCATTTTTTTGCATAAGGCGTATAAACCGTATATGGTGTCCCATCATTCTTTAAGATATCTGCTTTATCAAAAATAACCTGATCTTTCACAGCTTTGAAGGGAATTCCCTTAGCTTGAAAGAACTCAAAAATTTCTTTGTCCCGCGCAATTGCCATTGGCTCATAGTCCCGATTACAATAGACGCCCTGCACATCAAATTTTTCAACCAAGTTCCTGTAGATAGCGATAGGTTTACCATAGAACGTATTCAACGTTGCACCACTTTCCCCTAGTATAGTATTGATACGGGTTAAAGCCTGATGGATGTAATGAAGACGTCGATCCCTTTTATCCTCCAATTGCATCAAAATTTCCTCGTCAAATATAAATATAGGTAGTACCGGATAACCCAAAGCCAGCGCGCGAGCAAGCCCGGCATTATCATCCAGCCGTAAATCACGACGAAACCAAAACACAATAATTTTATTTTTTTCCATAAAAACGACCAATATTTACCATCATTACCCATGTTAACAATTTTAAAGGGTAAAAGGTTAACTCAATAATTAGGTAAAAATACCTCTATAAACAGACTGAACCATCAAAGGTACTTGAAATTCCCCTTGATGGTTCAGCATTGAATAATTTTATTGTGTTAGTTTTTCAAACTTGCCATGTCAATAACAAACCGGTATTTAACATCACTTTTCAATAGTCTATCATAAGCATGATTGATATCCTGCATTTTAATCAGCTCTATGTCGGATATAATATTGTGTTTACCACAAAAATCAAGCATCTCCTGTGTTTCGGCTATCCCCCCGATCATCGAACCTGAAAAACTCTTACGTGTTGGAATCAGGCTAAAAGGAGCCACAGGAAGTGGATGCTCAGGAGCACCAACAAGAGTCAGGGAACCATCTCGTTTCAATAAACTTAAATAGGCATTGATGTCATGCTGTGCCGAAACACAATCTAAAATGAAATGTAAAGTTCCCGCATGCGCTTTCATTTGTTCTGCATCAGTTGACAAGATCACTTCATCGGCACCTAAACGTTTGGCGTCATCCACTTTAGACGCAGACGTTGTAATGACAACAACTTGTGCTCCCATTGCTTTCGCTATTTTTACCCCCATGTGTCCCAAGCCGCCGATACCTACGATACCTACTTTTTTTCCTGGTCCCACATTCCAATGCCTCAAAGGCGAATAAGTGGTAATTCCAGCACATAATAAAGGCGCTGTTGCTGCAAGATCCAAATTTTCAGGAATGTGGAGCACAAAATCCTGGTCTACTACAACGCGTTCGGAATAACCGCCGAATGTCTGTTTATTAAGGTGCTTATCGTGTCCATTGTAGGTTTGAATATTTCCACTTTCACAATATTGTTCCAGTCCTTCCTTACAACTTTCACATTCGCGACAACTATCTACCATACAGCCTACACCAGCCAAATCGCCGACTTTAAACTTGGTCACCGCTGAGCCAACTTGAGTAATTCGCCCCACAATTTCATGGCCGGGTACATTCGGATAAACGGTCCCACCCCATTCGTTTCGCGCTGTATGTAAATCCGAATGGCAAACTCCACAAAATAAGATATCAATCTCGACATCTTTCTCCGTCACTTCGCGACGTTCAATATCCATCTGTTTTAGATCGGCCGTTGGTGCACTTGTTCCAAAAGCTCTAATTGAAAATGTACTCATACTTGATAAAATTGTTGTTTTCTGTTTTAAATGACTGCATAAAATTCCTATGTACAACACAGATTCCATCCGCACGATAAAATTAACCAATGGATGGAAAAAATGTTTTGAAGGAACGATAACAAAAGTAAAAAGCAACTTTCAGAATTATGTTGCCATAAAGCTCAAGTTGCTGTTTCTTTACGGCTCACCGCATCATGCTTGAACATCTGCGATAAGCTAAGCTTTGTAAACCGCACGGGTTCGTCAGGATTTTCTACCTGTACAGACGGATTAATCAGTATCTTCTACCTGTACAAATTGCATTGCCAACCCCTGTTTCTGGCAGATGTTCAGAATAGAAAATTCCAATCGGGTACTAATCCGCAGGACAAGCAAAAATTGCTGATCATCCAACAATAAATCAATATTTTTTATCTCCGGGAAACTCTGATAGAGAAAATGATAAATCTCGCTGGCTTTCCACTTCAGCTTACGAGATAAAGAATAAACAACTTTATACATATTTAGATTATTTCAAAATTTTAACGGCAATTTGTTGTAATTGGTGGTTCAAAAAAGGCATCTGTTTCAGTTCCTCAAAATCTCGGGCTAGTCGAACCTTTTTATTTTCATTTTCCAGCGCAAGAGCGAGGCTATCCAAGCTCTCCACATCATTGTGTATCAATAAATAACAATCAATATCGGGATCCAGTACCCCCATCATTTCAGGGCGGATCGTTTCCTCTGTCTCCACCATGACCAAAACGCATCTTTCTGATGCAAAGCTATCCACCGACTTGCCTACTTTCGCATTTAACACCATAGTTGTCATCCTGTTTATTGTCTGTATAAAAAGAATCGATCAATCAAAATAGACATATTTTGTATTTTTGTCGAAACCACCTTCTAAAAAAAGAACGATATACGTCCCTATTATTTACAATAACTTTTTCTCGTTATCCTGTCGAATGGCTAGCGCAGCCCCTTAACACATATACTTGTCAACCAGGAAAGCCTAGCTTCAAAATCCGGAAAACGATCAAAAAGTAAAACTTCCTGCTCAAAACAACGTGATGTTGTCACTAACATTTCCGATAAAAACAGGATATCCTTTTCCTCCAAGGCCTGAATTTCTTCTTTCCTAACGGCTAATTCAATCATTTCACGAATCAGCTTAATCTCGTCGTCCAGCATGTAACGTGTTTTTGAAACCATCAGGGCCGGATCGGATTTCATATCTTCGAATGCGAGATGAAAACGTTTCGTAATTAAATTAATCTGACGTAGTTTTGCTTGTAAAAAACCAACTAAATTATCTTCCAGTGAAGCGTCCCTGTTATAAGTTTTACTCGCGACCTCAAACACTTGCTGACATAAGTACTCCGCAATCGCATCAAAGACATCCATCTTACTGGTAAAGTAGTAATATAACGTGCTCCGCCCCTTTCCACAAGCTTTTGAAATATCCTGCATGGAAACCCTTGCAAATCCATAGGTTTCAAACACTTTCATGGATGATAAGATAATTTCCTCTTTAATATTTTCTTGTTGACCTGTCATTAATCGACAAATCTACAAAAAATGTCGAAAAATCAATTCACCCAGCCAACTTTTTTTCGCCACTCATTATAGGTGTCGTTCTCCTGATCCAGAAATGGAATTCGCTTCACATCTTCAATTTATTCATTTCTTTAGGATTAAGGGGTAAAAGGTTCATTGTGCTCCTTAAGCTGTTTATTGCATTTTTATCTTCCACGGGATAAATACTGCCACAGCTGCTTAACTGTGTCCCATAACGTTGCGGCTTACTTTTGAAAACCTGAATTCGATCGTGCAAATAAGCCAGATTTGCGAGATTGACGTCCAAGATATTATCAAGAAGCAACTGATAACAATCTTGCATAAATTGAGGTTCTCCTATCGCATGCTGAACAATCAGCCAAGCTGAATTGCTAGCTGCTTCGCCGACTTTTGAAATAGTTGGATAACCTATTTCGGCAATGATTTCACGTAATCTTTTTGCATTCCGTCGGTGAATTGTTTCCATCTCCACATGATATCCACCATGAAGCTCTCCCCTCTGCAATAACTTTTCCCGCATTGATTCGTCGTCCTGCGCTAATCGGATAATCTCTTCCGCAATATTTCTATATAACATCTCAATTTTCTAAAATTTTTAATACGTATTTTACTTCTCTAAATCCTTTCCGCCTCGGCCGGTAACCTATTACATTCATAAGCTATTTTGCTCAACTATTGCTAGATTACATTTGATTTGAATACATCGACGGAAATACACTACGTTTTATGTATAATCTTATTCAGGTGACTTACATCAGTCAGCCCAAATTCAGCGACAATTTCCTTTAAGGTAACTCTTCCTGTTGCTATTCTTTGACGTATTAATGTATTGCGGTAGTTTTGAATATATTCGCGTAAGGTAATTCCTGCCTGACGTTTAAAGTAAATACCGAGATAATCGTTGGCAATGTTAAAATGCTCCGCCATTATTTGTATCCGTAAACGATTGGGATCGTAAATATTTTTATGGATATAACAAAACATGGCCTGCAGGTCACGGCTTTTAAAACTATTGCTACGCAATTCGGGCATATTCCGCTGCAAAACATGTACAACACTGAATAATTGGAACCAAATAAGCTCCTGATTTACAATTTGATCTTTTCTTAATAAGAGAAGGGTATCAAAGATCAGTGTTATTATCGCATTATCTTCTCCAACTAACTGAAACCCCATCTGATGAGTTTCTCTACTTTTTATAAGATATTCCAGCTGTTGTATAGCGGACGTAGAACCCGAACTGTTACGACCCAGGTAGGCGTCGGTGAACTTAAGATATACAAAATGGGTGAGTTGTTCGATTTCAAAATAATGTTGGTCATCTGGCCCTAGTAGAAAGATCGACCCTGCTTTGTAAGGAAATGAATGCCCATTAACAATATGTCGCCCTGTCCCCTCACGAATAAAAATGAACTCGTAATGATTGTGATTGTGTTCCGGATGAGTCCATTCAAGTATCTTAAACCCTGAAATAAGCACCGGTTCAAACTGACGATAACGTTTCATTTCAGAAATATACCTAATTATATTGGATTTTTACATTAAAACCCACTAAGCTTCCAACTAACTTTGGCCCTATAAGTAATATAGAAAGATGAAGACTAGAAAAAACACCGCTTTAGTTGTTGGCGCCAATGGCGTTGTTGGCAACAATCTCATAGACTATCTTGAAAAGATGGAGGAATGGGAAATTATAGGTTTATCACGACGAGCAAATGCCGATCGGGCTAACGTTCGTTTTATCGCTGTAGATTTATTGGATATAGCCGATTGTCTCAAAAAGCTAGGCAACTTGGATACCGTAACCCATATTTACTACGTTGCTTATCAGGATAGACCGACCTGGGCTGAGCTAGTGGAGCCCAATATGAAAATGCTAAGCAATGTTTTGACCGCGGTGGAACCGGTAGCAAGTGATCTTCAGCACATCAGCTTAATGCAAGGGTATAAAGTATATGGTGCTCATCTGGGCCCTTTCAAGACACCAGCCAAAGAATCAGATGCCGGACATATGCCGCCGGAATTCAATACCAGCCAACAGCAATACCTCGAACAATTGCAAAAGGGTAAGAAATGGACTTGGTCAGCGATGCGTCCGTCAGTTGTTGGTGGAACGGCCCCCAATAATCCCATGAATCTAGCGATGCTCATTGCTGTATATGCATCTATCTCAAAAGAACTCGGTATTCCACTTCGATTTCCAGGAAAAATTGGCGCTTTTCAGACATTGATGGAAATGACCGATGCAACACTATTAGCCAAAGCAACGGTATGGGCCTCGACCAATCCACAAGCGGCCAATCAAGCCTTCAACATTAACAACGGCGATCTCTTCCGCTGGAAGGAACTATGGCCCAAATTAGCGGCCTATTTTGATATGGAAAGCGCTGATCCTATTCCGCTATCACTCAACACAATGATGGCAGACAAGGAGCCTTTATGGCAAAAATTAAAAGAAAAGCATTTATTAAGCTATAGCTATGATCAAGTTTCAGCTTGGCCTTTTGGCGATTTTGTATTTTCTTGGAATTATGATTTTTTTGCCGATGGCACAAAGGCAAGGCGTCTCGGCTTTCATGAATTTATTGACACCGAACAAATGTTTTATCAGCTCTTTGACGAAATGCGTAAAAAAAGAATAATTCCATAATAGCAAAGATTAAATTTTACCGTCTATTTTTGTAACTTACCCGGCTCAAGCATAACCTTTACTTCATTGCAATTTCATCCGGTATCATTTTATCGTTTCATAGTCAAAAGGATAGCAGATGTTTTGATAAAACAAACAATATGAATACAAAAAAAGCCTTTGTAGTTGGATCAGGAGAACTGGCAAACGCGATACTGGAAGCCGATTATTCCATCCCCAATGTAGAAATTCTACCTTGGCAGCCATCCATTACAACGTCGTCGCCATCGATCATTATACATGCCGGATCGGGTCGGGAGCTGCAAGATTGTCTTGATTTTTGTGCACGTACGGATTCGGTATTCATTGAATTGTCTACAGGGCTAGAGACCGAAAAGCTCGAGACAGCGTTTCCACTTGTCATTTGCCCAAATACCTCCATACTTTTGCTAAAAACACTCCATATGCTTCAACAATTTGGTCATAATTTCAAAGACTACGAAATATCTATTATGGAGTCTCATCAGTCCTCCAAGCTTACTGAACCAGGTACAGCTTATCATATAGCCAATTCTTTACATGTCGCTCATGAACGCGTTATCTCTATTCGCGATGCAAAAACGCAAGCTTATAAAATCCATATTCCCGTTGCCTACTTAGAAAAGCATGCCTACCATCAGATTGTGATCAAAGATAAAAATGATGAAATTAAAATTGAGACCAAGGTCCTCGGACATGATTCTTATTCAAATGGTGTCAAAAAAATCCTTGAAGCATGTGTCAACAATAAATTAGCCAATAGAAGGCATACTGTATTGGATTTGGTAGCTATGGGGCTACTTTAGTTAAACTTTCAATTTAGAAAGGAGCTTTCTACACAACGTCTAAAAATATGGGATTTGGAGTATTTATCTTTATACCGTTGCTGATAATTCTGCTGTTATGCGGGGTTATCACAAAAAGACGATTCTTCGGGTATGCAATTTTATCTCTGATCGGTGGCGCAATTATACTTTTTTCTTTGTCTCAATTTTTTCAATGGATCACGAGCCCAAAAATCCTAAAAAAAGAAGATTATTATGGTACCTACCACATAAAGCGTGACCTGTTCCCAGGAAAACAAGCTGACTGGCAATATAATAGCTACAATTTTGTCATAAAGGATAACGATTCGATTTATTTCAACGTCGTAAGTGCGGGTAAAGTATCCAAAGTTTACAAAGGCAAGATCGAAACAGTCTGTCCTTACCAATCCGCACGCTTAAAACTGTGGATGGACTTCCCCGCTCATCATATTCTTGCTTCAGATCCAACGGTATACCGAAGCCCTTTAGGCTTCTATTTGGTATTTTATTCGTCGAAATATAACAACGTTTTTTTTGAAAAAGACTGACATTGAAGCGTTATTTAACATGACAAGATATTTTCTCTATGTACAGATCACTGTCCTAGGTAACATGCATAAAAAAACACCAAAAAATGGTGTTTTCTTATTTTATAATAAATAATAGGATTAGTTTGCTAGCATCTATTTCCCTTTTGCCTTTAGAAATCGTTTTGACAAATATTGCCGTACGGGTATATCGTATAACTTCAAACAGCCGTATGCAAGCACAATACTTCCGATCACGACAGCCGCTGCTCCGGGCAACGACTCTTCAAAACTCAGATTTTCATTCTTAACCCAAGCATAGTATAGATAGATAAAGGGATAATGTACCATATACAAAGGATAGGATATATCACCTAAAAACTTGCAAAGCCAACTTGTAATACCATTACCGCCCTTGCCAGAAGCGCCTAACACAACGAGTAAAGGGAAAACCACGACACAACATAGCGTGTCGTATAAACCATTCATCCATAGTTGCTCGGCACCACCAATGCGCGGCATAGCCAAAAGTGGCACTAGGATCAAACTACAAATCCAAAATGCGCCCTTGATCTGTAAAGACTTAAATACTCTAGATAAGAATAAGCCTGCTGTAAATGAAAACAAAAGACGAAGTGAACCCGCCGTAAATTCCGTTTCTGTGAGTGAAAAACCAGCACAGATATCTCCCAAAGGTCCCAATATCGCAAAGGCCGCCAACCCTATCCCGAATAAAACAACGAGCCCAGCCAATACTTTGGTTGAAAATCTACGAATAATCAATGCATACAGAATATTACCGATGTATTCGAAAAACAACGACCAGCTCGGCCCATTTAATGGAAACATCTCCCCAAGCCCTCTCACTTCTTGCCCTGGAATGGCAGGAATCAACAAGGCATTCAAAAGGGTCGCGATTGCCAGCGAAGAAAATGTCACCTTAGTCACATCCCAAACAGAACATCCCTGAAAATAAAACATGACTGCTCCAATGATCGCACCCATTACAACCATCGGATGTAAACGTATTATCCGACGCTTGATAAATTCTTTTATTGTCATTGTCTTCCAACGATCGTCATAAGCATAGCCCACGACAAAACCTGAAAGCATAAAGAAAAAGTCAACGGCCAAATAACCGTGATTAATACGCTGGTCTAAATGGCTCGTCGCAAAGGCTTCAAAAATATGAAAGCAAACAACAGTTATAGCTGCTACACCGCGTAACCCGTCAAGTACTGCATAATGTGGTTTGGTATCTGCATAAACGGAAGTCGGTATTTGAGTATCGGACATAAAAACAAAACGATTTGATTGATTTTTTTACAAGGACGTAAATATAAACAAAATCGTCCATGCAGATTTGTAACAAGTTTACCGGTGCCCCATTTTTAAAGGCTGTTAATTAACACTGGGAATATAATCCGGTAAGTAAACCTGCTCTTTTTGCATATTTTGGATGTAAATTTTAGAATAAATTTCCAAACGGATATCGGTGATGTCTGTAGTCGTCGGCTTGTCGTCTTCATCTTCTCCAAATGAAAAAATCTGTTCTTCCCTTCTATTTTTTTTATGCAAAAAATAGTAAAAGTCTTTATTTTCCCAACCTTTTATATCACTTCCCGCATCATCTTGAACCTTCAATTTTGTAAACGTCTTCTGTAGATAGTTGTAAATATTTTGAAAATCATCTTTATTTTTTGAAGTCTTCAGTGCATATAGATAAGCAAATTCACCATTTTTATCCTCTGCCACTGTCAACGCTGGAAAAGGAACTCCGTTTAATATGGCTATGGTGTCCTTATCTTCATTGTAAGAAACCGTGGTGTAACGATAACCGAAATCTCTGACCGGCTTTAATTTTCGTGTTCCCCAGGCTGCAGTAGACTCGATATAAAATGGTGTTGGCAAACTCCCTTCTGAATTAAAAACAGCAAGCGTATCCTTTTTAAATATGGCAGTTTCAAAGACTTCTTTCAACTCTTTCTTATCCATACTTTTAACGTCCGCATGCAGCAACTCTTCGCTCCTTTTTATCTTGGGGCCATAAAATTTGGATGCATTAAAGGTTCTATCCAATTTTTCAAGTATCACCCTGTCTGGATCTTGCGATTGACAGGAATACAGCATACCCGA
Organism: Sphingobacterium sp. UBA3519; assembly: GCF_002377215.1. Taxonomy (NCBI): domain Bacteria; kingdom Pseudomonadati; phylum Bacteroidota; class Sphingobacteriia; order Sphingobacteriales; family Sphingobacteriaceae; genus Sphingobacterium; species Sphingobacterium sp. UBA3519. The sequence continues at coordinate 320,848 of NZ_DFPI01000026.1, forward strand.
TAAAAGGATCAGACAGCATACACTATAATATAGAAAATGAAACGGCTTCATCGGAATTGTCATTTAAATTATTTTTTGGGTTATGATCTTTACTTTGCCGTAAAGATCTTCAAACTAAAATAAATTTGTATTCATTTGCAAATGAAATTGTGCGGGATTAACACCTTTTGACTTTTTAGAAGTGCAGCGCAATCCAAAAGTACATCATTCGTGGTCGCTTGCTATTTGGGAGTCCTTCTGCTCAAATTCAGAAACATCACTAAGTAAATTGGGCTTCCAAGCTACTAGTCAGACTATAAAACGTATTCTTACATATAAAAATCAATTTATCTATGTTTGAAATATACAAATTGTGTTAATTTAAATAGATCAAGAACAAGCAAGCTCATATGATGTTCAAAAAGGTATTTTCTTTCGTTTTCTGCTGTTTGTCTACAGCCATTTTTTTCAACGTATCTGCACAAGATTTCAAGCTTTCCTCGTTGCCAAGTCAGTATCAAAAACCGGTCAAAAATGCACTAAAAGCTGCCGGCATGAATCGCACTGAATTAGAGAAAGTACTAGCAAATCTACCCAAAGAAATGCGTGAAGGGGCAGCTTTTCTCATAGCTTATATGCCCAAGAATGATTTAACGACTATTAAGAGCATCTTATCCATAATATTGAAAAGGCTTACCAGGCAAGATCAACGTTTTCCTGGGCAAAGGAAATTCCAGATTCAATTTTTCTAAATGAGGTATTGCCCTATCGGGTATTTTCTGAAGATCTCGACGATTGGCGTGGTGACTTCTACGATCGTTTCTCAAAATATGTGACAAATAGCAAAACGATAAAAGATGCCATTGTAGCCATAAATAAGAATATCAGAGATGAAGTGAAAGTCGATTACAATACGCAACGAAAAAAAGCAGATCAAAATCCATCTGAATCGATAAGCCAAGGAATGGCTTCTTGTACCGGATTATCCATTTTATTGATCGACGCATTGCGATCAGTAGGTATACCGGCTCGGATTGCGGGAACGCCAAACTGGCATGACAACCGTGGTAACCACAGTTGGGTCGAGGTGTGGATTAATGGTAAATGGTATTTTACTGAATATTATCCGGACAAAGACCTGAATTACAGCTGGTTTTTAGCAGACGCGGGTAAAGCCGATCCGAATAGCAAGGAACATTCTATTTATGCGGCTTCCTACAAACCGGCAGCTACCTCATTCCCGGCGTGGAGTGAAACAGAAGTGTATGCCGATAATGTTTCTCAGCGCTATATTGATCTATTCAATCAGCAATATAGCCAACAATTGAAGGACAAATCTTACACCCGTCTAAACGTAACCATGTATCTCAGTAAGGATCAATGTCAACCGGAAGGAAGAACAAAATGCAATGTAGATATCTTCCAAGGAAATGATCAAATTGGCGGAGGCTCGACTGCTACTAAACTGCAGGATGCGAATGATCATTTAACATTTATCGTGAAAAAAAATCAGTCTTATACATTGAGGTACAGCAATAAAAGTGGGCCTACCGAAAAGAAAGTAACTGTAAACGATGAGCCTTTAAATGTGATATTATACTTCAATTAATGTAGATTATTATTTCGTAAATTGAAATTATGAAAAATATTTTTGACAAAACAGTGGGTGATGAAGTGATAGCACGGATTCAAAATCTTAATCCAGGCAGCAGTGCCCAATGGGGTAAAATGACTGTCGATGCCGTCTAATTAATCTCAGTTGCCAATTGGATCGCCAGGCGCTGGAGTGCACTGACGATCCAATTAAAGTTATCGCCACCAATGATAATAGTTATGCATGCCGTCGTATTCAAATCCACACCTCGGATAAAGACTATTACCGATAACATTTGTTTTCTCGGTCTCAAGCATCAGACCACAAGCTCCAGTCTCTTCACACCAAGCTTTACTTCGATCTATAAGCCGAACCGAAAGACCTTTACTCCGATGATCAGGATGCACAAATAGATCACTCAACAACCACTGCCGCTGCAATTTAGTATAATGAAACAATTTATAAAGCTGAACAAAACCAACCGTATGTTCGCCCTGAATTGCCAAAAAGATTTCTGACTCTCCGTTCAAAAATCGCTCCCTCAAAAATTCTTTGGCTTTTTCCAAATCCGATTCCTGTCTATAGAAATTCGATAAAGATTGAATAACGTTGCTGCTTGATCAAGATCCTCAAGACTTGCCTTTCTAATGTTATAATTCATTTCATTAAATAGTTTGATTTATAGTGTAAATGTATCCTAACTCTTTCGTATCAACCTCATCCAGATAGCAGATGTACAGTGGTCCAATCTTCGGTAGCATGGATTTCGATGCGACCAATAAACAAGTTCATAATAATTTCAAAAACAGACTTCATGCCCTTATAACTAATAGTTGTCGAATTATAAATGCTTCTGAACGAATTGTAATTCTTCGATGCAGTCAATTTATAAGGTCCCTATATTTAGATATGAAAAGGAGAAAATTAGCAGTTACAGACAGTGAAACCTTTATCAATTATTACCTACCAAATTGGCGATCCATTATCATTGGCAGTATTTTGATTTTAATGGGGATATCGACTTGTTTTATCGGTTATCATCCTCATAATTCACTTAAAGAGAATTTCAGCGCCATGGTACTTGACTTTAAAGACGTATTTCGCTTTTTAGTCTCATTATTTATGCTGTTACTCCACTTATCTTTTATTATCGGCGGCTTCCTTCTTCTAAAAAACAGCAGGAAAGTTATCCGAGCCCGGACAGATAAAAAAGGATTGTATTTTAAACGGATCGAAAAAAAGACCGGGAGTGTCTGGGCTTTGGCAGATTTGGATGTGCTGGTATTCGTGCCCTACATTCAAATCGTTAATATCCGCATTATTGAAAGCAATTGGTTGGGTCCGAGACTTGAGCTTGAGACTTTTCAAGGTAAAGAAACCCTGACCATGTTGAACGTATTAAGCCGAAAACAAAAAGAGCAAATTTGCCAAACCGTGAAAGAATTCGGCATTTAATAAGATTCACTGGTCCTTTTTTTTAAAGAAGAAAGTTTACTAAAATCAGGACAAACTGATCCTAGTAAACTTTTAATTTGATTTACTTGTTCGTATAATTTTATAATCAATCGTTGGGCAACAACTGATCGACATATTCTCTGATCTCTTGGGGTAACATCAGATAAACCGAGGTTTTCAGATTTGCTTTACTTGGTTCCCCATCGATGAAAATATTCTTAAATCCTTCATTGAGCCATTTCCCCTCATCTTCTAGATATCCATGATATTTGCTGTTTAAATTCTCAATAATATTATTATCGTTTCCCATGTTTTCCGTCATTTATTATATGTAATCTGCATCTAAAATATTCGACAGGGAAACATCAACTTTGGTGCCACTCCTCCTTAAAATTTTTAAATTTGGCTATCCAATAGCATGTTTTAAGTTTTCTTAACATTTACATAAGCTAACAGGGCAAAACCACTAAGCGTTATATATCAATACATTACAATTCTAAAAAAAACTACTTATTTTGCTTAAGTTGATATTATTTGCAATTTTTAGTAGTGAATACCGTAATTTTGTATTTTAATGTTTATAAACCTTTTACTTATGATACTAATAGCAGTTTTACTTCCTTGGTTATCGTTTTTTTTACGTGGTAAAATTCTAAGTGGCATTCTCTGTTTGATCCTTCAGATAACTATACTTGGTTGGATACCCGCAGCCATATGGGCGGTTGCATCGCGTGTTGACGGGAAAAATGAACAGCGCATGCGCAAATTGGAACGCAATATGCGTAATTACCGATAAATCATTAGGGCTCCGTTATTCGATAACCCGAACATCATTTAGATTCCAAAAATTGTTGTACTTGTTTTAATGTAAAATCAATCAGTTCAACGTTGACATCGCCATTAAAATCAGCCATCATATAGTTGCCATGATTTGCCGGTAGAATAAGTAATCGTGCAGCAGGAATCTGCTGTTGCATAGCAGCTAAATGTGTCGTTTTCACAACATCTTGGTCTCCGCCTAGCAAAAATACGGGGCAGGTCAAACGCGTTAAGGATTCGGCGTCAAAATCCTGAAAGTGTATCATGCGCTGGCTGTCTTTTTCATACATATTTCTAAACTTCTCTGGATCTGGGTTCAGCTTCATAAAATTCTCTTTCAGAAATGGCGGCATATCGTTAATAGTTGACGCTTCCATACTTTCAAAAAAACCATCCAGAAGCCCCTCTCTTTTGGTATTTCCAGATGCTGCTATCAGCTTTTCGACCTTGTCTGGATACATCGTCGCAAATTTCAAAAGGGTTGTCGCTCCATTACTAAAGCCAAAAAACGAAGCTTTTCCGATGGAAAGAAAATCTAGAACAGCCAAAATATCTTTGGCATCCTGCTCGAATGTTTCAGCTGAGGATCGATGATCGGATCTTCCATGATTTTGGAGATCTATCAAAATCAACTGATACTGATCATGCAACCTTTTTACAGTCTCCTCAAAATCCGAAAAACCGGAGGAGCCACCACCATGAATAAGAACGAGAGGTTTTCCTGTGCCAAATATTTCGTAGTAAAGTTTTATCCCGTTAGCAGGTGCATAACCGCTTTTCGATTCTATTTCACGCATAATTTATACTAAATGGTCTATATTTTTATCATTAGCAACACGCTTCTACAGCGATTTGTTTTCTATAAATTTTTTAAAACTTAACAAGACCCCATCGGTAAAAGACTGTTGCAGGTCCAAACTTGTAAACGGATCAGGGTCGAAAGTTTCGCGAATAATTGTATTGTTGTCAATCGCCTGAAATTCCACAATACACTTTCTTCCCCCACTGTTACTTTCAATAGACTCCATCCAAATAATCTCATCGTACACACCCACATAATCAAATCCTTCGCGACTATTTTTTTGCTCCATTCTAAAATTAAACATCCCTCCTTCCCTAAAATCGATACCAGCAGCCGGACAGTGCCAATCGTCAAATGGAATATTCCATTGCATAATGGCATCAGCATCATTCCAGTATTTCCAAACATCGGCTAGCTGCTTTTCAACTAAAATAACCGAAACCAATTTTTTTACAGGTTGATCTTTATGTTTCATAGGATGTTTTAAATGATAAGAATCCTTTTATCTATCTACACCGGTTTAAAATCATTCCGTTCAATGTACTGAGATAAAAGGCTACATTGAACGACATCACAATATTAATAAACTATACAGAAATTCGACTTGTCCTATGACAATATTGACCTACGCTACACATTTTTCTGCGATACTGTAGAGATACACTTTATAGCTAATTAAAGGAGGAAAATTTAACGTAGTGGGTCGATTAAAGAATAAACTGATGACTGTGGTATATTTATTGTACGAACCTCATGGAACATATAAAAACCGATTTAAATGAGAAAATTAGCATTTATAGCAATGAGTCTTGTTACTTTCACGGCCTGTAATAATACTCCCAAGAACAATGAATCCAAAGAAGCAGGTGATCAAAGCAAGGAAGAAGTAACCCCGTCAATCGGCGGCAACAAGGATGAGCACGGTTGTTTGGTCGCGGCAGGACAAACTTGGAGTGAGATCAAACAACGATGTATCCAGGTCTTTAATGTTGGCTTACGCCTAAATCCAACGGAGAAAGAAGAAGGAAAAGCTGTCATTAGTGCCTTTGTTGTCCTTAGCGAGGATAAATCAAAGGTAGAATTATTCATACCTGATGACAGTAAAAAAACCGTCATCCTAGATAAAGTTGAAAACGACATTTACCAAAAGGATAACTATAAATATGATGCTAAAAAATCAGCACTTTATGTAAATAATACGATTAAATACAAAGGTGATGTCGAATAGCCTAGAAAGATTGAACTATTGGCACAATTTGCACTAGATATGGCCCTGAATAATGATTCCCTATCATTTTATTCTCATTCACAGTAATATGATATTGGCCAATATCTTTAAATCTATAGGTAAACTCTTTGCCAAAAGGGCCATCAGAAGAACCATCGGGCAGAAAAAGCTGACTAATTCGTACATTGGCTGTATCCATGGGAGTTTTTATTTTGATAAGAACCGAATCTGCCTGATGGACTGAAATGAAAATAGTATCTGTTTTCCCTGATACCATATTCATTTCCTTAGATCTTCCACCACCAAAAAAGGTTACGTTAGAAGGTAATTCTTGTGCCTTGTGATTAGATTCATTTGTACTGGATTGTGGTGGGCGCTGAGGAAATTGACAAGCTCCATAAATAAAAATTGCCAACACATTCATGATCAATAATCGTAATTTGCCCATAAACTTTTACTTAGGATAACAAAAGTTATTAGATTACGGTTTTAGTTACGACAACTTTTTCTGTACAAAACAAACGCTGAAATTGAATTTGTTACATCCTCCACAAACTCCATTTTGATTTGATTGCATGTGGATTTAGTTCCCGTATTTTTTGATAAAAAGCATAGAAATTCCTATTCCAGAGGGAATAGTTATGCGTAAAACTGAAAATGGACTGTCCCTTACTATCCAATTGAACGACGACTTGCCAGATATAGTGATTATTAATTTGAGTCGATGTCCTACGAAGCTCAATGATATCCACTAACCTAAAGGATCTACCTGCCCCGCCTCTTCGACCGACAGCGTAGAAATAATTTTCATCAAAAAAATAATCTTCGTCACTTAGCAGATTATCTTCTATACCAAATAAAAAGGGACGTGATGACAGTTTTCTTAATTTATCTGTCTCAAAATGATCATTCATTTCATAGCTTTTTTTAACACCGTATAAATATTTCTTAGCTACATTTTTCCTATAGACTTCTATCAACATGACAACGATCAACACACAACTGAGAACCAAAATGATGCCTTTAGAATTCATTTATTCCACAAAAAGAAATTAACTTCCACAAGTCAGATAGAACATCGGAATTCCCCCTTCATCTTTCTCGATAGCATCTAATCCTTCGAAATAGCTATGGTCACCGAGTTGTTTCTGAGCGATTTGTTGTTCAAATTGATACAGCAAATCCAAAGCTGTAAAATGTAGTGGATGTGAAGGCCACGTGAGACAACACTCAGACGGAATGATTACCATTCTACCATGCGATATTATTCCAAGGACTTCCTTTCTTTTCTTTAAGATACCCAATATACCTTTTCAAGTAAGATTTCCCAATTTTACTGTTTACACCAACTTGATCTTCTCCTTCCAGGAAATAATCGGAAAATTGCAACCAATCAATAAAATGCTTTCTCGCATATAGTGACAAACTCTTGAGAACATTTAATGCCACAGGTTTTGTTAAATATCCAACGTCCGTTGCGGATGTCGTAATATGACTCACTACAGCAACAACAAAGGCATTTACCCCTGATTTGGAGATATCCCAAATGGATGTATCAATTTTGCCGTTTTTTCCCTCCAATGCGGTCCCTGTCTTTTCTATCCCAAGTAACGTAAAGTATGAACTCAACATTTGAAGACAAGTTTCTCTATCCGTTATACCAAAATCTCTCTTTAGCAATTTGATAAAATCACTTCTATATTGATCAATTCTTGGATAATTACCAAATTGATATAAGTGAATCGGATAACTACCATCATCTCCGGTACTTCCGAATACCGTAAACCAATCCCCAAAAACAATCACTCTAAATGCGGCTCCTAGCGCATTACCAAACTGTTCTTCATAAGGAATATTCAGAAGTACAGTGTTATCAGATACTAAACTTCCCGCCCTTTTTTCCTCTTCGGCTTTCAAAGTAAGTTCATCTTTGGCTTCATTTACACCTTCCTTTGCCGCATTCAATAATTCTTTCAAAAATTTAAACATAACGGTATTGATATTAACTACTTAAAAGAAATCTTACTTACTATATTTTGGTACCAGCGCATAATCGTACGGGATTCTCATGGACAGCTCGCGTGCTTGCCAAATATCCCCTTCGGACGCCTGGTAGAAATCATAGGCATTTTTCAAGAAATTCTCGCCGTTTGGAGCTTCAACCCAATCTTTCTTCTCTCGATTGTAAAGTAAAATCATACAACTTACACAGCGATAATTACCTGCTGTTTTTGGGTTTTCAAAACAAGTTCCAACTTTAATATTAATCTTCTAATTGATTATCACATCGGTCAATTTACGATCTGTGAGATGAATTAATGCAATTTGTGCATCCTCATGATCGGGTCGTAACTTTGCTATTACTATTCGCCCAAAATCTGCCTTTTTAATTTTTTCGATTTCTAAAGCCCTAAATTCCGGCGATATGCGATTCGTATCGACCGGATATAGATCATCTTCGGCAGCCGTCACTTCTGTCGTCGTTACTTCGGTGGCTCCGGAAGCCAATAGCTGCTTATTTTTTTTGTAATTTTCCCATTCTGCTGCATCGTAGCTAACCCACTGCTGTATCTTATAGAGTAAGGTTTCCCTCTTGTTGACTTTTATAAAAAACGCTGCAATTAAAAATGAAACCAGCAATATGAACAGGATAATGAGGACTCTTTTCAAACTAAAAATATTTAATGAAGTATTTAAATCTGTAAAATCGTGAAAACATACCCCATGTTTTCATTGATCACCGTAAATCTGCACATAATTATTCACCCCTTAAATCTGCAACCCATATTAGGTCAAAACTTAGCGATATTTGTAGCTTAACAATCAATATTTGAAAACAACATGACAATTGTTAATTTCAAATATTTTAACCAATTAAATACAAGTAGACTGTATGATTTCCTTATTTACTAGAGTAGGTCATAGACATCAAGGATAAAACTGAAATACATTGATAGCAAATTGTATCTAATAACAGTTTTAAATCAATTTTTAGACAGTAGTCAATCATTGTTTATTCAGTCTACACTGAATGATCACTGAACAAGCACTGAGTAATCACTGAACAAGCACTGACTAAGCACTGTCGAAAGCTAGAATCCGAGTACTGTCTGATCTTTCCTTTGTTGCCCTTGAAAATGATAAGAAAAAAATGACCAGCATATTGCATCCGAATACGTCAGCAAGCCCTTGATTAAGTAAACATAACCATAGATAGCCTCTTTGACATCAATAAACTTAATTTGCTCAAATAATAGTCTGTTCAGATCACTGAAGATAAGTATGAGTTAGATCAGACAAATAGTTTAAAAAAAATATCGAACAAAGCTGTCAATATATTCATAAAATGCTTCATAAAAAAGAAGTTACAGGGATCAATCCAACTTTATTGTTTAGCCAGAATGAGCTTTACAACTTTTTCAATAGGTCGACCAATTACGGCTACACCATCCTTTACAACGATAGGTCGCTCAATTAAGACCGGATACGTTAACATCGCATCGATCCATTGCTCATCGGTCAAATGAAGATTTTGGAATTTTTCCTGAAAAACAGATTCTCCTTTTCTGATAAGTTCCAAAGGTTTTAAATTGAGTTGCCCCAATAATTCAATCAACTGGTCTCTGGTTGGAACATCATTTAAGTACTCCTGCACTTCTATATCCAGAGCTTGATGCTGTAGCACTTCCAATGCATTACAACTCTTGCTACAATTTTTATTATGATAAATTTTAATCATGGCCATAACATGTAAAGGGTATCTTTGTGATAAAGAAAAACAATTATTGGATAAGGCAAAAATACGAACAAGATCACAAACAGTTTAAATAAAATACCATTAGCTAACCAAAAATTGGAATTCATTTTTGAGAAACTGATCCATTTATGACCTAGGATTGTTTCACTTTTTTTAATTTAGTGATATGAAATCAGCCGAAAGTGTAACAGATTTTTACAAAAGGCAACCAGGTTTAACTAATTTGGATTTGCCGCTAAATAATACCGGAATTGGGCATTTCAATGTTTTCAGTAGAGAATCCTGTACCGTCGTATCTCCGTACAATCGCCGTGATTTTTATAAAACCTCCCTTATTATAGGGCGTGGAAAACTATATTACGCAGATAAGTGGATACAAATCGATAAACCGGCCATGTTATTTGCGAATCCGGTTGTCCCCTATGCTTGGGAACCGGAATCCTCAGAACAATCAGGATGGTATTGTATATTTACAGAGGAATTTATACAGCATAGTGAACGGATAGAAAGTCTAAAAGACTCCCCGCTGTTCAAGATAGGCAGCAATCCGATCTATTTTCCGGATGAAACACAATTAGCAGAAATTTCTGCAATCTTCCAGAAGATGGTAGTTGAAATGAACTCAAGCTACGTTCATAAAGATGATATGTTGCGAAGTTATCTACATCTTCTAATTCATGAAACCATGAAATCGAGTCCCGCAGCGAGTTTTGGATCTTATACCAACGCTTCAACCAGGGTATCGGGACTATTTCTTGAGCTGTTAGAAAGACAATTTCCAATCAATACCCTTCAGCTTAGCCTACAGTTGAAAAGCCCTGCAGATTATGCTCATGCGCTTTCGGTTCATATCAATCACCTCAACAGGTCGGTAAAAGAAGCCACAGGCAAAACCACCAGTACACACATTGCAAACCGTGTGGCCCAAGAAGCCAAAGCTTTGTTGTTGCATACCAATTGGAATATATCGGATATTGCCTACAGCCTAGGATTTGAATATCCTTCCTATTTCACCAATTTCTTCAAAAAGCAAACGGGGATGTCCCCAAACCAAGTCCGAAGCGGTACTGTTTGAATTGTATAACAATCTGTTTGATTGTCTTAACTCCCTTCGTTTATTCCATGTATACTTTTGTATTAAACAAAATATCATTATTATGAAATATAGAAATCTTGGAACAACAAATGAAAAACTCTCTGCGATTGGATTAGGTTGTATGGGAATGAGCTTTGCATACGGACCTACGGACGAGAAAGAGAGTATTGCTACATTGGAAAGAGCATTGGACCTAGGCATTAATTTTTGGGATACCGCAGATATGTACGGCAACGGTGCCAATGAGGAGCTTATTTCAAAAGTACTTGTTCCCAACCGTGACAAAGTTTTTATTGCAACAAAATTTGGGTTTCGCTTTAAAGATGAAGTAGCAGGTCCAAGTGGTACGGCAAACACCTACTTCGATGGCTCGCCCGAATGGATAAAATTAGCGGTGGAAAAAAGTTTAAAACGCCTTGGAATAGATACCATAGATCTTTATTATGCACATCGCGTAGATCCCAATATTCCCATCGAAGAGACCGTAGGCGCTATGGCGGAATTGGTTAAAGAAGGAAAAGTGAGGTATCTTGGCTTAAGCGAAGCATCCCCCGCCTCAATCATCAAAGCAAATGCCGTACACCCTATAGCTGCTTTACAGAGCGAATATTCGCTCCTTACACGCGATGTAGAAAAAGAAATCCAAAAGACTGTACGTCAATTGGGGATAAGTTTAATTCCTTATGCACCGCTAGCGCGTGGATTATTTTCAAATTCTTTAAATCTAGAAAATCTCGCTTCGGACGACTTTAGAAGAACCTTACCGCGTAATCAAGGCGAACATGCTTTGAACAATGCACAATTGGTCGCCGACTTCTCTCTACTGGCAAAAGATAAAAACTGTAGTCCTATACAGCTCGCTTTAGCGTGGGTACTGGCACAGGGAAATGACATCATTCCCATTCCAGGAACTAAAAAAAGAAAATACCTGGAAGAAAATGTGGGCGCCCTTGACATACAATTATCGAATGATGATTTAAAAACAATCGATGAAATACTCCATAAATACCCTAATATCGGAGCTCGATACAGCGAAGGTGCTATGGCTTTAGTTAACCATTAATCCATTTTTGAGATTATGAGTGGCTCGCCGGCACCACTTATAATCTCAAAAACTGTTCTCACCTTATCCAACTTTGTCGTGTTGTCATAATACACTATAGGAACAGATACGATCCGATTAGTATGTATTAATTATCGGGAATAGCAGTACGTAATGAAAAATAGAAAGAACTTCCTGCGCCATAATCACTTTCAACACCAATCTCGCCTCCTTGCGCTTCTATAAACTCTTTACTAATACTTAAACCAAGTCCTGTTCCACCTTTTTTGGACCCTGGTACACGGAAGTAGCGTGCAAATATTTTATCCAGATATTTAGGCTCGATCCCCTGCCCGCTGTCGGTAACGATAAATTTTGTTTTAAGTTCGTTATTTTCCACCCCTATACGAATGACCGAATCTTCATGCGAGTAACGTATCGCATTGGAAAGAAAATTGGTAAGAACCCAGGCAGTTTTCTCATTGTCAGCAAAGATAGCTTTCACTTTGGGATCTACCTCGATAACAAAGTGTATATTTTTTTGATTCGCAGCAAATTGATTCGCCATGATAGCATATTCAATAATAGGCTGTATTTCTGTCGTATGTAAGTTAATTTGGATGGAACCACTTTCAACCTGGGTCATATTTAACAGTTCACCGGTTATTTGAAGCAGTCGGTTAGAATCCTCTTTTATTCCGTTTAACAAGGTGAGCTGTTCGGTATTCAGATGGCCTATTTGTTCATTTTCCAGCAATTGAACCCCCATCTGAATCGCAGCAATAGGTGTTTTGAACTCGTGAGAAACGGTGCCGATAAAGTTTGTTTTTGCAAGATCAAGTTCCTTAAATGGCGTAATATTCTTTAGGATAACCACCTGCCCAATAAACTTTGATTCCAGTTCACCAGTCGGCAAAACATTGATATCGATAACATCTTTCTCAAAATAGCTTTCTCTATCGTCCGCATAAATTTTAACAGCATTCTTTTCACGTTGCTCCACGGGAAGGAACAGGTCTTTAAAAATATCTTTAGCAAGATCATTTTCATCTGAAACCGCCAAAGCAGATCTTCCGAGAAGTTGATCTTTATGTAGATTGGTGATGCGAAGCGCTTCCTCGTTGACAAAAATAACACGTCGCTCTTCGTCGAAGCCTATCACCGGATCATGCATATGATCCACAAGAGACTCGATTCGACTTTTTTCCTTTAAAATTTTTTCAAGTTTACTTTCAGCGTATTCTTCAAGTTTCTCTGCCATGGAATTGAATGAAGCGACGAGTTCAGCAAACTCACCTCCGCTCTGTACCTGAATTCGTTCTTTGTAGTTCTGTCCTGCAATCTGTCGAATACTCGCTGTCAATTTTGCTATGGGATCAGCTATATTGGACGGCAAATTGACCAGCAATATAAAAGCAATAATAAAACAGAGTGCCCCAGCAAATGAAATGACCAAAATTGCATGTTCTGCGGTGCGATCCGCAACAATACTCTTCCTAGAAATTGCCGTCATATTTTGCTCCATTAACAAAGCAATATCCTTTCTGATGGACGAGATGATAGTGATGTCTAAGGGCTTATATTTCAGTTTTAAAAAATGTTCAGCAATCGCGTTCGTTGTTTGTTGCTCTCCGACTTCAGTAACATTTCTCCGTTGTTTGTCAAGGTTGACCTCGAAGTTCTTAAAAGCAGTTTTTTCAACAGGAATTTCCTCCAAAGCCAATAACATATTCTTGGCATACAGCAGCGTGTTGTAATTTGCTGTCAATATATTTGCGGTATCCTTTTTTAACCGGTTTACATACCAGCCGCTTAAAGTGGCGAGTAGAAAGATCATGAGAAAAAGTGATCCTACACCAAAGGTAAGTTTCGTTTTTATTTTCATCTTATTCACAATTTACCTTTATCATTATGACAATATAATCAGGTCGATATCTTCGGTCGACAGTTGCGTCAGCAATTTGCTAAATGTATCCTTAGCAAGTAACATCCTTAAAAGAGATAATCGTGGTTTACCAATACAAACTGTGGTGATCTTGCGGAGCTCGCACAAAGCGATAATCTCTTTTGCCACACTATGACTTTCCACTTTGATAATTTCACCACCAAGTTCTGTCGCCAGCTTAAAGTTATTGATCAGGTGTCGCTGTTTATTTAAGGCTATCCGATCGCCACGCTCTTTTGGCAACTGTACATACAGCAGAAACCAACTGCTATTGTAATATCCTGCTAAGCGCGCTGTTTTTCTGATCACGTTTTTTGCTTTTATTTCATTGGAACTTATACAAGCCAGGAAACGCTCCTTTCGTACCCATCGTTGAGGTTGAACTTCGATCTCCACTTTACGTTGAACCTGGGAAGCCACTTCTTTCAACGCCATTTCCCGCAATTGCAAGATATGTTCGCTTTTAAAGAAGTTTTGAAGTGCTGCCTGAATTTTTGAAGCGTCATAGATCTTGCCCTCTTTTAGGCGGATGATAAGTTCTTCTGCAGTAAGGTCAATGTTAACGACTTCATCGGCGGAATCAATAACACTGTCAGGGACACGTTCTTGTACTTCAACCCCTGTAATCGCTTTAACCTCCTCGTTTAAACTCTCAATATGCTGGATATTTACAGCGCTGATCACATTAATCCCGGCTTCCAGAATCTCCATAACATCCTGCCACCTTTTGGTATTTTTGCTACCTTCAATATTGGTATGTGCCAGCTCATCGATAATGACTACCTCAGGATGTGAATTCAAAACAGCATAAAGATCCAGTTCCTCTAACTGTTTGCCTTTATAAAAAAGATGGCGTCGGGCTATAACGGGTAGACCATCCAGCAATTGATGGGTTTCCTTCCGATTATGTGTCTCAATATAGCCAATACGCACATCGATTCCTCCCTGTAAAAGTGTATGGGCATCCTGTAACATGCGGTAAGTTTTTCCGACGCCTGCACTCATGCCGATATAAAGTTTGAAGCGACCTCTTCTCGATTTTCGGATAAGGTCCAAAAAGTGTTCAGCGCTTTTCCTTTCTTCCATTTTTATTGCCTTTCATTTCAGAAAGTCCCTGCCGATCCAACACACGACAGGAACGATTGTTTTAAAAACTAACTGTAAGTGCTGTGACAGCCGTCAAACTATTTTTCACCAACTTATTTGTCCGATCAAGGAAAATAGCATCTTTATTGGTGAGATTACGTAGTTCCGTGCGCCAAACGACATTGGGAAGAATTGCATAATCTGCATTTAAAGAATAGCCAAACGTTTGAAAACCTTGATCTGTCGTAGTCGAAACGATTACACCATGCTTATCGTTGTAATATTCTCCTCTTGCTGTTAAGCTAAATTTTTCGGTCGTCGCATATCGTGCAATTAACACAGGCGTGTACCATACATTGTACGTTGAGCTACCTTTTGCTTTTTGTTCCGCTCCAATATCAAATCCGAATGTAATTCCCAGCTTTTCATTCATTTGATAAATGGCATATAGATTATGAAAATAGCGCATCTGTCTGACGCTATCCGCTTTATCACTGCCAATAAAAGAACCACTATTGATAGTCCATTTAGCTGTCGGTTTATAGACTAATTGATGTCCAAATGCAGGTAAACTGCTACCATCCACCCGTTGAATCCGCTGCCATCCGTTTAAAATAAGCCCGCTTAAAAATAGTTTTCCTGATGCGGATGTATAGGATATTTTTGCGCCGGTTTCAAAATAAGGGGAATTATCAGCAAAAATACTCCTTGTTACAGTCCAATTATCCTTTCCTATAGCGCTTTCAAAGCCCAAATGGGAAGAAAATATTCCAGCATCGATCCATAAATTATGTTTTTTCGAGATACGAACACCGGCATTCGCTTCGTAAATATTTTTTAAGACACCGGGTTCCGCACTGTAGTTCGCATTCATATATGTACCGACACCAAAAGCAAGATTTGCACGTGTATTGGTTGTTTCGTACGCAGCTTTTAAAAGTGCCAAGTTTATGTTTACTTCATTTGTTCTGTTGTGACTATATACAAAGCCTGGGCGTGTATTTCCAATTGGGTTGTTAAAGTCCCGAAGGTAATATGCTTCAAGGTAACCACTGATAGACAATTGGGTATTTTGAGTTGTATCTTGCTGTGCAAATAATTGTGTTGCTCCTGCGAGTAAACAGGCCAACATCGCTAGTTTTTTCATGTATATCGTTCTTGTAAAGTGTAAATCAATGACCCATCAGGTCAATTTTATTTTTCAACCATCTTGTCCAAAGCAATATTTAGTTCAAGGACATTGATTTTGCGAGGTCCAAACATATTCCATAGAGGGGTCTGAACGTGAGCATCAACGAGAGACTGTAAGCTATTTACCGATATACCTCTTGCTTTCGCAACACGATCGATTTGTATTTTTGCGGCCTCTACCGAGATATCTGGATCCAAACCACTGCCACTGGCTGTAACAATGTCTACCGGTACCTGTTCGCGTTTTACGGTGGGATTGTGGACTAAGAACGTATCAATACGGGCCTTAACTTCCGAAAGATATTCCCCATTAGAGGGTCCTTTGTTACTTCCTCCCGATCCTGCTGCATTATAACCAACAGCGGAAGGACGCGACCAGAAGTAATCATCACGCGTAAAGGCCTGTCCAATATTTCTGTAATACTTTTGCCCGTTGTACGCTAGCATTTCCCCTTTTCCATGATTAGGTGCTATCTGAGCTATTGCCCAAACAAGGGCCGGATATACAACTGACAGCAGGAGCAATAAAACTATTGTAATCTTTATTGCTGGATATATATGTGTTTTCATCTTTGCTTTAATTATTAAAAATGTATTAGATAAATAGCGAAACCAGCAGGTCTATGACCTTGATACCAATAAATGGAACGAGCACTCCACCAAGTCCAAAAACGAGCAGGTTTCTCCGTAACAATGCGCTTGTGCCTATAGGTTTGTATGCAACTCCCTTTAATGCCAAAGGAATCAGTAATGGGATAATAATTGCGTTGAAGATGACAGCCGATAGTATGGCGCTTTGTGGACTACTGAGCTGCATAATATTTAAACCTTGAAGTGCCGGTATTGCCGCAATAAACAGGGCCGGAATAATCGCAAAATATTTGGCAACATCGTTTGCAATACTGAATGTTGTCAGCGTACCCCGGGTCATCAACAATTGCTTACCTATCTCCACAACCTCGATCAATTTGGTCGGATCATTGTCGAGATCGACCATATTTCCAGCCTCTTTTGCAGCTTGCGTACCGCTATTCATTGCTACACCAACATCCGCTTGTGCAAGTGCCGGAGCATCGTTTGTACCATCCCCCATCATGGCGACCAATCGCCCGTCAAGCTGTTCTTTTTTGATATAGTTCATCTTGTCTTCGGGTTTCGCTTCGGCGATGAAATCATCCACCCCTGCTTTTTCTGCAATATATTTGGCCGTTAACGGATTGTCTCCTGTCACCATAACAGTCTTAATACCCATTTTTCTCAACCTTTCAAAGCGTTCATGAATCCCGGGTTTTATCACATCCTGCAATTCTATGACACCGAGTACTTGTTCATTCTCGGCTACGACCAATGGGGTCCCCCCATTTTGAGAAATAAGCTTTACGCGCTCATCTATTTCCTGAGGAAATAGATTTCCAGCCTTTACAATGATATTTCGAATAGCATCTGTTGCACCTTTACGAATACGTGTCTGTTCAAAGTCTATTCCCGAGCTACGGGTTTCGGCGGTAAACTTAATGAATGCCGGGTTTTCGACCTTATAGCTCGATGGGTTGACACCAGCCAATTCAACAATTGATTTCCCTTCTGGTGTTTCATCCGCCATGGAGCTCAATGTTGCTGCACGTACCAGCGCTTCTTTCATGACACCATCGGCGGGGTAAAAATTTGTCGCCTTACGATTTCCGATCGTAATGGTTCCAGTTTTATCAAGCAACAAGACATCAATGTCACCCGCCGTTTCAACTGCCTTGCCACTTTTTGTAATAACATTTGCACGAAGTGCGCGATCCATTCCCGCGATACCAATCGCCGATAAAAGACCACCTATTGTCGTTGGAATCAGACAGACAAAAAGTGAAATAAACGAAGCAATGGTGATACCGACATTGGCATAATCCGCAAATGGTTTTAAGGTCACCGTTACGATAATAAAAACAAGTGTAAAACCTGCCAAAAGGATGGTTAAGGCAATCTCGTTAGGTGTTTTTTGGCGGCTTGCCCCTTCGACCAGTGCGATCATCTTATCCAGAAAGCTTTCACCCGGTTCTGTCGTTACCTGCACGACAATTCGATCGGATAAAACCTTGGTGCCACCTGTAACTGAACTTTTATCGCCCCCAGCCTCGCGGATCACCGGTGCTGATTCACCGGTAATTGCACTTTCATCTATTGTCGCCAACCCCTCGATAATTTCCCCATCCAATGGAATTACATCACCAGCCTGACAAACAAAAACATCATTTTTTTTCAATTGAGCGGATGAAACGACCCGACCATCGCGCAGGGTTGCAGGAGTTTCCTCCCGAGTTTTCCGAAGACTATCTGCTTGCGCCTTTCCGCGGGCTTCGGCAATTGCCTCCGCAAAATTGCCAAACAGCAAGGTTAAAAATAGGATAAGAAATACTGTAAAATTATAACCAAGTGTACCTTGTGATTTTTCTCCGAACATTATCCAAAGACAAACCACGGCCATAATCAACGTCCCGATTTCCACGGTAAACATCACTGGATTACGGAACATTATTTTAGGATTTAGCTTCACGAAAGATTGCTTTAACGCTTGTTGTACAAGCTCTTTCTGAAACAATGTTTGTTGACTGCTCATTTTTAGAATTCTTTAATTTTTACGTATTACATGGAAAAATATTCCGCAATTGGACCCAGTGCCAACGCAGGGAAGAAAGAGAGTGCTGCAATAATCGCGATCACAGCGAATACCATTAAACCGAATGTACTTGTATCAGTTTTTAGCGTTCCCTCGCCTTCAGGTATAAATTTCTTCTCAGCCAATAACCCAGCAATAGCAATTGGGCCTATAATCGGTATAAATCGGCCGAGTAACAATACGATACCTGTCGAAATGTTCCACCAAATGGTATTATCTCCAAGACCTTCAAAACCACTACCATTGTTGGCTGCGGATGAAGTATATTCGTACAATATTTCACTAAAACCATGGAATCCAGGGTTATTCAATGTAGAAGCACCTTGGGCTGGAAATGCTGTCGCAAGTGCTGTACCGACAAGGATTAGAAAAGGATGGGCAAGAGCAACAATCATGGCGATTTTCATTTCGCGCGCTTCAACTTTCTTACCCATAAACTCTGGTGTGCGCCCCACCATCAAGCCACTAATGAAAACGGCGAGTATAATAAAAATGAAGAAATTGAGTATCCCCGCGCCCACACCGCCATAAAAGGCATTCACCATCATGGCTATCAGTTCGTTCATACCAGATAAGGGCATGTAACTATCATGCATAGAATTGACTGATCCCGTCGAAATCATCGTTGTGACAATACTCCAAAAGCCGGATGCTGCGGCACCAATACGTACTTCCTTTCCCTCCATAGCCCCCATAGACGTATCAATACCCATCTGTGCGATCGCTGGATTTCCAGCCATTTCCATTTTTATATTTGGAATCGTCAGGATGATAAACCCAATGGTCATCACGCCAAACATCATCCATGAAAATTTACGCTTGCGAATAAAAAAGCCGAATGCAAATATCATCGCCATCGGGATAATAAACTGGGCAATCATTTCCACCATGTTGGTCAAATAATTGGGAGTTTCGAATGGATGCGCACTGTTCGCACCAAAAAAACCACCTCCATTTGTTCCCAGATGTTTAATTGGAACAAAGGCAGCTACTGGTCCTCGACTTACCTGTACGGTATCTCCAGTAACTGTAATCATACTGTCCTTACCTTCGAATGTCATCGGCATGCCTTGGAACACGAAAATGGCAGCAACCAGGACCGAGATAGGGAGTAAAATGCGGGTGCAAGATTTCACAAAGAAATCGTAAAAATTGCCCAATTGCGTTGTTGTTTTATCCCTAAAAGCTTTAAAAATAACCACTGCAGCAGCCATTCCCACGCCTGCAGTCACGAATTGGAGAAACATGAGCCAAATTTGTCCTAGATAACTCACGCCCGACTCCCCAGAATAGTGTTGGAGATTACAGTTAACCAAAAAGGATATACTGGTATTAAAAGCCAAATCAGCAGTCATTCCAGGATTTCCATCTGGATTTAAAGGCAAACTTCCCATATTCATCAGGATAGCCATACTCAACAGGAACCACACTAGATTAATTGTCAGAAGAGCAACGAGGTGCTGTTGCCAAGTCATCTGAACATTGGGATTAATTCCTGTCACTCGATAAAAAAAACGTTCCAATGGTTGAAACAATGGATCTAACCAGGTCTTTTCGTTACCATATACCTTAGCTATATATTTCCCGAGGGGAAGTCCGAGTAGTAATGTTACGATGAACATCACTATGATTCCAAGAATCTCTGTATTCATTTCTTTAATTGATTTGTATAAAAAGTGTATCATGATCAATCGTCAGCTAACTTTAAGCCCTTCTTTTGACTTCGTAATGCCAAAAGGACTGACTGAAAGCGCAGTTTCATCGCTGACAATGACGAATGAGTAATCTTGTTATTAAAATTTTTCTGGCCTTAAGAGTACATAACAGATGTATGTAAAAACCAGTAGTGCTACAATAAATAAAGCTGTCATTTACTTTGATTTTAGAAGGTTATGGATTTGTTGTCCTTTGAGGACCTCTAAAAATGGTGTTGGTAGCTGGGCTTCGATTTCTGCCCATGCATTGACCGAACTTATACGTCGAAGACCTCCTAAAGATCTAACAAAAAGATTTTCCAAAATGTATTTTACATAATTGTTTCCTCGTCCATAAATCATTCCGAGAAAATGAATATGCTGGCAGATTTTGTCCGTGCTTTGCAGTACTATTAAGCTCCGAAGATGATTAATAACAGCCTGTAAAGCTCCTGCAAAATTGTGCTTCCGTAATAGGAAACTAATCTCTGATCGGATTTCTTTGTAATGGAGCGCCATATACAGACCTGCACCGTATTGATTTAATTTTTTCATGTTGTTCGTAAAACTATGTATCAAAATCTACCCGATATAGAGTTGAAAAATCATTGCAATAATCAATACCACTACGATGACCTTCGCTATACGGTCGCCCGACACATTATGAGCGGAACCTCTGCCTTTATTTTCTTGCTTCTCTTTCATATTATTTATTTTATATTTTGCCGAAAAAGTCGACCATTTTATAGAATAACCAGAAGAAAAATAGTCCAGTTATGATGAGTATGATTGTTATTACCATTGTTAAACTTTATTAGTGACTTGCGATTTCATTTTTTAAACTTGAATTTAATGCTAGTAGCTTTGCCGATCGTCCCCCTCGGCGGACTCTTACCACATACTTTTCTTTTCCGTCCTGTTTTCATATTTACATTCATTTGTCCCCATAAGCCAAATCCTGTTCCACTGTACCGAAAAACATCATAAAACGCTATTAATCAGATGATATAAAAAAATAAGTGACAAAATAGAATTGGAGAATCCTATCATTTTGATAAGGTTATTTTATCAAAATGAGAATGACTATGCTGAAAATGTGATCAAATCATTATAATGTGTACCTTGTCATCTATGCTTGAAAGGTGACCAAAAAAGTATAGACGGCTTGAGCCGATTTATCTTTTAAAATGATGGGCCAGCACATTTTAAAAATTCATGAATGAATGGGAGAATATGTGAACCTCGGGATAAGTATTAGCAGAAGCACTATGTAACAAATTTGCAAAGGAATATGAAATTGTCTCCAAAAGTTCACATTAAAAATTATTTTAGGGAATACATATTGGTTGGGAAAACGTATTAAAAAGACACTTATAAAAATAAAAACAATGATAAACTTAAACCTTTTCAAAAAAATCACCTTATGGGTCTTTCTGGGCTGTATTTTACTCTCCTGTCAAAATGAAAAAAGCAGTCCCAATACATTGACAGAAGAAGAGCAACGTAATGGCTGGCAACTTTTATTTGATGGTAACACGCTCAACAATTGGCATACGTACAATAATAGCAAAAATGCGCCTACGGCCTGGATTGTAAAAAATGGAACAATTTACTGTGACCCAAACAGTGAAAGCCAAAAATACGACTTGGTATCGGACAAAGAGTATAAAAATTATGAGTTTAAGTTTGAATGGAAGCTGGAAAAAGAGGGAAATAGTGGCGTTTTTGTCAACGTACAGGAAAGACCCGATATTAATGCGACCTACCATTCTGGACCGGAGTACCAACTGTTGGCAGATTCCCATCCTGATTTTGATAAACCGCTAAAGCGTTCGGGCTGTCTTTATACATTTCTACCGCAACAAAACTTTGTCAACATTAAAACGCAAGATGATTGGAATGAATCCAGTATCGTTCAGAAAGATGGAAAAATTACATTCTTCCTAAATGGAAAAATCACCGCTGAAATGGATTTTAATTCAGCTAAATGGAAAGATTTAGTAAAGCATAGTAATTTCAAAGATTATCCGGAGTTTGGTAAGCATATCAATGGGAAATTAGCACTGCAGGATTGGTCGAGAGGCGTATCGTTTAGAAATCTAAAAATAAAGCTTTTATAAAAAAAGTCCTTCAGATATGCGAAGGACTTGGACGCTAAAACAAAAAATTGTTTTAGCGTCTCGATTATAAAAAATATCGCAAGAAGTATTACTACCGCCATTCAATTCTTGTATCTATCCAAAAACAATCCCTATTCCGCCGAAATAGATCTTCTGGTCTTTGGTGATTGTAGATGAGTTCTTCCAACGCATTAAAATTATAGCGAAACATATCTTCATCCTTTGACTGAATAGGGCGCAAAATTGAATCTTCATCATCGATAAAAATATCGGATTCGAAAATATTGATTTGATGCGTATTCACCCAAGCAATTGCCATTTCCTTACTCATTCGTTCCAATGCTTTGGTCGTTTCCTGATATTGTTTCATTTCCCAGGGAAGATCTTCCGGATAATGCGAAGCAATATAGTCTTGGTACGCTTTTATATCACCTTCACGGAGACATTCATTGCGAAGCAAAAGTCTTGTCGTGTCCCGAGCAAAGCTAACATACTCCGGCCGCATAAATAGGCCGTACCTTTTACTATACAATTCTATTTTTTCTGCTAGTTCTTGCCTCATAATTTGATTATCAAGCAAAAATCATCCCAACCTACTCTTTTATAAGGAGTTTTGATTAAAAAAGTGCGTTTCAAACGACTTTGAACATTCTAGTCAAGCAAATTGAGCTCACCTTTATAATTTATTTAAATCTTCCCTAACATAAATAGCATTTCCTGTGGCTTTTTAGAATATTTTTAAACCGATAATTCCAGCGACGATCAATGTTGCTGAAAGGAGCCTAAATATATTGGCAGAATCTCCGAAAAAAAAGATTCCAACAATCAATGTTCCCACAGCTCCCAAACCTGTCCATACGGCATAAGCTGTACCGATAGGAATTGCCTTTTGAGCGTAAAACAATAATCCTCCACTAATGCTCATAGAAACAATAGCCAATATGATCCAACCCAATTTATTTGAATCTGGCTGTTGAGCCATTTTTAATCCGAGCGGCCAGCCAATTTCAAAAATGCCAGCGATGATCAATGCAATCCAATTCATTTTCAATAGTTTAAATTTCTACAGCAAAGATAATCGCTAAATGAGGGGCATTTTTTGACTTATATCAAAATCGTACCTTATCGCCGGATCCGACTAAGTGTTTCTTGTGTAATCCCCAAATATGATGCAATATGACCGAGATTAATTCTATTTAACAAATTTGGCTGTAAGCGTATGAGCGATTGATATCGTTCTACTGCAGATTCGGTATGCAGCGACATAATCCGTTCTTCAAGAATAATACAAACCTCCTCGGCAATCTTCCGACCGATAAGATTTAGTTCAGGATAAATTCTATACAATTCATTTAAATCGTCTACAGAAATAGCATAGATCTCGGAATCTTCAAGAAGCTGAATATTTTCAAAAGAGGGTTTTTCAGTATAAACGGGTAAAATCGATCCAAAAATCTGGTTTTCCTCACCAAACCAGCTGTTCATTTCACGTCCGTTTTTAAAAAAATAAGCTCGTAGTAATCATGTACTTAAAACAAAATAGCTGGATAAATGCTGCCCTTCTCTCAAAAAATGCTCGCCCTTTTTCTTAAAGAAATAACGCGTTCTATTTTCTACCGCTTTCTCAATTGCTTCATTGAGATAGCCATATTTTTTGAACTGTTCAACTAGGGGATTCATTCTATTATAGATTAAAATCATTCATAGTTCATCGTGTTATCTGCTGGATTATACTTTAGAAGTTCTGTATATGCATCGCCTTCAATTCCCAATAGCTGACAAAATGCAGGCTCAGTTTTTATCCCACTCCTCTTGAGCTGTCTGACCTGTTCAGCGAATTCTCCACCCCTCAATTGAATAATTTCATGCTCTTTAAGCATATGTAAGTATCCACTCTGAATTTCAGTTGCTTTATCCGTTGCATAAATTTCAAAAAGCTGCTCTTCAATCGTGAAACGGCAGATGATTACACGATCGGCCGGCCGCTGTAACCGAAAATGTGCATGTTTCGAAAAATTAAGAGACAGCATTTCTTCAAGAGCATCAAAATCGTCGACACAAAGAATAATGTCTATATCACTCCCACCCACATCTAGCTGAATCGGTATCGTACCAACTACAATCGGATCATAAGCATCAAGAAGAGTAGTAATTTGATAGTCAGTCAATAACCGATAGGCTTTTTTCTGCACGTCGTTTCCAGACTTCAAATAATCTATGTTTTTAAAATTTATGGTCATAAGTAACGATAAAATCCAATCCGGTTAGATAGGTTTGAATATACTAAACAACAAAAGAAAAAACGTAAACATAATCAAAATTAAAAAATAGCCGCAAGCAAGATTGGACTGAATTATCAATAATAAAAAACGGTTTATACCTACGACAGTGGAAACCGTTAAATAATATTTACTTAACACAAAATCAATACTACTCTCCTACCTTTATCGCGGTTTAAAAATCACCTAGTCATTTAAACAGCTACAAAACAAATGAGAAAACATTTGATTACCAGCATTTTGCTAAGCACAATCGGTACCTCACTTACCTATGCGCAAAATGAAACCACCTCTGCTCTGAATGGAACCGTCAGAGAGGGAAATTCGCCAATCAATGGGGCGACAATTGAAGCCATACATTTACCTTCTGGGACAAAGTACGTTACTTCATCGCGAAGTGATGGACGCTATAATCTCCCCAATATGAGAATTGGTGGCCCTTATCAAATCACTGTAACTTATCTTGGGCATTCACCCAATATCAAGCAGATCGAGAAACTGGCTTTGGGACAAAGCTCAACATTAGATATTCAGATGCAGTCCGCATCGCAAGTATTGGATGAAGCTGTCGTTGTAGGTACGAGACAGGGCAAAGTCTTCAACTCCGGCCGAACAGGTGCGGCACAAAACATTTCCCGCACAGCGATTCAAAATCTACCCACACTCAATCGAAGCTTTACAGACTTTGTCAAACTGACCCCTCAATTTTCGATGCAGTACGGTAATCCTTCTTTTGCAGGAAGAAGCAACCTTGCCAATAACTTTACCATCGATGGCGCGCTATTTAACAACGCGTTTGGACTACAAGGAACCATCGGAAGCCAAACAAACTCGCAACCTATCAATATGGATGCCTTTGAGGAGATTTCAGTAAACATTGCTCCTTATGACGTAAGACAAAATGGTTTTACCGGTGCTGCAATCAATGCCGTAACAAGAAGTGGTACCAACGAAGTACAAGGTTCGTTAAATTATTATTTCAGAAATCAGAATTTAGTCAACAAATACAATTCGGCCGGACTAAGAGCACCAGTCAACAACTTCAGCTTAAAAGGCTATGGTTTTACCGTGGGGGGACCAATTATCAAAAACAAGCTATTCTTTTTTGCAAGCGGCGAGCTTGAGCGAAGAACAGACCCAGGAACAAATTTTATAGCTTCACGCGGAGGAAATACGGGGCCGAATGTTTCAACCGTATCTGCGGAGAAACTTGATGAGCTAGCCAACTACCTTAAATCGATCGGGTATAATCCTGGATCTTATCAAGATTATCCTTTGGATACACGCAGTGACAAATTTTCCGTTAAATTAGATTACAATATCGATCAAAAAAATACCTTAAGCGCTAAATATTTCTACTTTCGTTCCTATCGCGACATCTTACCGTCCAATAGTGGTGCGCCCAAAAATAATCGGCAACCGTCCAACCTTGGCCTACCTTTCAGCTCAGCAGGCTACGGTATAAACAACAACATGGACAATGTGAATTTAGAATTACGTACGCGTATCAGTAGCAAATATTCTAATTCATTGACCGTAGGATACAATGTCATGAACGACTATAGAGAGTCGAAAGGTGGCCAACCATTTCCTTTGGTAGACATCATGAACCCCGACGGTAGTAGCATGACAGCATTTGGTTACGAACCATTTACAGCATTTAATAGCTTAAAGACGAAGGTATTTCAAGCAACCAACAACTTTAATATTTATGCCGGAAAGCATGAGATTACCTTGGGAGCCAATTTTGAAAATTACAAAACCACCAATGGATTTGCACCGAACTATTATGGAGCCTATACATTTGCCAGTTTAGATGACTTCTACAACTCTGCAAAAAATAATGTTTCCAACGCAACCAAATACCAAATCCAATATTCTGTTTTACCTGATGGGTCATTTCCTTATGCAGAAATTTCAGCACGTATGTTTGGTCTATATGCACAGGATACCTATGCTGTAAATGATCATTTTAAATTGACTGCTGGATTGAGAGCCGATTTGACTAACATATCATCCCCCAATGAACTGAAAAATGATAATGTAACCAAGTTGAATTTTGATCAAGGTGAAAAGATCGATGTATCAAAATATCCAAAGAGTGCAATTCTTTGGTCGCCACGAATTGGATTTAATTGGAATGTCAATGGAACAAATCAAACGCAGGTACGTGGTGGATCGGGAATCTTTACGGGTCGTCCGCCATTAGTATGGATTTCTAATCAGGCCGGCAATAATGGTGTTATGTTTGGTTCTGAATCTATTAATAATCCTACAAACCGCCCATTTACACCTGATGTAGATGCTTATCGCAATGTGAACCACCAAACTGCAGCCAACAACTCGAGTTATAACTTGGCGGTAACAGATAATAACTTCAAATTTATGCAGCTTTGGAGAACGAACCTTGCCATTGACCAAAAATTACCAGGCGGTGTTATTGGTACTTTTGAAGCCATGTATTCAAAAGATATCAATTCGGTCTATTTCCGTAACGTCAATCTAAATACGACGGACGGTAAAGCTTTAGTTGGTGCCGATAACCGTATGCGTTACAATACTCCACGTATTTATGGTGCTGCTCAACCTACTCCCGAAAATCCGAATATTTCCGACGCCATTGTGATGTCCAATACATCAAAAGGTTATAGTTTTACCTTGACAGGAACATTGTCGAAAGAGTTCAAAGGTGGATTTTTTGCAAATATCGGTTATACCTATACAGATTCAAGATCTGTGAACGATGGAGGATCTATTGCTCAATCCATGTGGCGTGATCGCTATGTGTCGGGTAATCCAAATAGCGCTGACCTATCTTATTCAACTTATTTGGTTAAAAATAGATTTATTGCCAACTTCTCTTACCGTAAAGAATACCTGGATCATTTAGGAACGACATTCTCCTTATTTTATCAACTGCAGGACGGGCCTCGCTACTCTTATACTTATGGCGGTGACCTGAACAATGATGGTTTGTCTGGTAATGACTTGATCTACATTCCAAATAGTAAAGCTGAAATTGCACTTGTTGGCGACAATGTGCAAGACACTCGGACAGCTGATCAATTATGGTCTCAATTGAACGGATACATTAATCAGGACAATTACCTGAACGCGCACAGAGGCCAATACGCGGAACGTAACGCATTGGTAGGAAAAATGATCGGAACACTGGATATCCGCATCGCGCAAGATGTATTTTTAAATACCAGCGGTAAGAAACATCAATTGCAGATTACTTTTGATGTATTTAATTTCGGTAATATGATCAACAAAAGCTGGGGAGTTGCCCAATTTGCCAACAAAGCGAACGGTATCTTAAATTACAAAGGATTGAATGCGCAGGGACAACCAACATTCTCATTCCCGTATTTAGATGCAACAAATCAGATTCCTTTAACCAACACTTTCTCGAACAGTGTGGATGAAACTTCACGCTGGAGAATTCAGCTGGGTGTACGTTACCGATTCAACCAATAAACAAAAAATAACGTAAATTTGAACCCATCCTATAACAACGGATGGGTTTTTAGTTTAATAATCATGAAAAAACTAGCGCTTTCCATTTTTACATTTCTTGTGACCATGACCTGTCAGGCACAGCATTTTGACCTTGTCCCGCTGGGAATATATGGTGGCGAACAAGAAGACAATCTTTCTGCTTATTTAGTAGGCACTCCAAGAGATACGGCCTTCCTTTGCCTCGACGCCGGAACCATAAATACGGGGATTAGAAAAGCTATTGTGTTGAAAAGTCTAAATGGATCGGTCGAAACAATTTTGCATAACCAAATAAAGGGATATTTCATTTCCCATGGACATCTCGATCATCTATCGGGTCTTATTATTAATTCTCCTGCCGATAGCAAAAAGAACATTTTCGCTATTGATCCGGTCCTTCAAATTCTACAAAATCACTATTTCATCACGGATACCTGGATCAATTTTGGGGATCAGGGCCAAAAACCCATACTAGGAAAGTATCATTACAACAGTTTACAGGAGGGGCTGGAAATGCAAGTACCAAATACAGCATTATCTTTGACGGCATATGAGCTGAGCCATGTAAATCCATATAAAAGTAGTGCAGCACTTGTCCGCCATGATAATCACTACCTCCTTTACCTCGGCGATACTGGCGCGGACCGGGTGGAAAAATCCGATCAGCTAGATAAGCTCTGGAATAAGATTACCCCTCTGATCAAAAATAAACAATTAAACAGCATATTGATTGAAGTCTCCTTCCCAAATAATCAGCCAGAAAATTTACTCTTCGGTCACCTAACCCCCAATTTGCTGCTAGAAGAACTCGTAAAGCTCAAAGAAAAAACGGGACTAAAAAACTTGGAAGGGCTAAGCATAGTAGTCACACACCGAAAACCAACTGGTAACAACCCTGAAATCATTAAAAACGAATTGCTCAACAATAATCCACTTAAAATAAATTATGTTTTCCCCGAACAGTGCAAAAAGATAAGTTTAAACTAATGTAAAAAAGATGAAACCACTATTGGTTTCATCTTTTTTTACCTAGAACTCTTCAATTATATCTGCAATTGTCAAACGTGATTTTGCGGTAATTGCAGGCTGATTTGCATCCTCCACATGTCGATAGCCAATAGCAACTGCAAACAGCGTCTGATAGCCATCGAGTTCCAGTATTTCATCGTAGACGGAATTTTCAATTCCTTCCATTGGGGTTGCGTCAATATGATTTGCAGCACAGGCTGCAAGGAAAAATCCCAAAGAAAGATACACCTGTTGCTTCATCCAGGATTGAACATGGAACTCCCCTTTCGACTGCAAAAATTGCTTATAGTAATTAATCGATCCCTCTGGAAGCGTGTTTGCGATCTGCTCTTCAAAGCGATCTACATCGGTAAGTGCGCTAAAGACAACCAGATGGCTTGCCTCATTTATCTTCTGTGCGTTCCAATAGGATGCGGCAGCGAGTTTTTGTTTCATCTCCCCAGAAGAGACAAAGAAGAATTTCCATGGCTGGCTATTGATGGAAGATGGACTCAATCGGATTATTTCCTTTAATTCAGCGATTTTCTCCTCCGGAATTAGCGCTTCTGAATTATACTTTTTCGTTGTGTAACGTTGCTTTGCAGTTTCTAAAAAAGCCATAACATACAAGATTAAATTAACTATATATTTTATAGTTGCAAACTTAAATATAGTATTATATATTTGCAATAACGGTCAAACTTGATAGTAACAGATGTATTTGATAGACAACAAACAATACCCATGCAGTACCAGCCTAACTATGAAATACATAGGCGGAAAATGGAAAGCAGTAATTTTGATTCATCTAATTGAAAAAAAACGTTATAATGAATTAAGAAAAGAATGTGCATTAATTACCGAGCGTACATTAAGCTTACAATTAAAGGAACTTGAGGCTGATGGTTTAGTAAAGCGTACAGTACATACCGAAAAAGCTCCTTTGAAAGTAGATTACGAACTTACACCATTCGGCAAGACGCTTATTCCGCTATTAGAATCTATTGCAGAATGGGGACGGGAAACGGCTAGTCGGACCGAACGTATTCAACAAATGTAGAGTAGGAACCGTCGACTTTTAAAACGATTATCCATCATAAAGGATCACTTCCTGGTGTCGGTTTATCTTATCGGCAGCTATTATTTCAGTAAAATTTGGACAAAAAAATTTAATAAAGACAGCATTTACGCATCAGGAAGTTTTTGTAAAAACTTCCTGATGAATTAACAATGTGTCACCACTGCCGGAAAACAGATCAATATGGCCACTAAAAAACCTCATCAACAAGTTCTTTATTAACCATTGCTCCAGCTAGGTTTCCTGCAGCAACCGCATTCGCTACAGAACGCATCATACTGGAATTATCTCCACAGGCAAAAACACCCGCGACTGTTGTTTTCTGGAAATTGTCTGTTTTTATATGTCCCTGATCGGTCAATTCGCAACCTAACATAGCAGGAATAAGCGAATGTTGCCTGAAAGGTATGGCAGCATAAACAGCATCAAAGGCAAGTTCACGACCGTCTTTTAATTGTACCTGTTGGACCCATCCATTCTTATGCTGGATTTTAGTTATTTCTTCTTCAATAATCGAAATACCATGTAACTTCAGTTTTGCTTTCTGCTTAACATCAAAACTAGCCTTACCCGAAGTCAATAGCGTTAAGTCGTTCGAGAGATTATTGACCAATCCCGCTACGTGAAGCGCACGCTCTCCATTGGCCATAATAGCAGTTTTTCCTTTTCGGAATTCATAACCGTGACAATATGGGCAATGGATAACCGAAATTCCCCAACAGGCTGAAAATCCTTGTATACTAGGCATAATATCTTCCACACCAGTCGCAAAAATGAGCTTTTTAGCCTGAAAGACGTCCCCATTTTCGGTGGTTATTTCATACCCTGTAGCTGTCATCATGCCGCTCACAGCAAGCCCTTTCTGGAACTTGACACTCGGGTAGTTCAGAACTTCCTCCCTCGCTTTTTTCGCTATACTAAGCGGCTTTTCACCATCATGCGTAATGAAATTATGAGAGTGCGGCGTCTGTCGATTACAAGGTAGCCCACTATCGATAATCAACACATTCCGCAAGGAACGTCCCAATGCCATCGCTGCAGAAAGCCCCGCATAACTTCCCCCAACGATAATTACCTCATAGCTTCTATCATCTTTCATAAATATATATATTTAAATATTAATCCTCTTCTGACAAATGATGAAGTAGAATGGAAAATTTTCCTCTACCTCCCTAATTTCCATTAATCCATAGGGATCGAATTCGGCATGAATGGAATCAATATCGTAAAAAAACATATGTACTCCATCAAACATTGCAAATCGATCAGTGCCTATGGCCTCCCCCTTTCCATAGATACTCGCTAGCTTTGATACGGTCGTAAAAATCATATAACCTCCTTCAGCTAATTGGTCAAAGCAATGCTGGATTAACGCATTACGTTCTTCAGCATCCAATAGATGAATAAGCCCGTAACAAAATATACCGTCATATATATCCTGATCAAAAGGCATTTCATTAACCGAACCATGATGGATTATCGTATTTGTCCCAAAGGATTTCCGGGCGAGTTCTATTGCCGTTTTCGAGATCTCAATGCCTGTAATTTTTATTCCATTTTCCAAAAAAGGGCGACCGTTGCGACCGTAGCCGAACCCAGGAATCAGTATATTTTTGATGTTGTGTTCCAAAAAAAAGCCTACTGCAAACGTTGTAGACTTTGCGGCTTCATCCCCCCACATTTCTTGCTTCTCTATAAAATTACGTTCCCAAAATTCCATACTGCTGTTGCTTATATTGTTTAAAATTGAAATCGATCTTGTTTGCTATACCGATTCGGTACTACAGTGGATTAAAAGTCAACTCAGCGAAGATAGTATTTTTCACTATTGCAACTATGTAGCAAAAACATTAAATGCAATTAAATTGCAAATAAATTACAATAGGATGAATTATTGAAATCATGGTTATTTATCAGTATTGAAAACCTGTGCTATGCTTAAATATCTTTGCTGATGAAAATGAATATCATCACAAAAACAAAAACATGAAAACTATAAAGACATTTTTAGCAGCTTCATTATTTCCATTGCTTACGACACAGGCCAGCGCACAAAAATTGGATAAGATGCTTTGGTTTAACGAACCAACAGAATGGAACATCAAAGACAATTCACTTTCGATGTTCGTTACGCCTAAAAGCGATTATTGGCGTATCTCTCATTATGGATTTACAGTAGACGACGCCCCCTTTTTCTATACGCTACGCGGGGGAGAGTTTGAAGTCAAGGCAAAGATCTCGGCGAACTACCAAACCCGCTTTGACCAAGCAGGTCTCATGCTGCGCATTGATCATGAAAACTATATAAAAGCAGGGATAGAATTTGTGGATGGAAAATACAATTTGAGTACGGTCGTTACGCATAAAACGAGTGATTGGAGCATTATTCCAATAGATAAGGAAATCCCTTTTATTTGGATCAAAGCAATACGTCGATTAGATGCTGTCGAATTTTTCTATTCTTTTGATGACAAGGAGTATATCATGATGAGGAATGCCTGGCTGCAGGATAATCACCCTGTTATGGTTGGTTTAATGGCAGCTTCACCAGACGGCAATGGCTTTCAGGCGAAATTTGACTATTTTACGATCAAACACCTTGCAGATCAACGTCGAAGCAAATGGCTGAAAGAGAATAATTCAAACTAAAAAATATCGACGCCCGTCTAAGACAGCCCCATAGACGGGCGTCATCTTAAGTCAGTATGTCCTGCTGCATCTTGTTAAACACACTCACTGCTTCATATGAATTTCGTACACGAAGCTTTTGGAGTATATTTTGCCGATGCCTGTTAACGGTATTAATGCTCAACCCTAGTTTTTCGGCAATTCGTTTACTAACCATCCCCTCCTTGATGCAGCTTAAAATTTCTTTCTCTCGTGTACTAATCGAAGTTTTCGCACCATAGCCATCTAAGTGATGGACTACGCCTGTTACCTGATTGAGGATATAATTTCGAAGATTGATTGAAGTTTCAGTTTCTGGTAGTAAGGTATAACAGCATAAAGCCAGCTGGGGGAATTCCGGTCCTGGGGTGTCCAAGTAAAAAATCTGATGGGACAGCTGGATGATTTGCCCCTCTCTCCCTTCGACCCGAAGTATACTGTTTGCTTGATAATTGAATCGCTCCGCCAGATCCTTTTTTTTGACCAAGTTGAGAAATTGAAGCTCCAAAGCATGCTTAATGGCCAAATCATCGGGGTAAACACGTTCGAGAAGAAAATCTTCCCAAATACCGTTTATTTCCAGCTTCTTGTCATATGAAGGAAGGTAAAGTCGTTCTGCAATTGTCCCCATATAGGTATAACTCCAGTTTGCCGTCAGGTCACTCAGTACGACTATACCGTTATGAATGTCGGCAAAAGTTTTTGCGTAACTCTTATAGTGTTTTAGCACAGATAAATCGATGTTGCTATTTCGTAATCTACGCTCAGCAAAATTTCTATCTAATTTTTTTTTGATCTCCGATTTCATTTTATACTTAAAAGCTTCGTTTTAGGTCTTTAAAAAGAAAGTCCAATTCGGAGATAGGGCAAGGTTGCTTCTTTACTGAACCCTATTACTCCTTGAATAGTTAATAGATCTCCTGGCATAAAATAAATTCCGCCACCATATCCCATATGCCAGTCATTGGAATTTTCATGACTCATCCAGACCCTTCCTACATCATAGAAACCAATTGCCCCGACTGTTCCAGGAACGATATAAGAAGAGTAGCTAAATAATTTCAATCGCATGTCAAAATTATTATAAAGCGCTGTTTTCCCAGTAAATCGCCGAGAATTATACCCTCTTAAGCTCATTTCTCCTCCAATTTGTGCGTGCTGATAAAAGTAGGGATCTCCCCATACCGCATCAAATCCCACACGATTAGCAAAAGTAATATAGTTGTCGGCAACCGTTTTATAAAAACTCATGGAATGCTGTAATTTTGTATAGTTGCGGCCCTCCCCTCCGATTTCAGCATTCCACCCCAATCTAGTGTGAAAATGTACTCCCGATTTTGGATTACTGATATTATCGCGGGTATCGTAATCTATACCAGTGGTGACCCCAGTAAAAAAATTACTACCGTAGATAGGCTCCGAAGGATATTTTTCATGAAACTCTTCAAAGTATCGTCCAACATTATTTAATTCTTTACTATTATAATATTCGGAGGAGGATCCATAGAAAACCTTGAATTTGGGGGCTAGGTATCTTTCTAGAAAAATATCACCATTCACAAGATCAAATCGATTTCGGTAATAGGAAATGCGCTTTGAATCCGATTTATCAAAAATGGTATTATTTCCATACCCAAAGAAGTTGCTCAGGTTTTTGGGCCCAAGGGATGAAAGATGAATGTAAAGATCATGCCCTGCAATGAGTTCCTTATAATTACCTTTGTAATCAAACATAAATGATTCGCGACCGGTCAAATAACTGGCAAGAAACTGATGCCTATACGCATAAGGTTTTTTTCTGAATCCTTGATTTTCGATCATATACCCCAGTCCAAAAATAAGTCCGCGGTCAACGCCATAGTCCAAATTAAAAACAACTCCTTTACGATCATAGACAAAATTGTCATAGTCAAACGTATGGACAGCACTGTCTTTGCTCAATTTCAGATGAATAGCATCATCAACCTGGATAGTACCCTGAACCTGGTCTTTACCATCATAAATATAAACTTTGCTGCCATTGGCAAATTTGTCTGTTGTACGGTACAAATCCTGACCATCACCACCAATAATCCGAAACTTTATGGGCGATTTGCCCGATCCATGGAAGTTATATTCATCAACGCCCGATATACCATATATGCGAACTTCTTTGGTCTGATCAGGTACAAAAGTACGTTTTAGCAATTTTCGCCCTTCGGTGCCATCCTTTTTCTTGTTATGGATATTGACAGTGACCGAACCATCACTATTGTAATCGACATCTACAAATTCAGATTTGGCGGACAATGGTAGTTCAACGACACGGGCTAGAAATCGGTAGTAGGTTAATCCACTTTCCATCAGTTCGTCCCTTCTTGAACGAATATTTGTTTCCAGTTCATTCGCGCTCATTTTCACAATGGTATCAGGCATCGTTAACATAGCCTGATGAATCAACGAATCCGTCAATGTTTTCTGAACAAATTGTATTTCGTCAATCCACTCGTCCACCGTAAGATGCGTGAGAAAAAAATGATCAAAAGTACTTGCATTAAAATTCCAATGGGGCACATTTCGGATATGTGGACTAAAGGGTTGCAAATGGGCCTTCAACCATTGATAGGAAAGTAATGTTGGAAATACCCCCGAAGTTTTATAATACACCTTATCCCTATCTCTAGGGACAGGCGTATAGATCTTTTTACCTTTTTCTTTTTCAGGGTCCCAACGCCAGTTGTCTTGATGGCGATCCCAGTCGCCCAACGTAAAATCTAACAATCGTGCACGTAGTGTGAGCTTCTGATCAATTTGTGTATCATTGTCTTCCAACACTTTACGCATGACTTTTGCGCTATTATCCGTTTTTTGATCCTCAAAAGGCGTACGCGCCTCAAACATATAGGCCCTATTTTTAAATACCTCACGATACTCGCCGAACCTAGGGTCATCTCCTACAAAAACCAGTTCTGGCGAAGCTGAAGGAATACCTAAGGCTTTATTAAATGGCGGAACGGTCAATGCACCAAATGGATGATGTATCGAAATCTGATCTTGTACTATATCTTTTGCAAATGTCTTTCGAAGGCTTTCCGGTAGGCTACGTTCAGGGTATTTCTGAATAGACCTAAGAACCCACTCCCTACCCATAGAATCTACCAGTCGAAGTGACTGTGTCTGCATGCCACCACCCAACTTAACAATCTGAAGCCCGCCCCGCTCTGTAGCGAGATCCATCACACGCATCTTAACAGGAGTATTATATAATTTACGGTAACTATCTCCAAGCCAAAATCGATGCAGTAACCCCACTCGGTCATACTCAGGTGCGATCACCGTGGTAATACTGTCCATACGCTGCGCATGCGAATTAAAAACACAGCAACAGGCAATTAATGTAAAGATTCTTCTCATTTTATCTAAGTCGGGTCTTCGAGAAATCAACAGTCGATACAGGTAGAATGTTTGATGGTCTCGATATCTAATTGGGCTAAAGTTCACCTTTTAAAGCAAAGAATCAAAAACTTTCTGCTCCTTTTTTAGTATAAAACCACTATTTTGATAAAACTTATAGCTTTCGGTCCGAATGATATTGCATCTTACACGCAAACGGTAGCAATCGACAGACCTAGACCAATCGGATGCCGCATGCAATAATAATCGGCCTAACCCTCGATATTCTTCATCGACAACCAAGCCAATGATTTCTACATAAACACCAGTCTCCATACTGATGACCTGATGAAGTTGAATTCAGCCAACTGTTTTATTATCAATAATCCCCACAAATACAGCATACTCCTGCTACCGCAACAGATCCTCCAAAATAGTTTTCGTTCCTTCAATATCGGCTGGATAACCCAGCAGTTCGGTCAAGGTTGCGAGCTCCGGAGCATCAGATAATACCGCTTTTCTTATGTCCATACTATAAATTTGTTTCCTATGTTTTAGAACAAGAATAGGTTTACCAATACATTAACTATACCTCAGGTTGATCCAGTAGTCGCCGGTGATAGTTTATTTGGCCAAGGTGATAAGTTAGATGGGTGGTCAGATGAACAAGCAAATACTGCGTTGTTGTTTTTTCCTCAAACACGAGTATGGGATATATCTCAAAAAGGTTCTCCTCCGACAACAGATCCAGAGAACGTGTAACCACATCAATCGTATCATCTATCTGATCTAATAATCGTGTTCGAGGAATGTCTTTTAACGAAAACTCAGCCGCTCGATCTCTGATATACCCCGTCTTGCCTATTTCAGCACCAATATATGTTTGAAGATTTCCGATCAGGTGTAAACATAAGTTGCCAGCTGAATTGGAAATATCACGTTCAATAAGCCATATATTTCCTTCCTGTTTGTACAAAGAAATTTCATCACGCAGCCTGTTTAAGTCCCGTCGGAAAAGGTTTTTTAAAGTTTCTATAAGCATAGACTAAATTCAGATATATTTCTACTCAAAAAAGCAATTTCTATATCAACACATCAGCTTTAGCGTTAAATAGCCATATTGATACGAATCAGAAATATACATCTCCGCATGATATTATGTAATTTTAAACAACTTAAAGAGCTATAACCATGAAGATAGTTTCAAATTTCCCAAAAAAAACCTGGGTAATTTTTAGTGTAATAACAGTCACGACTACCATTCTCTTCGCCAAATGCGATAGCATATCCGATGGAAATGACAGATTGGGTTTTCCATTTCCTTTTTATGAATATATGGGTGGCAAGCGCTCAGTGGAACCTGAGAATCGAAGTAGTTTCAATTCTATTTATTTTCTTTTCGATCTTATTATCTGTTTTGGACTTGCTTATTTTTTCACGTTTCTAATCCAGAGATCTAAAAAATAGCGTACATTGAAATGGAATTAATCGACCAAATTATTTCCATCTGTTTTATACAAGTTTTAAGCTAAACCGTCTTTATGATGAAGAAAAGCACAAAAATAACGAACCAAAGTATCGAATCAGCAGGACTTCCCAAAGACCCTAAACATGCCATTGCTGAATATTTCTGGAATGGATTTGATGCAAAAGCCACACAGATTGAACTCTCTATAGACAGTAATGAATTAGGCTACATTAATCGTGTAAGCATACAGGACAATGGCGAAGGCATACCCCTAGAGACACTTTCTTCCTCATTTGGAAACTTTTTGGATTCTATAAAAAAAAATAGTCTCAAACGGAGCTCCTATACCAGAGGAAAAAAGGGAAAGGGTCGATTTTCTTTCTCGCTTTTTGCAACACGTGCGATTTGGGATACCGTTTTTCAGGAGAATGAATATTTCTCAAGCTACCGAATTCAAATTGATCGCGAAAGTAAAGAGCAATACGATATCAGTGAAAGCAGGCTGGTAGAATCTAAAAATACGGGAACGCAAGTTACTCTTGAAGGCGTTTT
The DNA here is from genome assembly GCF_002377215.1 of Sphingobacterium sp. UBA3519. Classification (NCBI taxonomy): domain Bacteria; kingdom Pseudomonadati; phylum Bacteroidota; class Sphingobacteriia; order Sphingobacteriales; family Sphingobacteriaceae; genus Sphingobacterium; species Sphingobacterium sp. UBA3519. The sequence goes on from NZ_DFPI01000026.1 coordinate 359,246, forward strand.
TGGACTTGATGCTACATTTTTTGAAAGCGACGACTTTAACAATTTCCTCGCACAAGAGTTTGGCTGGTTTCTCTACTTGAATAAGGATAGGAATTACGCCATACGCGTCAATGGGAAGCTATTAGCTTATGACCATTTAATCGAAGAGACAGACCAGCTTTCTTGGACAGGCTATAGCCCTGATCGTGATATTTCTTATCATTTTACCATCAATTACATTCGCTGGAACCAACAAATTGGTGATCGATATTATTATTATTTTCTGAATAGCGATAAAAAGGAAATTGCCAAAGTACTTAGCAGTTTCAACAATAACGCGATCAATTTCCACCACTCCGTCTATGTTGAATCTACCTTCTTTGATCATTTTGAACAACAAGATATCCTCCTATCTACAGAAGATAATCTTTTCTCGGGGAAGGCCAAACAAGTTATTTATCGGAATTTACATGCTGAGTTACGTGATTTACTGGATAGAAAGCAAAAAAAATATGTACTAGAGCACGCTGTCGCGGTAAAATTAACAGATCTAGAAAGAAAAGGCCTATTGCCCGAATACAGCAGCTCGGAACAAGATAAAAAAAGAAAAAACCTATTGTTAGCATTAATACAGGAACTATTTATTGTAGATCCACGCATTTTCTTCGGCATTAAAACAGACCTTATCCGCACCTATCTCGGTTTCATCGACTTGTTATTGCAGTCGGAAAAAAGCACGGAAATCCTCCCTATCATCGAACAGGCACTTCCTCTAACTGACAAAGAAAAGAATCGCATAAAACAGCTTATAACCCGCGCTGTGAACGATGAAAACACTTCTTCCGAGCAGAAAAAATAATACATTTTTATTTAATGACTTTTAGATGTCAATAAATAAAATTAAAAGTATCACTTTTGCTTAACACTGTTAAATTATTTACGCATTAGCATGGGTAGCAAAGAACGCATACAACGGCTCAAAGATGAGAATAGAACTAATATTCTAGATGCTGCGCTCCAAATCGTCAAAGAAGAAGGATGGCAGGCCTTGAGTATGCGCAAAATTGCAGATATCATCGAATATACTGCCCCCATGATATACGAGTATTTCGCCAATAAAGATGCCATTCTGATGGAGCTTGCTAACCAAGGTTATCTCCTGCTTGCCAAAAAAGTAAAACAAGCCAAATCAACTGAAACCGATTTGGAGAAACAATTAGAAGCAATGTGGTTTAGCTATTGGGATTTCGCCTTCGAAGAACGCGAATTGTACCAATTAATGTTCGGTGTGGGAACGGCCTGTTGTGGTTTTGAAAAAACCTATAAATGTGCTGAATCCCATGGAAAATTGATAAGTGATGTCATCCGTGAAATCATGAAAGAGAAAAACCCATCCGAAGAATTGATCTGCAGGAAGTATTTTACGTACTGGTCAATTATACATGGATTGATTTCGATCAATTTGGTAAACCAAGGCAATGGCGACAATACCAATCAAGAGGTTTTAAAGGATGCTATTTACGGCATCACACGCTCCCTGACTGATTAATTTTTTTACACCAAAAAATACAACGTTAAGAAATCTAACACCGTTAAATATACCAAAACTTCAATTTTTAATATCACATGAAAACAAATCTATCACCAAGTCTTAAAAGGATTTACGTTCCAACACTTAACAGTGTTAAACGAATTAATATCGTAAAGACTGCATATGTGCTCAGTGCAATCTTTCTATATAGTTGTTCAACAGGCACGAGCAAACCCATTGATCCACCACCGGTTAACCTTCCGGTCGTTACCATCGAGAATGGTAACGAGACGGTTTATCAAGAATATCCAGCAACTATTGAAGCTTCGGCCAATATTGAGATCAGGCCACAAGTCGAAGGGATTTTGGAAAACATCTATGTCGATGAAGGTGCTAAAGTAAATAAAGGTCAGGCGCTTTTTAAGATTAACGACCGCCCCTATCAGGAACAATTAAATCAAGCGAAGGCAAATTTGCTAGCAGCAAAAGCTTCCTTGGAAAACGCCGAGTTAGAAGTGGAAAAGAAAACAAAGCTGGTGAACACCAAAGTACTGACAGACTTTCAGTTAAAAACTGCAATTAGCGCACGTAACGCCGCTAGAGCAAATGTACAACTGGCACTGTCGGCGGTTGAAACGGCAAAAATCAATGTCGGATACACGCTAATACGGGCTTCAGCCGAAGGATACATCGGTAGATTGCAGCGCAAACAAGGGAGTTTGGTGGGACCTACAGACTCCCAACCACTTACAGCATTGTCAAATGTAAGGGATCTCCATGTCTATTTCTCATTGGGAGAAAATGACTTTATCGCATTCAAAAACAATACAGAAGGTAGTAATTTACAACAAAAGCTTCACAACCTACCTCCGATCAGCTTAGTTCTTTCGGATCAGACAATTTATGATCAGAAAGGAAAAATTGATATGGTGGATGGCCAGTTTGACAAAAATACCGGTGCGATTACCCTCCGCGCGACGTTCAACAATCCGGAAGGGGTTTTACGTAACGGAAATACCGGCCGTGTAAGACTACAGAAGAAGTATGCACAAGCATTATTGGTACCTCAACTTGCTACCCTTGAAATGCAGGATAAAATCTTCGTTTACACCGTTGGCAAAGAAAATAAAGTTGTTCAACAGCCCATTACTGTCATCGGAAAAAGTGGTGCAAATTACCTCGTAAGCAAAGGACTGAATGCGGGAGATCGGATTGTCTACAAAGGCATTGACCTGCTTCAGGATGGGCAGAAAATTACGCCACAAGCTTTATCAAGGGATAGCATCAATTCATTATAATATTAGAAAATCACATGCTTAAGAAATTTATAGAAAGACCTGTACTTGCTACCGTTATCTCCATATTACTTGTCATATTGGGGGTGATTGGTATCCTTAAACTGCCTTTGCAGCAGTTTCCCGATATTGCACCGCCCGCGGTGCAAGTAACGGCATTATATCCTGGGGCAAATGCCGAAACGGTACTCCGTGCCGTAGCTCCCTCACTCGAAGAGTCAATCAACGGTGTTGAAAATATGAGCTACATGAGCTCTACTGCCAGTAACGACGGCTCGTTAATGATTACCGTATATTTTAAACTTGGCACTGACCCTGACCAAGCTGCTGTGAACGTCCAAAATCGTGTGGCTCAGGCAACCAGCCAATTGCCCGCTGAGGTTGTACAAGCCGGAATTACAACAGCAAAACAGCAAAACAGCTTGATCATGGTATTGGATCTCTATACGGAAGATCAGAGTAAATACGATCAGACCTTTATTACCAACTACGCGCAAATCAATATTATTCCCGAACTGAAACGGATACCTGGTGTTGGACAAGCATTGGCGTTTGGTGGTAGCAAAGACTACTCCATGCGGGTATGGCTTAATCCAAATCAAATGGCGACCTATAAACTAACGCCTGAGGAAGTTATGGCTGCAATTCAAGATAAAAACGTTGAAGCTGCTCCTGGTAAATTCGGCGAGAGCAGCCGTGAAGCTTTTGAATTTGTGATCAAATATAAAGGTAAACTCAACCAACCAAGTGACTACGAAAATATTATTATCCGCTCCAACACTGAAGGTTCAGTACTTAAACTCAAAGACGTCGCTCGTGTTGAACTGGGATCCTATACCTATGCGAGCCACACCCGTATCAATGGCAAAGCAGGATTGAATATTGGGGTAATGCAGCTGGCAGGTTCGAATGCAAATGAAATTCAGATCGCGATTCAAAAATTCATGGAGAAAGCCTCTTTAAGCTTTCCGAAAGGTGTCAAATATCTCGTTTTATACAACACAAAAGATGCACTTGATCAATCTATTGACCAAGTAAAACATACACTAGTTGAAGCATTTATATTGGTATTTTTAGTTGTCTTTCTATTCCTTCAGGACTTTAGATCGACATTAATACCAGCGATTGCAGTACCAGTAGCCATCGTTGGAACATTTTTCTTCATGCAGCTCTTCGGCTTTTCAATCAATCTATTGACCTTGTTTGCCCTGGTGCTCGCCATTGGGATTGTCGTCGATGATGCAATTGTGGTCGTCGAGGCAGTGCACGCCAAGATGGAACATGAAAATCTCCCACCTAAGCTCGCTACAACATCTGCCATGAGCGAAATCACCGGGGCAATTATCTCGATTACATTGGTGATGTCTGCCGTATTCCTTCCCATCGGCTTTATGGAAGGTTCTACCGGAGTGTTTTACCGACAATTTGCTTTCACGTTAGCGATTGCAATCGTTATTTCAGCAATTAATGCCTTGACACTAAGTCCTGCGTTATGTGCACTCTTCTTAAAACCAACGCATCATGGTCATTCTGATGCTAAGAAACTTAATTTCAAGGAACGTTTCTTTGCTGGATTCAATGTTGGATTTGACCGGTTGACTAAAAACTATTTAGGTAGTCTACGCTTCTTGATCCGTTACAAGTGGGTTGCATTTGCAGGATTGGCGATTACCCTACTTTTGACAATATTTATGATCCGTAAAACACCTACTGGATTTATTCCGTCGGAAGACCAAGGATTTATTGCCATTTCTTTATCCATGCCTGCAGGCGCTTCGTTAGATCGTACTTCTGGGGCATTAGCCGAAGCTGAGAAGCAACTTCAACATGCTGATTTTACCAAAACTTTAAATGTACTTGCTGGTTTCAATATTTTAACACAATCCACAAGTCCTTCAGCGGGTGTTGCATTTATCCTCCTTAAACCACATGAAGAACGTGGTCAGATAAAAGACATCAATGCGATTATGGCCGATGTGAATCAACGCCTGGCAAATATCAAAGGTGCAAATTTCTTTGTCTTTACCTTCCCTACAGTACCAGGGTTCAGTAATGTTGACGGTCTCGATATGGTATTGCAGGACAGAACCGGTGGACAACTTGGAAAATTCAGTGGCGTAGGCCAGAAGTTTATTGGCGAACTGATGAAACGTCCTGAAATCATGATGGCTTTCACAACCTTTAAAGCGGATTATCCACAATATGAGCTCCAGGTAGATGATATCAAGGCAGAGCAACTTGGCGTAAGCACAAAAAGTATATTACAAACCATGCAGGCCTATTTTGGTAGTGCCCAAGCTTCAGATTTTAATCGTTTTGGAAAGTACTATCGTGTGATGGTCCAAGCTGATGCCAAGGATAGAAGTGAACCTACTTCAATGGACGGTATTTTTGTAAAAAACAGATTAGGTGATATGGTTCCCATCAATACATTAGTCAAATTAGAACGTGTATATGGACCGGAAACAGCATCGCGGTACAACTTGTTTAATTCAATCGGCATAAATGCAATACCAAAACCCGGATATAGTTCTGGAGACGCTATCCGTGCAGTTGAGGAAGTTGCAAAACAACAATTGCCTACTGGATTTACCTATGAATTCTCAGGTATGACCAAGGAAGAAATTGTCTCCGGAGGACAGTCTACATTGATTTTTATTCTCTGTCTGATATTTGTTTACTTCTTGCTTGCGGCACAATATGAAAGCTACATCATTCCATTAGCGGTTATTCTCTCCATTCCAACAGGCATATTTGGCGTCTTTGCAGCAATTAGCTTCACTGATATCGCCAACAACATCTATGTACAAGTTGCACTTGTCATGTTGATTGGTTTACTGGCCAAAAATGCCATTTTGATTGTGGAATTTGCTATTCAGGGGCGCAAACAGGGGCTATCGATTCCTAGCGCTGCACTTAAAGCCGCAAGATTACGTTTGAGGCCTATTATCATGACTTCTTTAGCCTTTATTGTTGGTATGATTCCAATGATGACAGCCGTAGGTCCGTCTGCTCAAGGAAATCATTCCATCAGTATTGCCGCTGCGGGTGGGATGTTCACCGGAGTAGTTTTAGGACTCTTTATTATCCCGATTCTCTTTATTTTCTTCCAATTTATCCAAGAGAAAATAGCTGGTGTCCCGAAGCAAAAGCAGTATGAAAGCGAGACCGCTTCGTTGGAAATACCCGTGCATACAAACAATTAGTATATCATGACAAAATTTAAATATATGAATAGTAAAGCAAAGTTACTGACGGTTTTCATCTTATCTTTTGTCGCATGGTCCTGTAAAACAGATAAGTTGGTCAGCAATCAACACCTTGCCCCTAACTTACCCGAACAGTACCGCGACCAAGCTAAAGCTCCGCAGGAAACTAGCATTGGCTCTATTCCATGGCGTGATTTTTTTAAAGATCAAATCCTACAGACATTGATTGACAGTGCAATACAACATAACTTAGATATGAAGCTAGCACTGAAAAACATAGAAGCGTCTCAACTTAGCCTGAAACAAGCAAAAGCGAACTATCTTCCCTCAGCCCAGCTACAGATCAGGGGAAATAGCACCAATCCATCCAATAACAGTATGAATGGATTGAGCCTCGGACAGTTTTTAGGCCAACATCATGTGGAGGATTATACGGCATCCTTAGGTTTATCCTGGGAGGCCGATCTATGGGGTAAAATCAAAAATCAAAATATCGCTGCTTTAGCTTCCTATCTGCAGACAGAAGAAGCTAAAAAAGTAATTCAAACCCAATTAATTGCACAAGTTGCACAAGGTTACTATCAACTGCTGATGCTATATCAATTGCGTGATATTGCCAAACAAAACTTGCAATTAAGCGATACAACCTTACGCATCGTCCAACAGCAATATGAAGTTGGTGACATTACGCTGCTTGCGTTGGAACAGGTTGATGCGCAACGATTGTCCGCAGCGGCGTTAATCCCTGACTTTGAACGGCAGATCACTATTCAGGAAAATGCCATTCAGATTCTTAGCGGAAAACTCCCACAAGAGATTAAGACAGCGGAAAAATTGACAGACATCCAGTTCCCCGAAGAGCTAGCAACTGGCATACCAGCTGATTTGTTGAGCCACCGTCCGGATGTAAAACAGGCCGAACTAGCTGTTACAACTTCACAGGCCTATCAACAGTATGCAAAAGCGCGCATGTATCCTTCCTTGGTGATTAGTGCCGAAGCTGGCGTAAACGCATTCAAAGCAAGTAATTGGTTCAACTTGCCCGCGTCATTATTTGGTGCAATTACAGGGAGTATTACACAACCTATTTTCCAACGCAAGGAATTAAAAACGCAATATGAGCTGGCGCGTGTCGAACAAGAAAAGAATGTATTGATCTTCAAGCAAAAAGTAATTTCAGCCGCTGGGGAAGTATCCGAAGCTTTAATTTCAATTCAAAAATTGAAAGAAAAACAAAAGATTACTTCGGATAGAACGACGCGTTTAAAGCAAGCGACAAAGCATGCCAATCTTTTGTTTGAAACAGGAATGGCCACCTACTTGGAAGTAATCACAGCGCAAAGCAATATCTTACAAAGTGAGCTCGAACTTGCTCAGGTAAAAAAAGCGGAGCTTTCTGCTGTTGTTGATCTATACCGCTCATTGGGAGGTGGATGGAGCAATAACTAATACGGTATAAAAAGCAATTTTCTAATTTTATTTTACATATCTGGTAGATGGGGGGCCCTTAGGGTCCCCTGTTTTATTTTTATCCGAAGTTCATTTTTACACCACCTTTAACATAACGCCCTGTAAAGCAAACTTCAAATCAGGCAATACATAAGCTTTTTCTATTTTTTAGAATTTCTTCAACAACCCGATCGCATTCAATTTATAAATCCTTCAAACCTTGGAATAAAAGAGACAAATGCAACTGAACCAATGCGATTACTTTTGTTTCATAATATAAATTTTATAAAATGAGAGATTTAAAAAAGATTGCACTAGCGGTATGTATCGCCTTAAGCACATTAGTAGCGGTGAGCTGCAGTAAAGATGATGAAACTGTTGTTGAACCCCAGCTTACCCCAAGCGAAATATTAGCCAGTACGCCATGGGAAACAACAAACGCAAAGAATAATAAAGGTGAAAGTGTAGTATTAACAGATGCTAACGTGGCAAATTTTGTAGGATTTGCTTATTTCAAATCTGATGGTACTTTTACAATGTTCAATCTTGACAATTCTCCAAAAATGCACGGCGACTGGACCGTATCTGCAGATGGTAAAACGAGAACAATTGTTGCTAAAAATGCTGCTGGAGAAACGTTGTTTACTCGTGTGGTTGATATTACGGTATTAACAAAGAAAGAATTCACTTATAGAGTTTATCCAAACGCTAATGACAAAACGATCTATTTCGATATCATCCATACACCAACAACTCATCAAGAGCCAAAATAATTTATTAGATAACACATCGAAAAAATAGTAACCACAATAAAACAGAAAGGCTTGACGAAATGATGTCAAGCCTTTCTGTCTATCGCTAAAAACGAATTCCATATTCAAAGTCACTCTTTGACACGATTAGATCAAATGATTATAAAACAAAAGATAACTACAAGATTTACAATATATTAAAAAAATATCACAGGGATTTCATTATGAATTATACACTGATAGGCCAAGGTTAGATCATCTATCAGCCTTCGTCAATATACGCCTGAGTGCATCAAATTGATATTTCAGTCAGGGCTTTATACGCTTCAGCAGAAATTTGTCGTCCAATACTAAAAGGAATTACGAAATTTGCATAGATTTCACCGATACAGATAAGTTAAAAGAATGCAGGATATAGCGATCTATAAAAACGATAAGACTCTAATTAGTACAAATAAAAAAAGGCTGATATTTACCTTTCTGTCCTTTCTGCTTATTTATCTCGTTGCCTATATTATTGATCCTTTCTCGAGTTGCTGGGATGGCTATTTTAAACGGAATATGTTTGAAATACTCGGTGAATGGACATTTACGATCATTTATAGCTTTATCATTTCCGAATTTAGTATCATTGTCCATGACAAGCTTAATAAGTTCTTAACCTGGAAAGATAGTCCGACAGAGCGACTTCTACTTGAAACCGTCATCAACCTTTTTGCAGTACTCTTTATCAATTTACTTCTGGAGTACCTGATTTCAAAATATTATTTTGGACCTCAAAATGTTACTATAGCCCCATCTTTGGAGGAAAAAAGGGGGATGATTCAAAACATTACAATCAGTGTATTGATTGCGTTGATGATCATGGGGATCAATATTGGTAGTCATTTGATCACCAACTGGAAGAATGAATCCATGCGCGCTGCAAAGCTTGATCAGGTCATTCTTGAAACAGAACTTCAATCGTTAAAATTACAGATCGACCCCCATTTTGTCTTTAATAACCTGAGCGTGCTCTCAGAAATCATCCTCGAAGACCAACAATTAGGCTATGAATATGCAGAAAACTTCTCCAAAATATATCGCTACCTTCTTGTCAATTCCAAAAAGGACATTATCTCACTCGAAGAAGAACTCAACTTTCTAAATTCATACATATTTCTCATCAAAAACCGATTTGGCGATGGGGTAAACTTCGAAATAAACGTCAATCCCGCCAAACGCAATTGCCAATTACCTCCTCTTACCTTACAGTTATTGGTAGAAAATGCATTAAAGCATAATCAGACAAATAAGAGAAAACCGCTGAAAATTAAAGTCTACACCAACGCCCAGAATCAACTTGTTGTTGAAAATATATTAATTCCTATTGAGAATGTATCCGAATCATCGGGAATCGGAATTTCAAACATCATTAAAAGATACGATTTGCTATCCAACTTAAAACTGCAAATAAAGAATGATGGCAAAACATTTAACGTTATCCTCCCACTTTTAGCGCAAGCATAATGAATATAACCAAAGTATTAATCATCGAGGACGAAAAACTCAATGCCGATCGTTTAAAGCGACTTTTGAAAGAAATAAAACCATCCATCATTATTTTGGATGTACTTGATAATATTGCGGATAGCATCAATTGGTTCAATAGCAATGAACTTCCCCACCTGGTCATGATGGATATTCGTTTATCCGATGGCTTAAGCTTTGAAATATTAGAGACTATAAAAATAGACTGCCCAATCATATTTACAACAGCATTTGACGAATACGCTGTGAGGGCTTTTAAATTCAATAGCATAGATTATTTGCTCAAACCTGTAGAAAAAATAGAGCTGGGAAATGCCATCCAAAAACTTGACTATCAAAAAGATCTCCAGATCAACCAACAACCGCTTCAAGGTTTATTGGATTTTATCTATCCAAAAGATTTTCGCTCACGTTTTCTAATTCCATTCAAAGACGGTTATAAGACCATTCTCGTCGAAGAAATATTATACTTTTACTCCGAATTTAAACTTACCCATGCGCAACTCAAATGTGGTACTGTCGAAATTGTCCCTCAAACAATGGAAGAACTCGAACAGCAATTGAATCCAAAAGTATTTTTTCGCGCCAAAAGGCAATTCATTGTACATATAGATGCGATCAAAAGATTACATAACCACTTCAACGGAAAACTAAAAATAGAAATTAAACATAACGATCAAGTGGAAATCCTTGTGAGCAGAGAAAAGGCTCAACTGCTAAAAAATTGGTTAGACTATTAATGTTAAAACTGATCCGCTTGCTCCTTTTTTCGTCAGAAAGGTAAAGTAAGTTTTCGCGATGAAGAAGGGATGTTAATCTATAAGCCCAATATCTTCAACACAATTGGATCGTACCATTTAATATCGTAAAATTCAGCTCACCACTGTGACGTTTCAGTAAGCAATTGTAACGTCTCGGTAGATTTCTTTGCCTTATGGCTTAAAAGAATTCTTTTCTTTGTTTCATTATAAAATGATAAAATGGCACAAAGAACGATGACTTTAAAACCTTTCCTTACACTTATTACAGCAGCAGCATTATTATCGTCCTGTGGAGGCAACCAAGATCAACCGCAAGAGCAGGCAGTTACTGTTGACTTTATCGAATTATCTCCTACCCACGCGGAGACCGAAAAAAAATATCCTGGTACATTAGAGGGGACCGTCAACGTCGATGTCAAAGCGCAAGTAACTGGATATCTGGATCAGATTTATGTCAAAGAAGGAGACTATGTATCCCAGGGTCAACCCCTTTTCAAAATAAAAGCTGATGTCTACAACGAACAAGTAAACAACAGCAAGGCAGCTTACCAAGCTGCTTTATCGGTAGAACAAAACGCGAAATTGGAGATTGAAAAAATCAAACCACTTGTTGAAGGTAAAGTGTATACCGAATTACAGTTAAAAACTGCAGAGGCCAATTATGCCGCAGCTAAAGCACAGGTAGCGCAAGCACAAGCTGCACTCGGTTCATCTCAAATAAATGCCAAATTTACGTTGATCAATGCACCAGTGAGTGGTTATATCGGCCGTATTCCTAATCGGATCGGAAATTTAATTACCGCAGCAGATGCGACACCGTTAACAACGCTATCTGAAATCAATACCGTAAATGTGTATTTTTCATTGAGTGAGGCCGATTTTATAGCCTTTATCAAAGATCAGAATAACAAATCATCCAATCAACAAGCAACGCTATTACTAGCTGATGGAACGGCATACAACCATTCGGGGAAAGTAGAATTAGCCAGTGGTAACATCGACAGAACAACCGGAAGCATGGCACTTAAAGCAAGTTTCACCAACCCTGATAAAATTCTCCGTTCGGGTGGTTCAGCCAAAGTAATCTTGAAAAAAGCGCACGAAAACGTATTGTTGGTACCTATGGCGGCTGTCAAGCATATTCAAGATCGCTACTTCGTTTATGTTATTGGCGAAAAGAACAAAATTTCCATGAAACAGATTGAAATTGCGGGAAATACCGCCAACGCCTATTTACTTAAATCAGGACTTACAGCTGGTGAAAAAATCGTTATGAATAGAATTGACATGCTTAACGATGGAATGCAAGTTCAACCGACTAAAAAATCCACCATGTAACCAGATGGAGCGTAGATAGCAACGACAGAGCTGCTGAAAAAGTTCCTTTTTAAATATTTGGGAGAAATCTAGGCAATAGCAATCATGGCAAAAGCTGCAACGTCCAAAGAGCGGTAACACGCCTATACGTTCCGTATGCGTTTTTAAAAAATGGTACTAAAAGCTTTATAAAAATTATACTAAAATGTTAAAGAAATTTATTGACAGGCCAGTTTTGGCAACTGTTATATCGATCATATTTGTCATACTGGGGGTCATCGGTCTTTTTAGGCTGCCCCAAACGCGATTCCCGGATATCGCCCCGCCCACGGTCCAAGTTACCGGAAGCTATCCCGGAGGAAATAGTGAAACAGTATTGAGATCAGTTGTTACACCCCTTGAAGAACAAATCAATGGTGTGGAGGACATGGAATACATTACATCGACTGCAAGTAACGATGGTACATTCTCTGTGCGCATTGTCTTTAAAGCAGGTGTAAACCCAGATCAAGCAGCCGTCAACGTGCAAAACAGAGTACAACAGGCTACTCCGATCTTGCCACAGGAAGTTGTCCGGATGGGATTAACGACCTCCAAGCAACAAAATAGTATGATCATGATATTTAATATCTATACAGAAGATAATAAAAAATATGATGAACTATTTTTACAGAATTATGTGAACATCAACTTGATCCCACAGATCAAGCGTGTTCCCGGGGTCGGTCAGGCGATGGTATTTGGTTCCAAAGACTATTCGATGCGTGTATGGTTGAATCCGCAAAAAATGGCAAGTTATGGACTTGTGCCGCAAGAAGTCATCGCTGCAATTTCCAAACAAAGTCTGGAATCTGCACCTGGAAAATTAGGTGAAGAATCAAAAGCACCTCTTGAATATGTTATACGCTATAAGGGGAAAAAGAATCTTCCAGAGCAGTATGAAAACATTATCGTTAAAAACAATAATGTCCAGATCGTACGTTTAAAGGATGTGGCACGTATTGAGTTTGGCTCGATCAGCTATAGCGGTAATTCCCAAAATAACGGTCTCAATACCGTCACCATCGGTATATTCCAGACATCAGGCTCCAACGCCAATGAAATTGAAATTGGAATCGACAAACAGATTGAAATAGCGCAACGCTCATTCCCTCCTGGAATCAAGATTTTTAAATTGATCAGTACCAAGGAGCGCTTGGATGAAAGTACAGCCCAAGTACGCTCGACATTAATTGAAGCCTTCATTTTGGTTTTCCTCGTTGTATTCTTATTCTTACAAGACATACGATCGACTATTATTCCAGCAATTGCAGTCCCTGTAGCTATCGTAGGTACCTTCTTCTTCTTGCTCGTATTTGGCTTTACCATCAATATATTGACGTTATTTGCCCTCGTACTCGCCATTGGTATTGTTGTCGATGATGCAATTGTCGTTGTCGAAGCAGTACATGGAAAGATGGAGACTTCCAATTTAACAGGTAAACAGGCTACCCATAGTGCCATGAGTGAAATCACGGGAGCTGTAATCTCCATTACCTTGGTGATGTGTGCAGTTTTTATTCCCATTGGATTTATGACAGGTTCATCGGGCATGTTTTATAAACAGTTTGCCTATACTCTTGTGATCGCCATTGTGATCTCTGCGATCAATGCATTGACGCTGACACCTGCACTATGTGCATTATTACTTAAAAATACACACGCCGAAAATCAAGATGGACAGACCTCAAAAACTGGCTTTTCTCAGCGTTTTTTCAAAGCGTTTAACGCAGGCTTCGAAAACATGACCAATCGATACGTTGGTTCATTAAAATTCCTTGCAAAGAAAAAATGGATTTCGTCACTTTTGATCCTGGCTACAATTGGCGTTGCGGGGTACCTCATGACAAGCACTTCCAAAAGTTTCGTACCAATGGAAGATGATAACTTTGTCGTATACAGTTTGGAAATGCCCCCAGGAACGGGACTGGACCGAACAACAAAAGCAGTAGAAAAAATCGAAAAACTACTGGCCGATATCCCTTCGATTGAAAGCCATACAAGTATTACTGGATTCAATATGATCGGTAACAACTCCAGCGCAGCCTATGCGACAGGATTTATACGCTTGAAAGATAAAAAGAAACGTGGTGAGATGAACGATATTGATCAGATTCACCAAGTTATCTCACAAAAATTATCCAGTGTCAAAGAAGGTAACGCAATGGCATTTCGCTCCCCTCCTGTTGATGGTTATGGTATGATGAATGGCGCGGAACTCGTTTTGCAGGACAGAGCTGGTAAATCGCCGGTAGAGCTCAAAGCAATGTCCGACTCCGTTATTGCGCAGATTATGAAACAACCGGGAGTGCAATTTGCCTATACCATGTTCAGAGCAGATTATCCACAGATGGAGTTAGAAGTAGATGAAGACAAAGCGGCCCAACTTGGCGTAGATGTCAGTGAAATGCTTTCGTCCGTTCAAACTTACTTTGCGGGTGACCAATCATTGAATTTCAATCGTTTCGGTAAATTCTATCGGATAGCAGTTAAAGCTGATGGCATTTATAGAACCGATAAAGAAGCATTCAACGAAATATTTGTCAAGAATAATCTTGGCCAAATGGTCCCTGTAAATACCTTGGTCACACTTCGTAAAGTGTATGGTCCTGAGTCGGTAACACGTTATAATTTATACAATTCACTCACAATAAACGTTGTTAGTACGCCTGGCATCAGTAATGGTGCGATCATGGAAACATTGGAGAAAAATGTATTGACCAAGTTACCGGGAGACTACAGCTACGAATGGACGGGACTTAGTTTGGAAGAGAAGTCTTCAGGCAATCAAACCGTACTTATCCTAGCATTAAGCTTGCTATTTGTATACTTATTACTATCAGCACAGTACGAAAGTTATTTATTGCCTCTTGCCGTCTTATTATCAATCCCAACAGGGATGATCGGTTCTTTCTTAGGAACACGTGCCATTGGATTGGACAACAATATCTACGTCCAGGTCGGCTTGATCATGCTCATCGGTCTTTTGGCAAAAAATGCCATTTTGATTGTCGAATTTGCATTACAGCGAAGAAGAGCTGGCTCCTCTCTCATTGATTCGGCCTTAGAGGGGGCACGAGCTCGTCTACGCCCAATCCTGATGACTTCATTGGCTTTCATTGCCGGTATGGTACCTTTAATGTTTGCGACTGGCGGAACGGCCACAGGTAACCATTCCATCAGTACCGGAGCAGCAATGGGTATGTTAAGCGGTGTTGTCCTTGGGGTAATCATTATACCGTTACTATACCTGGTATTCCAATATTTGCAAGAAAAAGTTTCGGGTAAAAAACTTACGGACAATACAGTACACAATACAAACGATTAAAATGAAAAGATTTCATCACTATATAACAATTTTCGCAAGCACTACCCTGTTGTTGTCCGCATGCAGCGTGGGCAAAAAATACACCCGTCAGGAGATAGCAATGCCCGAAAATTTCAAAAACAGCGAGGTTGTCGTGACGTCTGATACGCTACAGCTATCCTGGCGTAACTTTGTACAGGATCCCCTGTTGACATCACTCATTGAAAAGGCTTTGTCCAATAATACGGACGTCAATGTAGCACTCCTGAACATGCAACAATTGGAACTCGCGTACAAGCAGTCTAAGAAAGGATTACTACCAACAGCTGATTTAAGTATTGGAGCGAGTAGAACCTGGTTATCGAGCAACTCTTTAAATGGCTCACTAAGTGACCAATTTATCGGGACGCCTCATATGGACGATTATAGTGCTACGCTCAGATTGTCTTGGGAAGCCGATATATGGGGAAAGGTAAAAATGCAAAAAGAAGAATCCTTGGCCAATTTTTTTGGCCAAAAGGAAAATTTATCGGCTTTGAAAACCCGGGTTATTGTACAGGTCATCCAGTCATATTACAATCTGATTGCTTTGGATGAACAGCTTAAGATTGCACAAAGAAATGTTCAATTGAGCGATAGCACACTGAATATGATACGTTTGCAATACAACTCATCACTGGTCAGTTCGCTTGCTGTGGAGCAAGCCGAAGCTCAGAAGAAAACTGCTGAATTATTAATTCCCCTAGCCCATCAAAATATGGCGGTCGAAGAAAATGCACTGAGCATTCTTTGCGGAGGTTTCCCCGAGGGCATTCAACGTACAGCAAGTTTAGATGATACGATTGTTGGAGACGGACTTGCCGCAGGGGTACCGGCCGAACTATTAAGCCGCAGACCAGATGTCAGAGCAGCTGAATACGCTGTTGTGGCTGCGACAAGCAGAATGGGACTCGCTAAAGCAGCAATGTACCCCTCCATAAGCTTGACTCCATCCATTGGTACAAACTCCATTCAATTTAGCAAATGGTTTGATCTACCGGGTTCTATTGTGAAAACAATAGCAGGGAATATTGCTCAACCGATTTTTCAGAAAGGGGCCTTGAAAACAAACTATGAGATATCGGTCATCGAACGCGAAAAGATAGCTTTGCAGTTTAAACAGTCGGTTATGGTCGCAGTTTCGGAAGTTTCTGATGCCTTGGCAAAAATCAAACATACAGAACAGCGCCTGCGACTTATCCACGCCAAATCAAATGCCCTCGCCAAAGCCACCGCTGATGCGGCCTTACTTTACAAAAGTGGGATGGCAAACTATTTGGAAGTGATAACTGCCCAAAACAATGCACTTCAAAATGATTTGGAACGTATTACAGTAAAACGGGAAAAGCTCAATGCGGCCATAGATCTTTACCGTGCACTGGGGGGCGGAACGGATACTTTACCGCCAAATACGCCATAAAAGCAGAAAATAAAAAGCACAAAATAAAGGCAACTGAATAAATATACGCCCCTAGAAGCAAAAACTTCCTAGGGGCTTTTTCATTACTTTTTTGCAGCTGCGCCCAAAATTCCCTATCTTCGGGTAAATACAAATATGATGAATAGAACGAGTTGTCTTCCTCCTCCAGTAGCGTAATATTTTTTCCCGATATTACTGAAGCCCAATACCAGAAATGGACCGATTTGCTGTGCTTCTTATTTTCTATCAATTTTATTATTTAACATCTTTCGTCCTTATTGGACGGAACTGGAAGACAATTTCTTATGAAACATTCATATTTCATGCTGCACCTTGCTGTGCTGTGCCTGGGACTATCTGGCGTATTTGGAAAAGTGATTTCACTCAACGAGGGGATACTCACATGGTACCGTGTATTTTTAGCTGCCGTTATCCTATTTTTTATTCTAAAATGGTATAAAATACCTACAGATTTTACTTTCAAAGAGAAACTGCATATTGCAAAAAATGGGCTACTATTGACAGCACCTGGCTATTATTCTATGCTAGCATCAAATATTCAAACATTTCCATCGGCGTGATCTGCTACTGTATGGCAAGTTTTTTTACCGCTATTTTTGCACCGATGATCAATAAAACGAAATTTAGATTGTCTGAACTTCTGTTGAGTGGACTTACGTTGTGTGGGATAGCACTGATATTTCACTTCGATACCTCACACCAGCTTGGCATAGTCTTAGGGATAATTTCTCCGGCTTTTGCCTCACTCTATGCGGTTCACAATGAAAAATTGACCAAAAAGTACAATGCAATATGCATTAATTATTATCAAATGATCGGTGGAACAATAGGGCTGGCATGTCTACTTCCTTTTTACATTCAGCACTATCCAATCAGCACTTTCATTCCCAATGCCCTGGATATTTTCTATCTGATCATCCTATCTTTATGTTGCACTGTGGGAGTCTATCTCGCATTTACAGAAATCTTAAAGAAGATATCAGCATTTACATTGAACTTAAGCTTAAATCTTGAGCCAGTATATGCTATTTTGATTGCATTTTTACTTCTTAATGAAGCAAGAGAATTAAACCTATCCTTCTATGTTGGACTGTTTTTGGTTGTTTCATCTATGTTATTGCAGTATTGGATCAGCAGTAAAAAGAGCGCTTAACAACCTCCATTCATTTCCCAGTCCAATGAAGATTGGGAAATGAATATTGTTTCCTCCTTGTGCCAAGCAGGTAGCCCCGATAAACAGGTAGCCCCGAAAAAACATGTTGAAAAGAAAAATGTGTGTCATTTTCAACAAAGCATTATATTTATGAAACGATTCGGGTTTTAATTCCAAAACCGGCACAACCGGTCAAGCAATTTATTATATATACATTAAATAGATAGTTCCGTTATGAGCAATAGCAGTACAGAAAACAAATTTGTCAACCAGCAGATCCAATACCTTGAGTTTGTATCAAGCGACCTTGAACGTGCCAAAGCATTCTACTCAACGAGTTTCGGTTGGGAGTTTACGGATTACGGACCAGCATATACGGCTTTTGGCGGAAAATATGTTGATGGTGGTTTTACACTTGGTGACCCCAGAGATGGCAGTATTCTCGTCGTTATCTATGCCGACGATCTACAGGCTACGCGTGATCAGGTTATCCGTGCTGGCGGGACCATATTAAAAGATATTTTTAGCTTTCCCGGGGGAAAAAGATTTCAGTTCCAGGATCCTGATGGATATGAATTAGCCGTATGGACTGTTGAATAAAAGTTAAATACAATATATACTCAAATACAAAGCCCCCATATTTTTCTCATATGGGGGCTTTGTATTTTAAAATCAGGCTCTTTTAGCTTTCTGATAGTTTTTATTTTTATTCCTATTGAAACGCTTCTTCTTATGCTGTGGATTCTTTTTGGCAGGATTGTAAGTAGGTCCCGCTTCAAACCCCTCTGGCAATGGAAGTTGTTCAATCGGATAACCTATTAAATTCTCGATCTGAGCGAAACGGTTTTGGTCTTTCTCATTGACAAAGGTAATGGCTGTTCCTGTAGTTGCTGCCCGTGCCGTACGTCCAATACGGTGTACGTAGTCTTCCGGATCCGGTGGAACATCGTAATTAACGACCAAACTGATCCCCACCACATCGATACCGCGAGATATCACATCTGTCCCTACCAGTACCCGTACCTGACGAGACCGGAATCTAGCCATGATATCTTCCCGTTTCGACTGCTCGAGATCCGAATGGAAACCCTCCGCATCAATCCCCTGCTTCTGTAATTCCTGAGCGAGAAGTTTGACCGTAGTTTTTTGGGACGCAAAAATAATAACAGATACATAGTTCGGATCCTTCAGTATATTCTTCAGAAGCTCCATTTTCTGTTGATCATACGCAAGATATACACGTTGATCTATCCCTTCCGAAGGTTTAGAAATGGCAATATTAACTTCCACAGGCTCTTGCAGAATTTTTCGGGCAAAAGATCTGATCTTCATCGGCATCGTCGCCGAAAACAAAAGCATCTGCTTTTTCTTCGGTAGATAACTTACAATACGTAAAATATCGTCTTGAAATCCCATATCCAGCATACTATCGGCTTCATCCAAAACAAAGTGCTTTAAATGAGAGAGATCAATCTTCATGGAGGTAAGATGGCTTATCAACCTTCCCGGAGTAGCAACAATAATATTTACCCCCTCTCGTATGGCCCGTTTTTGCTGTTCATACCCCATACCATCACCACCACCATAAATGGCTATGGATGTTGCACCCGTATAATAAGACATGCCCATAATCTGCTGGTCAATTTGCATAGCAAGTTCCCGGGTCGGAACAAGGATAATAGCGAGGATAGATTCCCTTGAATTCCGTGCTATTGCATCGAGGATCGGCAACATATAAGCTGCTGTTTTACCTGTACCTGTCTGTGCACAGGCAATCATATCTTTTCCCTCTTTAATAATCGGGATGGTCTGTTCTTGGATCGGCGTAGCCTCCTCAAACATCATACTTTCTAAACCTTCTTCCAAAGCCGGAACAAAGCCAAATTCATCAAATCTCAACGTATTGTTTTTATTGTTGTGCCCTAAATTACTAAATCTAATTCATAAAAGTCTAAAATTAATACCTATAGCTCGTTATCCGCTTTCAAATAGATGCCCAAATAGGATTAATCTTTAACCTTCGACTGCTATCTATTCAAAATCTAATCAATAACCCCTGTTTACTTTGCAGCTGACACAGCGCTCAAAACGACGTAGCCTAGCAGGCCGGCACATAAAGAAGCGATCAGAACCGCGAACTTGGCCTCTTCAATCAGCATGCTATCATCAAAAGACAGTATCGAGATGAAGATCGACATCGTGAAACCGATTCCCCCCAATAAGCCTACTCCAAAAATCTGTTTCCAGCCAGCCCCTTCCGGTAATTGCGCAATCTTCAACTTCTTCGCAATATAACAGATCAAAAATATACCAATTGATTTACCAGCGATAAGACCAAAGATAATACCAATCCCCAATTTTGAAGTCAAACCACCAATCATTTCCCCATGGATTGGAATAAGCGTATTCGCAAATGCAAACAGCGGAATGATAATAAAATTGACGGGTTTGGTCAATAGATGCTCCAATTTTTCCAGGGGAGATTCTTCCGCATCCGGTGTTGTTGGTAACGTCATAGCCACCAACACGCCAGCTATTGTTGCATGAATTCCCGAGTGGTGAACAAAGTACCAAATAAATAGACCCGGAATAAGGTAAGCCCATATCGCTTTAACGCCCAGTTTATTCAACACGATCAAAAACAGAAAGATGCCTAAAGCAATAAATAAATAGGTCGCATGAATACCATTGCTATAAAAGATCGCAATGACCAAAATGGCAAGTAAGTCATCAACAATGGCCAGAGCAGCCAAAAAGATTTTAAGACTGGCAGGAACCTTATTTCCCAGAAGCGTGATAACAGCTAAAGCAAATGCAATATCCGTCGCCATAGGGATACCCCAGCCGTTTGCCGTATTGGTTCCCTGATTTAATACAAAATAAATGATGGCTGGCAAAAGTGCCCCACCAACCGCAGCCAAAATGGGCAGGATTGCTTTACTTGGCGATGAGAGTTCACCCTCTACAATTTCACGTTTTATCTCGAGCCCCACCAGTAAAAAGAAAATAGCCATCAAACCATCGTTGAGCCACAATAACCACGAATATTTTAAATGAACATGATCGCTCTCAAAGCCTACTTCCTTGTTCAGGAATTCCATTACACTGGCATACAAAGGTGTATTTGCAACGATCAATGCTAGAATAACACAGGAAAAAAGTATAATTCCACCTGCAAAGCTGGATTTTAAGAATTCTCTAAAGACAGTTAAATTGATAAGTTTTGACATGATTTGAATATCTAAAAACGCTTACAAAGGTTCACAAGATACGATTTTTAGGACCATTTACCGAATTCGAGCGACGATATCCCGGGCTATATCCAATGTAGCTACCCTTTTATTTTTCGAACCTAACAAATCAAATGGGAGAAACAGACATTATACATTAAATTTTTATAAAAAGCTTTGTCATTTTTTAATGAAATAATTTGGCTTTGTTGCAAAAAATACTTAGCTTGCTACTATAGTTAATAAACCGTTTATTATGTGCAAGAAGTGGATTTTCATGGTACTTCTTTTCGTGGCAAATTTTACATATGCGCAGACGACAGAGGATAAAACCCAACATTCAGGTTCCCATTACATTATTTTAGCAATCATCGCTATTATTGTCATTGTTTATATATTATACAGGAGGCAAAAGAGGAAATTTAATGAATAANNTTATTCATTAAATTTCCTCTTTATACCCTTCTCTTTCCTATCGACCTTTCAATGCCTCACATCTTAATCCCGAATCGGTTCATTCGTTTGTGCTAATCGTTGCGATCCCGTATTTGCCGGACATGCAATATCGTCTGTTGCATCGTATACAAGCTTCTTGCCATTCAATTTTGTAATCAACTCTTGAGGGACATACACCTGAACTTTGGTAATCGCATAACCACTTGGAAAATAGCGAACATAATAACCATCGGGGTGAAGCGTCCAAATACCACTTGGCACGTCCGTACGAGGTTCAGCCATACCAGCTAAGATTGCATATTGTTCAAAATCAGCGTACGAATAGTTTCCTGAGGAAACGAGCTGCCGAATATTATTTTCCGCTTCAAAGATTGTCTGTACTGCAGGAGGCATTTGGTCTTTTGCCTTTTGGACAACATCGAATGGCAAAACGCCGAGCGCACCACCTTCCAAATGCAAAATTTGTTCAGCTGTAAGCAATTTTAAGGCTGTCTCTTTCACCGGACCCGAATAATCAATAAATTTTGTCTTCGCTATGATCGTCCACAATAGCATCTGTATGTCAGATTGTGCAACTTCCGGGTGCTTTTCAGCACTTTTCAAAATTGCAATGACTACTTCTCTCTTCTTGCCCAATGTAGGTGCATACATATATCCATCACCTTTCGAAGGCGCATAAGTACCTGCTTTCAAGCAATAGCTCTTATTGGTCATTTCAAAATGTCCAGCCTCCAATAAGTAACCATCATTGCCATTCTTTTGCAAATTTTCTAAAGGTTTATAAACAGCCGTATTTTGAAAATCGGGCATTTGCTCCCCCTTCCTATTCACATCTTCAAAACTTGTACTAATCGCTTCTGGTTCCTTTAGCAGTTTATCCAAACCCAACATTTTGCTTCCCTTGGAAGCAACGGCTTTGCTTGCCTTATCCAATAGCCCTCCAAATTGAGCCGAGGCTCCTTGGATATTAAATAAAAAAGCAACTGTAAGTATAACGACACCGGTTATTCTATTTCTTTTCATAATTGATTTCATTTCAGCTCTTGTCCACAAAAAAGAAGCCAATTTAAATCACCAACACAATATTTATAATTTATTAATTCATTGTTTGCACACATTGCCGGATTTCACACGTCATTTCAAGATCCTCTTCATCCTTTGAAATTTCAGACCATACAGGTTTTCAAAAGAAGCTAAAAACAGTTGATTTCCCCAACATTACTCTCCGCAATTTCTCCTGAAACTGATCACCGTAAATAGTTAAAAATACAATATTAAAACGTATCTTTGCAGCATGATTAATGTGTCAAATCTCTCCTTATAAATCCTATTAGCCTAAATATCAATATAATAATCCTATAAAAATTTACTATTATAAATTATTTGTAAATTTTTCATTTGTATATCAAGTACTTACAATATAATTTACAATATCCATTTGGATAAGTTGATATAAGTTTATACATTTGAAGTG